>NZ_JAMYUQ010000022.1:0-87994 GCF_040323095.1 Mesorhizobium sp. M0058
TCGTTTCCTGTTTGGTTTTGGTTTTTTTGTTTCTTGTCATTCGCCCCCTCGTGTGGTTGGGGTCTGGGCTGCTGTTTGCGGGGGGGGGGGGGGGGTCCTCGTAGGGCGCAGTCCCCCGCCCCGGGGCTTCGCGCCGACCCTCCCCACAAGGGGGAGAGGGTAAAGGAAGGGCGACGGTAAGCTCTCAGGACGTTACCGCGATAAGCACCGCCGACAGCAACCCGAACAGCCCAATCAGCAGATAGTCGGCGACCTGATAAAGTTTCAGCGCCCGCCTGATGTCCAGACTTTCCGCCTCGCGGCGGCCGCCTTCGCCCATGAAGGCATCGTTGACGACAACGCCGCCATAGCTGCGCGGGCCGGCGAGCGCCAGGCCGAGTGCGCCGGCCATTGCCGCTTCCGGCCAGCCGGCATTGGGCGAGCGGTGCTTTTTGGCGTCGCGCCGCACTGCTTGCCAGGCGTTGCGGGGATCGGCGCCGTCAACGAGAAAGGCGGCGGCAACGATCAGCAACGCGGTCAGCCGGGACGCCGGCAGGTTGATCCAGTCGTCGAAGAGTGCTGCCGCGCGGCCGAAGGCCTCGTGGTGCGGGGTGCGGTGGCCGATCATCGAATCGGCGGTGTTGGCGGCCTTGTAGGCCACGCCGCCGGCCAGACCGCAGACACCTGTCCAGAAGGCGGGCGCAACGATGCCGTCGGAGAAATTCTCGGCCAGGCTTTCGATGGCGGCGCGGCTGACGCCGGCATGGTCGAGCTTCTCTGGATCGCGACCGACGATGCGCGCAACCGCAATGCGGCCGAGCGCCAGCCCGCCGGTATCCAGCGAATCGGCCACCGCCTCGACATGTTCGGTAAGGCTCTTTTGCGACAGCAGCGACGAGGCCAGGATTGCCGTGATGATCATGCCGGCAGGAAAGAGCTGCCAGAGCAGGATTTGCACGATGAAGGCGATTGCCGCCGGCACCAGCACGA
Source organism: Mesorhizobium sp. M0058 (assembly GCF_040323095.1). Taxonomy (NCBI): domain Bacteria; kingdom Pseudomonadati; phylum Pseudomonadota; class Alphaproteobacteria; order Hyphomicrobiales; family Phyllobacteriaceae; genus Mesorhizobium; species Mesorhizobium sp. M0058. The sequence goes on from NZ_JAMYUQ010000022.1 coordinate 970, forward strand.
TCACCAGCAGCGCCTGCACGCCGCGGCGGCGACGCAGCGCGTCGGAATCAGTGTCGCGGTTGAGCCTGTGGTCGAGAAAGGCTATCAGCCTGCCGAACCAGGTGACGGGATGGCCGACGGCACGGAACAGCCAGTCCGGGTAACCCAGGATGCGTTCGATGGCCAGCGACAGGAAAGCGATCAGGATCGACATGAAGCTTTCTGATGGAGCGATTACTGTGGTGGATCACGGTGGATCCCTTGGCCGGGCGAGGGCGCTCTTCCCTCACGCGCCACAACCTTTCGTCGATCTCTCGACAGGTATCAATCCGCACTCCTACCCGCTTTTCGAGCTGCCCGCCACCGCCCTGTCACGATTGCCGGAGGCCGCCCGCCTGCGTGAGCTGGCCAGGGTCGCGGCCTGCGCCTATGGCGCGCCTTCGGCCGAGAATGTGGCGGTCGCCCCGGGCACGCAGATCCTGCTGCCGCGCGTCGCCTCGCTGGTCAGCCCCGGCAAGGCGCTGGTGCTCGGGCCGACCTATGCCGAGCATGCCAGGGCCGCCGCGATTGCCGGCCATGCGGTGGCGGCGGTCGACGATTTCGAGGCGCTTGCCGGAGCCGAAATTGCCATCGTCGTCAATCCCAACAATCCCGACGGGCGAGTCGTGTCGCGGGAAAGGCTGCTTCGGCTTGCCGAGACATTGCGCGCCATAGGCGGTCTGCTGGTCGTCGACGAAGCCTTCATGGATGTCGGCCCGCACGCGGAAAGCCTGGCCGGCGATGTCGGGCGGGGCGGCATCGTCGTGCTGCGCTCGTTTGGCAAGTTCTTCGGTCTCGCCGGCCTGCGGCTCGGCTTCGCACTTTCCGATGCAGCGACGGTCGAAAGGCTTGAAACGCAATTCGGCCCTTGGGCGGTCGCCGGCCCAGCGCTCGAATACGGCATCCGCGCGCTTGCCGACAGCGGCTGGCAGGCCGACATGCGGCGGCGGCTGGCGCAGGATGCGGCGCGGCTCGATGCGCTGCTTTCGCGCTTTGGCGTTGCTGTCGCCGGCGGCACGACGCTGTTTCGCTATCTCCGGCTTGCCGATGCACCGGGGCTGTTTTCGACGCTCGGTGAGCGCGGCATATTGCTCAGGCATTTTTCCGAGCGTCCTCAGGTGCTCCGCGCGGGGCTGCCTGGAAGTCAGGAGGAATGGCAGCGGCTCGAATCGGCGCTTGCCGACTGGCACGCACGGCGCGACGATAGCGCCAGGGAGATTGCGCCATGATCCATGTCTGTTCGCTGGCAAAGCTCGAGGAGACTGTGGCCAGAAGCCGCGCCGAGCGCGTGCTGTCGCTGCTTGCCGCCGGCACCGAGGTGACGCGCCCGGCCTCGATATCGAGGGAAAACCATCTGCACCTGGTGATGCACGACATTGCGGTGGCGCAGGACGGCATGACCATGCCGGGCGAGGAGCATGTGCGCAATCTGCTCGATTTTGCGCGCCGCTGGGACAGCGCGAAGCCGATGGTCGTGCATTGCTATGCCGGCATCAGCCGCTCGACGGCGTCGGCCTACATCATAGCCGCGGCACTGGCGCCCAAGCGCGACGAGGCGGAACTGGCTCGGACTTTGCGAAAGCTTTCGCTGTCGGCAACGCCCAATCCACGATTGATTGCCGTCGCCGATGCGCTGCTGGGGCGCGAGGGCCGGATGATTGAAGCGATCGAGGCGATCGGTCGCGGCGCCGATGCTTTTGAGGGCACGCCTTTCGTTTTGAAGATCGACGGCTAACTAGCTTGGCCAATGGCGAGATCGGTTGGGCCGATGCCTTTCCCGCCCAAAACTAGGTCAAGCTGCCTGGCTGTGAATGCTTGAATCGGCCTTGCAATCAGCGCCGCCAAACTCAATGTTCAGTCTTAAATCTTGTGCCGTTGGATCAACTCATGCCATTTTTAGAAGGAATGAGCACCAGTGAAACTACGGATAGCCCCCAACAAACGCCTTACTGTTCACGCCAACCTTTGTGCGCATCGTTATAAGTTCGTATCCGCTGCTGACGACGTAGGCTTGTAAAAATTCGAGGGAAAATCCACTACGTCGTATATATTTAAATCTGCAATATGATACGTATTGCTTGCGGTATCAAAACAAAACTAGATAGCCGCCGGAAATTCGATTGTTCGGGGGGATTGAAAATGAGCATGACGAGTACATTGCGATTAGCAGCTTGTGCGGGTATTGTTACTGGATCGGCGATGCTGGCGACCTCTGCAGCGGGGAAGCAGCCCGCATGTCCTGCGCCAGACGCCAACGGACGTGTGACGTTCGGCGACGGCTCCATCTTGATGAAGACTGGGCTTGAGGTGAATCCTGACGGGGCTGCTGCGTCCTATACTCCAGGTGATCACGGCTACACCTACATCAACAATGGCGTAAATCTGCATATCCACGGCAAGAAGCTGGGCTGTTCCGCTCAGGGCAACCAGTCATTATGCCATACCGAATGGACCAAAGCAGAGGCAGGCAACTTCGGTCCGGGCACGGCGGAGTTTTGTGTGTATGCGATGGAGGTCGAACCGCCTGCCGGTGGCACAAAAACGGCGTGTGAGCTGCCAAGAAAAGGCCGGTACTTCGTGGGCAACGGGAAAGGGCGACCGAAGGCCGGGGAGCAGGTGCCGACAGCCTCGGGAGATATGGTGGCGTCGTATCTATCAATGACTCACTTGACGCATACAGTGCATGGCCAAGTTGCTTATATAGATTCTGCAGCCATACCCGGCCTTGTCACCCCGCAGTCCAATCTCGTTGGTGCACTGGCGTGGGTGCGCTATGGGGATCATGAAGTCTTCGCGATCGTCAATGATAGCGGACCTGCTTTTGGCGAAGGCTCAGTGGCGCTTCATCAGCAATTGCGAAATGGGCAAGTAGGATCGATCCAACCCATTGGGCCTATACCCATCGACCTGCGCTGCTCGTCGGTGGAGACCGGCCTCAAGCCGCCCTTCGTCTCGAGACCGGACGGAGGAGCTAATGATCTTTGCAAAGCCGGACACAAGGCAAAGACCTCCTCCGACATTCGCGCCTACCAAGGCATCGGCAGCGGTGTCACCTCGATCATTTTGGCATCCATTAAGCCACCTATGTCAGGCACAACTGTGACCGAAGAGGTGACGCTAGAACGGCTACGTGAATGGGTCACCAAAGCCGGATTTACCCCCGAAAAATTGCATCAAATGGCGACATGTCTGGCGCATTGACTTTCCTAGATGACTTCTCCGTCCGCCTTCAGGAGGTGGAGAAGCACTCTTGCAATCATTATTTGTTTTGACACAATTTCAGACGGAAAACCGCCACGCACTTTTCCCGAAATTGCTCTACGCCAGCCACTCGGCCAATTTCGCCTTGCGCACATCCCTCAGCAGGGTGATGAACCCTTCGGCCTGATGCTCTGCCGTCAGCCGGCCTTTTTCGGCCGTTGCAATCGAGGCATCGCCGACGACGCCATTGGGGTTGAGGTCGCTGGCGATCCAGGCGAAGGCGTGCGTGCCTGTGTGGCGCAGCAGCGCAAATTCGGTTTCGGCGCGGGCGACCTTGGAGGCGAAATTGTCGGCCTTGGCCATGTCGACTAACTCCGGGCGAAAATGCAGCATCAACGAGGTCTCGACGTCGCCGCCATGGATGCCATGGCGGTCTTCCAGCTCGGTGTACATGCCGGCGGGGCGGCCGAAGCGCTGCCAGCTGGTCTTCACCGCCAGCATCCTCTCACGCACGCGCAGCTCGCGCGTGACGATGCCCATGATCTCTTCATTGCCGCCATGCGAGTTGACGACGATCAGTTTCCTTACGCCTGCGCGGGCAACGGACAGGCCAAGCTCGGTCCAGGCATCGACCAGGGTGGCCGCCGGCAGGGTGAGCGTGCCCGGCGCCTGCAGATGCTCGTTCGACTTGCCGACCGTTTGGACCGGCAGGATGCGGATGTCGAGATCGCCGGGCAGGCGGGCGATGACCGTCTCCAGCATGCCGTTCATGATCGAGGTATCGGTTGATACAGGCAGATGCGGGCCGTGCTGCTCGATCGCCGCCACCGGCAGCACGGCAACCGTCGCCTCCGGATCGATCGCGGCGTATTCGGTGGTCCGGTAGTCGCCCCACCAAACGCGTCTGTTTGCAACGGTCATGTGATGCCTCTTGACTGTGAGGGAGACCTAGCGCGCCAAACGTCGCCTGTCGATCACCCAGCCGCAATCGCCTCGACCTCGACCTTGAACTCCGGCCGCGCAAAGCCTGACACGATCATCAGCGTCGAGGCGGGCGCGGGGCTGGCAAACAAGCGGTCGCGGACGTCCATATAGGGCCGCAGAAAGGCGCGGTCGGTGACGTAGGCGTTTATGCGCACGATGTCGCCTAGCCCCAGCCCGGCTTCAGCCAGAATCGCCGCTATGTTTTGAAAGCAGAGCTCGGCCTGCGCGCCGGCATCCTCGGGGATCTGGTCGTCCGCCGTGATGGCGACCTGACCGGAGCACAGAACCAGCCGCTTGCCTGGAGGCACCTCGACGCCGTGGCTATAGCGGGCGAAAGGCGGCTTGATCGACTTCGGCGCGAGGTATCTGAACATGGCAATCTCCTGTCTGCGAGACCAGCCTAAGACGTGACCGATAGTACGTTCAAGATGTGGTGCATGGCACAAGGGCGATTGTGGACAGGCGTCCAAAAAATAGGCACGATGCCTCCCGCACAGCATGACCCGTCCGGTGTTGGCAGTGACTGCCGCGCAAGCAGGCGGCCCGGGCGGTGGCATGTGTCTTGCTTCTTGGATCAATGGTGTCGAGCCCGGCGCGTGACGCTCCGGAGCCAACAAAGGGTGGTGTCGATGTACGGAAAACAGAAGATTTCAGCGCTTGCGGTCGCGCTGCTTGGAGCCGGCACGTTCGGCGCGGCAGCAAACGAGAAGGTCACCTTCGGCACCAACTGGCTGGCCGAGCCCGAGCATGGCGGCTACTACCAGGCCGTCGCCGACGGCACCTACGCTGCATGTGGCCTCGACGTGACGATTTCGCAGGGAGGTCCGCAGGTCAGCGGGCGGCCGCTGCTGCTGGCCGGCAAGCTCGATTTCTACATGGGCGGCAATCTGCTGTCGGCCTTCGACGCCGTCCAGCAGGGCATCCCGATGCGCGTCGTCGCCGCCGATTTCCAGAAGGACCCTCAAGTCATCATGTCCCACCCGGGGCAGGGGCTGGACAAGTGGGAGGATTTGAAGAACGCCGACCAGTACATTCTCGGCGACGAGGGCGTCCAGACCTTCTTCCAGTGGATGGTCATCGAACTCGGTTTCGATGCCGCCAAGCGCGTGCCCTACACCTACAACACCGCTCCATTCCTGGCCAACAAGAAGTCGATCCAGCAGGGTTACGTCACCTCGGAGCCTTTTGCGGTCAAGAAGGAAGGCGGCTTCGTGCCCAACCAGTTCCTGCTCGCCGACTATGGCTGGGACACCTATTCGACGACGATCGAGGTGATGCAGGACACGATCGACAAGCGGCCGGAGGTGGTCCAGTGCTTCGTCGATGGCTCGGCCAAGGGCTGGTACAACTACCTCTACGGCGACAACAAGGCCGCCAACGAGATGATCAAGAAAGACAACCCCGACATGAGCGACGAGCAGATTGCCTTCTCGATCGAGCAGATGAAGAAGTTCGGCCTGGCCGATTCCGGCGACACCGAAAAGCTCGGCATCGGCGCCATGAACGAAGACCGGATCAAGAGCTTCTATGACAAGATGGTCAAGGCCAAGGTCACGCCCGAGGGCATCGATATCAAGAAGGCCTACACGCTGGCCTTCATCAACAAAGGTGTCGGGATCGAGCTGAAGAAGTAGTCGTGAAGCTGGAAAAGATGGCGCAGGCGCCCATGACGGCATCGGGTGAAGGCCCGATGCTGCTGACGCTGCGCCATGTCGGCAAGGTGTTTTCCAATGGCGTGACTGCATTGAGCGACGTCGATCTCGCCATCCGCGAGGGCGATTTTGTCAGCCTTCTCGGGCCGTCCGGCTGCGGCAAGTCAACGGCGTTGAGGCTGATCGCGGGCCTGTCGACGCCGACATCCGGTCAGCTCGACTGGGGCGGTTCGATCGACCGCGCCAATATCGGCTTCGTCTTCCAAGAACCGACGCTGCTGCCCTGGGCCAATGTATTCGACAATGTCTGGCTGCCGCTCAGGCTGAAAGGCGTGTCGCGCGCCAAGGCGGCGCCGGCGGTGACGGAGATGCTGGAGCGGGTGCACCTGACCGGCTTCGAGAACGCCGTGCCGCGCGAGCTTTCCGGCGGGATGAAGATGCGCGTCTCGATCGCACGCGCGATGGTGACGAAGCCGCGCATTCTGCTGATGGACGAGCCGTTCGCCGCACTCGACGAGATCACCCGCTTCAAGCTCAACAACGACCTTCTGGAGCTGTGGCAGGACGAGCGCTTCACCGTCGTCTTCGTCACCCACAGCGTCTTCGAAAGCGTGTTCCTGTCCAACCGCGTCGTCGTCATGGCGGCGCGGCCGGGCCGCGTCCATGCCGAGCTTGCCATCGACGCCTTCTATCCGCGAGACGAGGTTTTCCGCACTTCGCCCGACTATGCCGCGCTCTGCCGCCAGGCCTCGGACATCCTGGTCAACGCCATCAACACATCAGCCGGACCGCACCATGACGGCCATTGACCAGAATGCCGCAACGCTCGACGCGGAAGAGGCGGGCCGCGTACGCCAGGAGCGGCTGGAGCGGATCGGCCGGTGGGTCTTGCCTTTGGCGATCATGATCCTGGCGATCTGGCTGTGGGACCGCATTTGCGTGTGGAACGCGATCCCGCAATATATCCTGCCGCGCCCCGGCGTGGTGCTGTGGACGCTCTATAGCGATGCGGGGCTCCTGTTCTCCGCGCTGCTGGTCACGTTGCGCATAACCTTTCTCAGCCTGCTGCTCGCGGTCGTCGGCGGCGTCGGACTGGCGGTGCTGTTTGCGCAATCGAAATGGGTGGAGATGTCGTTCTTTCCCTTCGCCATCGTGCTGCAGGTAACACCGATCGTGGCGGTCTTCCCGCTCATCAACATCTATGTGGACAACCAGACGGTGAAGCTTTTGCTTTGCGCCTGGATCGTCGCGTTCTTCCCGATCCTGTCCAACACCACGCTCGGCCTCAATTCGGTCGACCGCAATCTGCGCGACATGTTCAAGCTCAACGGCGCGACGCGCTGGCAGCAATTGCGCTATCTCAGACTGCCGGCGGCCATGCCGTATTTTCTAGGAGGCTTGAAGATAGCCGGCGGCCTGTCGCTGATCGGCGCCGTGGTGGCCGAGTTCGTCGCGGGCGCGCAGGGGCAGTCGTCGGGGCTGGCGTCGCGCATCATCGAGGCCGGCTACCGCCTCAACGCGCCAAGGCTGTTCGCGGCGCTGATCCTGATCTCGCTCACCGGCATATTGATCTTCCTGGTGCTGTCGCTGATATCGCATCTCATCCTGCGCCGCTGGCACGAGAGCGCGCTGAAGCAGGAGCGGTAGGGGGTTGGGTGACGTGATTGAGATGCTGGCGCGAAACACCCCCCTCTGGCCTGCCGGCCATCTCCCCCTCAAGGGGGGAGATTGGACGTCATCCGGGATTTCGCCAATTATCGACGTTGGAAGACGGGTGCTGTCGGAAAAGCTGCCAATCTCCCCCCTTGAGGGGGAGATGCCCGGCAGGGCAGAGGGGGGCGGTCCTTGATACCGACCTCTGGCTCGTACCATCTCACAAACGTCCGCCTTCACCGGTCGCTGACATCAGGCCTTGCCGCCACTTACGACAGCGACGGCTTCGCCCTGGCCGACATAACGGTCGCCGATGGCAAGACCTCAGCCATCGCCGCGCACAAGAAATCAAAAGCGCCAGCCACCGCCATCGACCTTGCCGGCCGCATCGTGCTGCCGTGCTTCGTCGACTGCCACACCCACATCGACAAGGGCCATATCTGGCCGCGCAAACCCAATCCCGACGGCAGTTTCATGGGCGCGCTCAATGCCACCGGCGCCGACCGTGCAGCGCGCTGGAGCGCCGAGGACGTGGCGCGGCGCATGGATTTCTCGCTGCGCTCGGCCTACGCGCACGGCACCAAGGCGCTGCGCACGCATCTCGACAGCGTGCCGCCACAGGAGGAAATCTCCTGGCCGGTGTTCGAGGCGATGCGGGAGAAATGGCGCGGCCGCATCGAATTGCAGGCAGCCTGCCTGCTCGGCATCGAAGGCGTGCGCGACAGAAAGTGGTTCGAGAGGCTGGCCAAGCGCGTGGCTGCGGCCAAGGGCGTGCTCGGCGTCGTCACCTATGTGGTGCCGGATCTCGAAGAGCTTCTCGACAAGGTGTTCGCCGAGGCGAACAGGCACGGGCTCGATCTCGATTTCCACGCCGACGAGACCGACGACATCGCGGCGATATCGCTGAAGAAGATCGCCGAGGCGGCACTGTGGAACGGTTTTGAGGGCAACATGCTGGTGGGACATTGCTGCTCGCTGGCGCGCCAGCCGGATCTCGACGTGCTCGACACGCTGGACAAGGTCGCCAAGGCCAAGCTTGCCGTGGTGTCGCTGCCGATGTGCAATCTCTATCTGCAGGACCGGCGCGCCGACCAGACCACGCCTCGCTGGCGCGGCGTGACGCTGCTGCACGAGATGAAGGCGAGGGGCATCCCGGTCGCGGTCGCCTCCGACAACACCCGCGATCCGTTCTATGCCTATGGCGATCTCGACATGCTGGAGGTCTACCGCATGGCGACGCGCATCCTGCATTTCGATCATCCGGTCGGCGACTGGCCGCAGACGGTGGCGGCGACGCCGGCCAAGGTGATGCGGCTCGACGGTGTCGGGACACTGGCAGCAGGTGGCAGCGCCGATTTCATCGTCTTCAAAGGGCGGAGCTGGACGGAATTGCTGTCGCGGCCCGAATCGGATCGCATCGTCGTGCGCAACGGCCGAGCGATCGACAGGCAATTGCCCGACTATGCCGAGCTCGACGAACTGATGGTGGAATGATGGATGTTTCGGCGCTCAAATGCGATCTCGACGGGATAAAGCTCGACGACAATCCGGCCATCGTCCAGCAGAAGAGCCGCGACTTCTACTGGTACAGCCCGGTGCTGAAGCAGCAGCTCGACCACGTCACCGGCGACCTGATCGTGACGCCCAGGAACGAGGCCGAACTGATCCGCGTGCTTGCCGCTTGCCACCGTCATGGCGTTCCGGTGACGCCGCGCGGCAGCGGCACCGGCAATTACGGCCAGGCGATGCCGCTGTCGGGCGGCGTGGTTTTGAACCTTGCCGAGATGAACGAGATCAAGGCCATAGCGCCGGGCCGCGTCGTCACCGGGCCGGGCGCGATCCTCGCCGACATCGACAGAGCGACGCGCGCGCATTCCGGGCAGGAACTGCGGCTGTCGCCGTCGACCTACAACACCGCCTCGATCGGCGGCTTCATCGCCGGCGGCTCGGGCGGCGTCGGTTCGATCAATTTCGGCGGTCTGCGTGATTTCGGCAATGTGCTGCGCCTGCGCGTCGTCACCATGGAGGCGGAGCCGAAGGCGCTCGAACTCGCCGGCGAGGACCTGCACAAGGTCACCCACGCCTATGGCACCAACGGCATCATCACCGAGGTCGAGATGCCGCTGACTGCAGCCTATGAATGGATCGACGTGATCGTCGGCTTCGACGCTTTCATGCCGGCAGCCCGCTACGGCAACGCGCTGGCACGCCAGGACGGCATCCTGACCAAGCTGATCACGCCGATCGCCGCGCCCGTGCCGCAGCTCTATTTCAAGCGCCACCAGAAGTTCTTCCGGGACGGGCAAAGCATCTGCGTCGTCATGGTTGCCCGGCATGGGCTAGACGCGTTCCTCGCCTTCACCCGCCGCGCCGGCGGCGAGGTCATCTTCAATGCCGCGACGGCCACGGACGAAGAGAAAAAGGGCCTGCCGCCGGGCTTCGAACTGGCGTGGAACCACACCACGCTCAGGGCACTGCGGGTCGATCCCGCGATCACCTATCTGCAATCGCTCTATCCGTTTCCCAACCAGCTGGCGCTGGTGGAGAAGATGGACGCGATGTTTCCGGGCGAAGTCTTTTCGCATCTCGAATTCGTGCGCCTCGACGGCAACATCACCTGCTTCGGCCTGCCGCTGGTGAAATTCACCACCGAGGCGCGGCTCAACGAAATCATCCGGCTGCATGAGGAGAACGGCTGCCCGATCTTCAACCCGCACCGCTACACGCTGGAAGAGGGCGGCATGAAGCAGACGGATGAAATCCAGCTCGCCTTCAAGCGCGAGACCGATCCGCAAGGCCTGCTCAATCCCGGCAAGATGATCGCCTGGGAAAATCCGGATTACGACTATCGCTTAGGCCGGACTTTTTTGTTCAAGGGGTTGCAGAAAGCAGAATGAGCAGAGGTTTGAGCTTGAGCACCCCCCTCTGTCCTGCCGGCACAGGCCCTACGCTGCCGCTTCGGGCGTTCGTCGTTTGGAAAGCCAAGCAATTGGCTTCCCATCGGCTTCGCCGACCACTTCTCACCCCCCGCAAGGGGGGAGATTGGCAGCCTGAACGCCGCAGCCAATCTGACACGCTGACAATTAGTGAAAGCGATGCGGCAGTCCGATCTCCCCCCTTGAGGGGGAGATGCCCGGCAGGGCAGAGGGGGGTGCCTCGCGCCGACCCCGGCAATGCCTTCCCATGAAAGTCCTCGTCCTTTACGCACACCCGGTGGAGACCAGCTTCAATGCCAGCCTGCACCGCACGATCGTCGAGCGGCTGACGACCGCCGGCCATGAGGTCGACGATTGCGATCTCTATGCCGAGGATTTCGACCCCAGGCTGACGCGCGGGGAGAGGCTGGATTATCATAACCAACGCAGCCCTGCGGACCCGGCCGCGCCCCATGTCGAGCGTTTGCTGCGGGCTGAGGCGCTGGTGCTGTCATATCCCGTCTGGAACTACGGTTTTCCGGCCATCCTGAAGGGTTATTTCGATCGCGTGTTTCTGCCCGGCGTGTCGTTCAAATTGGCCGACGGCAAGGCGCAGCCGTCGCTCCACAACATCCGCAAGCTGACCGCCGTCACCACCTATGGCGGCAGCCGCTTCCGCGCCATGCTGATGGGCGATCCGCCACGCAGATTGGTCAAGCGGATGCTGCGCGCGACGATCAGGCCCGGCGCCTCGGTGTCCTACCTCGCTCATTATTCGATGAACCTGTCGACCGACGAGACGCGGGCAGCCTTCATCGCCAAGGTCGCGGCCGGGATGGATGAATTCTGATGCGCGTGCTGGTGGTCTATTGCCATCCGGTGCCCGAAAGTTTTTGCGCCGCGATCAGAGATACCGCCGTCGACGTGCTGAAGGCGCGGGGTTGGGAGGTACGGCTGCTCGACCTCTATGCCGAAAAATTCGACCCGGTGATGGGTAGCGAGGAGCGGCGCGCCTACAATGAGCGGGCGCCGGAGGATCCGGCCCTAAAACCGCATTTCGAGCATCTCGCCTGGGCTGAGGCGATCCTGTTCATCTATCCGACCTGGTGGTACGGGCTGCCGGCCATGCTGAAGGGCTGGCTCGACCGGGTCTGGGCGACCGGTGTCGCCTTCAAGCTGGGCAAGGGGCGCATCACGTCGCTGATGACACATGTCACCAGGGTCGGCGTCATCACCACCTGCGGCGCGCCGACCTGGTGGAGCGTCGTCGTCGGCCAGCCCGGCCGCAAGACCTTGCTGCGCGGTATGCGCGCGCTGTGCGCCCGCCGCTGCCGGACGTTTTTCCTGGCGCACTACCTGATGGACGCCTCCACGCCAAGGACGAGGGCGGCGTTTCTGGTGAAGGTGCGGGCGAAGCTGGAGCGGTTTTGAGCTTCTTCACCCTCCCCCTTGTGGGGAGGGTCGCGCAGCAAATGCCGCAAGGCGGCTTTTCCGAAGCGGGGTGGGGGGTCTCGTAGGGCGCACCCCCCCACCCCGTCTCGCAATCGCCGCTTCGCTCCGACTGCGAGCCGACCCTCCCCACAAGGGGAGGGTAAAAAGGTGCTACATCCTCGTCCGTTCCGCCTTGGAATCGTACATCGGCTTCAGCGATGCTTCCGCCGCAAAACGCTCGCCGGCGATCTCGATCTCGTAGGACGAGGCCAGCACATCCGCCTCGCTCTCGCCCTGGCAGGGCACATAGCCCAGTCCGATCGCGCCGCCGAGATGGTGGCCGTAATTCCCTGATGTGATCGGGCCGACGATCTTGCCGTCGCGCAGGATCGCCTCGTTGTGGAAGAGCAGAGGCTGCGGGTCCTTCAGCCGAAACTGCAACAGCCGGCGTGACAGGCCGGCTTCTTTTTTCTTCAGCACGGCATCGCGGCCGATGAACTCGCCCTTGGCGGTTTTGACCGCAAAGCCGAGGCCGGCCTCCAGCACATTGTCCTCGTCGGTGATGTCGTGGCCGAAATGCCGAAACGCCTTTTCGATGCGACAGGAATCGAGCGTATGCAGGCCGCAAAGTTGCAGGCCGACGTCCGCCCCCGCCTCATCGATCGCCTCGAAGACATGGGCCGCCTGGTCGGTCGAGACATAAAGTTCCCAGCCGAGTTCGCCGACATAGGTGACGCGGTGGGCACGGGCGAGGCCCATGCCGATCTCGATCTCCTGGAAGGTGCCGAATGGATTGTTGTCGTTGGAGAAATCGTTGGGGCTGACTTTCTGGATCAGCTTTCGCGCATCCGGACCCATCAGGCAGAGCACGGCCTCAGCTGCCGTGACATCGGTGATGACTACGAATTCATCGCCGACATGCCGGCGCAGCCAGGCGAGGTCGCGTTGCAGCGTCGCGCCCGGCACGACGAGGAAGTAGGCGGTCTCAGATAGCCGCGATACCGTCAGATCGCTCTCGATGCCGCCGCGCTGGTTGAGCATCTGGGTGTAGACGATCTTGCCGGGCGCCCCATCCATGTCGTTGGCGCAGAGCCTTTGCAGGAAGGCGCAGGCGTCGCGGCCTTCGACACGGATCTTGCCGAACGAGGTCATGTCGAACAGGGCGACCTTGTTGCGGACCGCCAGATGTTCCTCGCGCTGGTTGTCGAACCAGTTCTGCCGCTTCCAGGAATAGCGATATTCGCGCTCCTGTCCCTCGCGGGCGAACCAGTTGGCGCGCTCCCAGCCGGCGACTTCGCCGAACACTGCGCCGCGCGCCTTCAGCTGTTCGTGCAGGGGCGAGCGCCTGACATTCCTGGACGTTGCCATCTGCCGGTAGGGGAAATGGTCGGCATAGAGCAGGCCGAGCGTCTCGGAGACCCGCTCCTTGAGATAGCGGCGGTTCTTCTGGAACGGCTGGGCGCGGCGGATGTCGACTTCCCAGAGGTCGAAGGGCGCTTCGCCATCGTTGATCCATTGCGCCAGTGCCATGCCGGCGCCGCCGGACGAGACGATGCCGATGGAATTGTAGCCGGTCGCCATCCAGTAGCCACGGAGTTCCGGGGCCTCGCCGAGATAGTAGCGGTCGTCGGGGGTAAAGCTTTCGGGGCCGTTGAAGAAGGTGTGAATGCCGGCGGTTGCCAGCATCGGCATGCGGTTGACGCCCATTTCGAGGATCGGCTCGAAATGCTCCATGTCCTCAGGCAACTGGTCGAAGCAGAAATCCTCGCTTATGCCGTCCATGCCCCAGGGCTTGGCCACCGGCTCGAAGGCGCCGAGCATCATCTTGCCGGCGTCTTCCTTGTAGTAGGCGCATTCATCGGGAACGCGCAGCACCGGTAGACGACCGAGCCCGGGGATCGGCTCGGTGACGAGATAAAAATGTTCGCAGGCATGCAGCGGGATGGTGACGCCGTTCTGGGCGCCGAGCTCGCGCGCCCACATGCCGGCGCAGTTGACGACGATGTTGGCCTCGATCGTTCCCTGATCCTCGCCTTGCGCCCACGACACACCGGTGACGCGACCGGCCTTGGTGTGGACCTTGGTGACCTTCACATTCTCGACGATGGCGGCGCCACGCTGGCGGGCGCCCTTGGCCAGCGCCATGGCGATGTTGGCGGGATCGCACTGGCCGTCGAGCGGCAGATGCACGGCGCCGACCACATCGGACACGTTGAGATGCGGGTACATCTCCTTGACTTCACCAGGCGAAATCTCGCGCACATCGACATCGAAGGCGCGGGCGAGCGAGGCCTGCCGGTAAATCTCGTGCTTGCGCTCCTCAGTCAGCGCCACGGTGATCGAGCCGACCTGGCGCATGCCGGTGCCGACTTCGGTTTCGGCCTCCAGCTTGACGTAGAGGTCGGCCGAATATTTCGCCAGCCGCGTCATGTTCTGCGAGCCGCGCAGCTGGCCGATCAGGCCGGCGGCGTGCCAGGTCGTGCCCGAGGTCAGCTGCTTGCGTTCCAGCAGCACGATGTCGGTCCAGCCGAGCTTGGCCAGGTGGTAGGCGACCGAACAGCCGGAGACACCGCCGCCGATAATAACCGCGCGGGCCTTGGTGGGAATGCTTCTGGTCATGCGGCCTCGCGGCGATAGCCGGATGCGAAGCGGCGCAGGCGTTTTGCGGCTTCCTGAAGCACCGGTTCCGGTTGGCAGAGGCTGATGCGGATGTGGCCGGCAGCGGCCTTGCCGAAGCTGGAACCCGGCATGACGCCGACACTCTCCTGGTCGAGAAAGGCCCAGGCGAATTTCTCGTCGTCGGGCTCGACGGCGGAGATGTCGAGCATGACATACATGCCGCCCTCCGAGCCGTGCACGCTGATATTGTTCATGCCGCGCACGGCGTCGAGCAGGACGGTGCGGCGCGCCGCATAGCGTTCGGCGATCTCTTTCACGCCATAGCGGTTCTCCAGCGCCTCGGCGCAGGCGATCGAGATGAAGGCCGGCAGGCCGTAGGTCGTCACCAGATTGAGATTGGTCAACAGCGTGATCATCTGCGCCGGGCCAGTCAGCCAGCCCATGCGCCAGCCGGTCATGCCATGGCTCTTGGACATCGAATTGATGACCAGCGTGCGCTCGGCCATGCCGGGCAGGCCGCGCGGCGAGATGTGCTCGCCGCCGCCGAGCGTCCAATAGACCTCGTCGGACAGCAGCCAGAGATCGTGCTCGCGGCAGATCTCGGCCAGCTCTTCCAGCCGCTCGCGCGAATAGACGGCGCCGGTCGGGTTGTTCGGCGTGTTGATCAAAATGGCGCGCGTGTTGGGCTTGAGCGCCGCGCGGATCATCTCGGCGTGCGGCTGGAAACCGTCTTCGGCCGGCGTCTCGACGACGGTGAAGCTGGCGCCGGCGGCGCTGAACGTGTTGGGATAAGTCGCGTAGTAGGGCGCCACCACGATGGCGTGGTCGCCCTGGTCGAGAACGGCCTGCACGGCCGCGTAAAGGGCAGCCTGGCCGCCGGGCGTGGCGATGACTTGGTCAGGTGCCGTCTCGACCCCGGTGCAAGCGGTCGAGGCCGCCGCCATCGCCCTGCGAAGGCGCGGAACGCCGGACAGCGGGGTGTAGTGATGGTTGCTGCCGCGAACCGCCGTCACGCAGGCTTCGATCGTCTGGCTCGGCGTATCGAAATCATGGTCGCCGACCGACAGCATGATGATGTCCTGGCCGGCCTCGTTGCGGGCCCAGGCCTCGGTGTGGACCTCCCAGCCATCCTTGCCCGAAGGCACGATGCCGGAAATGCGCGATGACGGTCTGGGCATCAGGATACTCCCGAGATTTCGTAGCCGGCCTGTTCCAGCTGGTCGCGCAACGCGGCGATGTGGGCAGGGCCGACTTCGCAGCAGCCGCCGACGATGGTGGCGCCAGCGGCGACCCAGCCTAGCGCCTGGTCGGCATAGGCATCCGGATCAAGGTCGTGGCGTGCGTGCAGCACTTCCACCGTTCCGCCATGCTTGAGCGCTTCGACAGAGGTGAAGCCATTGGCATAGGCGCCGACCGGGCCGCCGAGAGCAATCAATTCGGGCAGTGCCGCGGCGATAGCTTCTGGCCGGCAGCAATTCACCAGGCGCGCTGCAACCGTCAGGCCGTCGAGGGCGTCCGCCGCTGCCGCTATTGTTTCGCCGCTGCGCAGCCGCGGCGCGCCGTGATCGGCGAGAGTCCAAGACACCCAGACAGGTTTGCCGCTTTCCGACGCAGCGGTAACGGCCGCACGGCCTTCCTCGGCTGAGGCCATGGTCTCGCACAGGAACAGGTCGACGCCATCGGCCTGCTCGGCGACGATGCGGCGATAGATGTCCAGCGTCTCCTGGAACGATATGGCCAGCGCCGGCGCATAGCTGCCGAACAGCGGTGACAGGCAGCCGGCGATCGCTGCATCGCCTGCCTCGTCGCGTGCCTGTCTTGCCAATTCGATGCCGCGCTTCTGCAAGGGCTTGAAGAGATCTTCTGCTCCTTCCCGCGCGAGCCGCTCCGGCGTTGCCGAATAGGTGTTGATGGTGATGACGCGAGCGCCGGCCCGGATGAATTCGGCATGCAGGTCACGCACCAGATCCGGCTCGTCGATCAGCACCCTGGCCGACCAGAGCGGCGTCGGCTCGGAGCTGCTGCGGCGGACCAGTTCCTGGCCCATGCCGCCATCGGTGAGAATGACTTTCTTCATGCTCTCAGTCTTTCGTTTTTCGGATCCCACAGCGGCTCGTCTTTCTGCACGACCGCCCTGAAACGATTGCCAAAAATTTCAATCTCGATCGCGGTATCGGGTTCAGCCAGGTCGGCGCGCAGCATGCCGAGCGCGATCGATTTGTCGATGCGATGCCCCCAGCCGCCGGACGTCGTCTCGCCGACGATCTTGCCGTCATGCCAGAGCGTCGACACGGACGGCGCGTCGCAATCGCCTGGGTTTTCGACCACCAGCGTGACGAAGCGCTTCTTCACGCCTTGCTGCTTTTCGTTCTGCAGGGCTGCCTTGCCGCGGAAGTCGGGCTTGTCCCATTTGACGAAGCGCTCGAGCCCGCCCTGCAGGACCGTATAGTCGGTCGACAGGTCGCCCTTCCAGGTCCGGTAGCCCTTTTCGAGGCGCAGCGAATCCAGCGCGTACATGCCGAACGGTTTCAGACCGTGTTTTTGTCCCGCCGTCCAGACGGCGTCGAAGATGGCGGCGGTGTCTCCCACCTTGGTGTGGATTTCCCAGCCGAGTTCGCCGGCGAAGGATACCCGCACCAGCTTCGCCCAGCGGCCGGCGATGGTGGTTTCCTGATGCGTCAGCCAGGGCAGCGAGAGATCCGCGCCACAGACCTCGGCCAGGATCTTGCGCGAACTGGGGCCGGCGAGGATTTGCGTCGAATAGTCTTCGGTTCTGTCAGTGAGGGTGAAAGCTGCGTCCTTCGGCAGGCGCGACTTCAGCCATTCGAAATCGTGCCACTGCGCTACCGCCGCGGTGATCAGCGTCATCTGCTCTTCGCCATGGCGCACCACCGACATCTCGGTGACGATGCGGCCCTTGTCGTCGGCGAAATAGGCGAGGCCGATGCGGCCGGGCTTGGGCACCAGGCCGGTGACCTGCAGCGCCAGCCATTCGGCTGCGCCAGGACCTTCGAGGTTGAAGCGCGAGAAGCCGGGCAGGTCCAGAATGCCGGCGGCGTCGCGCACCGCCAGGCATTCTTCGCGCACGCGGTGCTGCCACGGCCCGTCGCGGCGGAAGGTGAGTGTTGCTTCTTCCGACGTGTCGTCACCGGGTTGCGCATACCAGGTGGCACGCTCCCAGCCATTATAGGCGTCGAACTGGGCGCCGAGCGCCTTGATGCGATCGTGGATCGGCGACAGCTTGCGGTCGCGCCCGGCCGGCCAGGCATGGCGCGGGAACTGGATGGCGTATTCGTTGCCGTAGATCTCCATGCCCTTGGCGACGCTATAGTCGGGGGCGGCCGCAAAGCTGGTGAAACGGCGCGGATCGCAAGACCACATGTCCCATTCGGTCTGGCCCTGCGTAACCCATTCGGCCAGCACCTTGCCGGCGCCGCCGCCCTGGGCGATGCCGAAGGTGAAGACACAGGCCTCGAACGCGTTGGGAACGCCGGGCATCGGACCGATCAGCGGATTGCCGTCCGGCGCGTAAGGGATCGGCCCGTTGATCACCTTGGACAGGCCGGCAGTGCCGAGAATCGGCACGCGGGCTACGGCATCGGCAAGGTAGTGCTCGAGACGGTCGAGATCGTCGGGGAAGAGCTGGAAGGAAAAATCCTCCGGCACCGGGTCGTTGTGGGTCGCCCAATGCGCGCGGCAATTGCGCTCATAGGGGCCGAGATTCATGCCGTTCTTTTCCTGGCGCAGATAGTAGGAGGTGTCGACGTCGCGCAGCAGCGGCAGCTTCTTGCCCTGCTCCTTCGACCACGCCACCAGTTCGGGTATCTCCTCGAACAAGATGTACTGATGGCTCATCACCATCATCGGGACGTCGCGGCCGAACATTTTGCCGACTTCGGCGGCACGGTAGCCGGCGGCATTGACGACGATCTCGCAGCGGATTTCGCCTTGCGGGGTGACAACCACCCATTCGTCGTTCTCACGGCGCACGCCCGTGGTCGGGCAGAAGCGGATGATCTTTGCCCCCATGTCGCGCGCACCCTTGGCAAGTGCCTGCGTCAGCTGCGCGGGGTCGATGTCGCCGTCGTTTGGATCATAGAGCGCGCCTTTCAATTCATGCGTCTCGATGAAGGGATAGCGGCGCTTGATCTCATCAGGGCCGACAATGTCGATGTCCATGCCCTGGTAGCGGCCCATGCCCTTGGCGCGCTGGAACTCCTGCATGCGCTCCTTGGTGTGGGCGAGCCGCAGCGAGCCGGTAATGTGGTAGTTCATGGGATAGTCGACGGCATCAGCCAAGCCGCGATAAAGCTCGGTCGAATAGCGCTGCATGTTCATCAGCGACCAGGACGACGAGAAGGTCGGCACGTTTCCGGCGGCATGCCAGGTCGAGCCCGATGTCAGCTCGTTCTTTTCAAGCAGCACGCAATCGGTCCAACCCGCCTTGCACAGATGGTAGAGCGAGGAGGTGCCGACGACACCGCCTCCGATGATCACCACGCGTGCCGTGGTCGGCAAACCGGCCATATTCTTCTCCCAAACCTGAAGCGCGCTGCGCTTCTATCTTTTTGCTTGATGCATGTCGTTTCCCAAACCGCTGCACACTTTGGGCGACATGCATTCAATAAACAGGCGGCGAAACCACCCAGATGACCACGGCCGGCTCGCTGCCGGGATTGCGCCAGCGGTACGGCTTGCGCTCGAAGCGGAAGGAATCGCCTTCGCCGAGCCGGTGCCAGACGCCGGCTATCTCGATCTCGAAAATGCCAGAGGCGATGTAGCCGGCTTCCTCGGTCGGCCGCAGCTGCTCGCTCTTCATCTCGGCGCCCGGCGCAAAGATCGAACGCACCATCTCGAAACTACCGCCGAGATCGGGCGACAGAAGCTCTTCCACGAGGCCGGATTCGCTTGTGCCAAGCGTGCGCCGGCTGCCGGCGCGCACGACAAAGCCGCGCTCCTTTTCGATCGGCACGTCGTGGCTGAAGAACAGGCTGAGCGGCACGCCGAACAGGTCTGCGAAAGCCCTGAGGTCGCCAAGCGAAGGGATAGACAGGCCGCGCTCGACCTGGCTGACCCAGCCGACGGAGCGACCAAGCTTCAGCGCGATCTCAGCCAGCGTCAGCCCGCGCGCCTTGCGCAGCGCACGGATGTCGCTCGCCAGCAGGCGCTCGTCAGGTCCCTGCAATGTTTTGGGGATAGCTGGGGCCAAAACGCTCACTTGATGAAAAACTGGAAATGAATTTCATGAGAGCTCATGTCCGTGAAAAAATCAAGCGAATTTTCATGGACACACAAGATTTGCTTGCGCGATTTTGGCGGTTCATGCAAAGGCTCTGGCACGAGCGGCGGGTGTGGGAATGCGGGTCGGCGACCAAGGATTGAAATCTGCGCAAGGTCTTTTCCGATAGCCGGTTCGGCTTTCGAAGTGTGCGCAAAGGGACGGCCCATGCTGGAAAAAAACGGCCTGGCAGCGCATAACGCGGCTGTTGTCGACGAGGCGATCATCTCGCGCCGTTCAGTGCGCGCCTTCCTGCCCGACATGGTCGATGACGAGACGATCCGAGCCATTCTTGGCGTCGCCGCGCGCGCGCCTTCGGGCACCAATATGCAGCCCTGGCGGGTCTATGTCGTCAAGGGCGAGGTCAAGCAGCAGATCACCAATGCCATCCTGAATTCCGGTATCCGCGCCGAAAAGGCCGATTGGGACGAGTATCGCTATTACCCCACCCAGTTCTTCGAGCCGTATCTCACCCGCCGCCGCGCCAACGGTTTCGGGCTCTATGGGGCACTCGGCATCGGCCGCCGCGAGGTCGACAAGATGCGCGCCCAGCACGACCGCAACTTCGTCTTCTTCGACGCGCCGGTCGGCATGATCTTCACCATCGACCGGCGGCTGAACCAGGGCTCGTGGATCGACTACGGAATGTTCCTGCAGAACATCATGGTGGCGGCGCGAGGCAGGGGCCTGCACACCTGCCCGCAGGCCGCCTTCGCGCCCTATCACCGGCAGATCCGGCCGGTGCTCAACATCCCCGACGAGGAGATCGTCGTCTGCGGCATGGCGCTCGGCCTCGAGGATACGTCGAAACCCGAAAACGACTTCCGCACCGACCGCGTGCCGCTGGAAGAGTGGGTGACGTTCAGCGGCTAGGCCTCGGCTACCGGGGCCTTATTCCACGTTCATCTGCGCGCCATGGCCGCTGACATGGGCGCCGTCCTGCGGTGTCAGTCTGAGATAGGCGATCAGCGCGCACAAAGTGATGACGCCCTCGACCACGAACAGGATGCGGAAATCGTTGGTCACCGCCGGCCTGCCGCCAGCCAGGAACGACAACAGCGCCGCCGCCAGGCCGACGCTGATCGCCACCCCCAACTGCCACAGTATGTAGTAGAGCGCGCTGAAGCGGGCGAGCTGGTCGGGCGCGATGTCGGAATAGGCGAGATTGCCGGTCGAAGCCCATTGCGCCGAGCGCAGGACACCGAAGGCGAAGATATAGGCAAGCACGATCCAGACGGGCGTTGTTGCCTCTATCAAGGCGAAGCCCGCAACCATGGCGGCAACGATCGGCGTGTTGACAACCAGCACACGGCGAAAGCCGAAGCGGTTGAGCAGGCGCGGCATGAACACACGCATGATCAGCGAGCCGATTGCGGCAACGAAAGTCAGCGATCCCGCCTGCACCGCGCTCATGCCAAAGCCGAGCTGGAACATCAGCGGCAGCAGGAAGACGACCGAGCTGAGGCCGATCGTGTCCAGTCCGCCGCCTGTGAGGAAGGAGATGCGAAAGGTGCGGATGCGCAGGAGTTTCAGGTCAAGCAAAGGGTTGCAGGCGCGCAGGCAGTGGAAGGAGGCAAGCGTCAGGATGACGATCGCCAGCGTCAGCTCGGCCGCGATCATGCTGCCGGCGGCGTCTTTCGCCGCAAGCGAATCCATGCCGAAGACCAGCAGGACCATGCCGCTGCCGACCAGCAGGAAGCCCGGGAAATCGAACGGCGTGCGCACCGGTTTGGTAACAGTCGGAAACAGCGAGGCGGCAAGAACGGCCGCCGCCAGCGCGAACGGCACGTTGAAGAAGAAGATCCAGCGCCAGGAGATATAAGTCGTCAGGGCGCCGCCGACCAGCGGGCCGACCAGCGGTCCGGACTGGCCGGCCAGCGAAATATACATGTTGATCTTCAGCGTGCGGCTGCGCGGGAAGGTCGACAGGATGACGACCTGGCCGAGCGTCCCCATCAAGGCGCCGCCGAAGCCTTGCAGCGCGCGGGCGCCGACCAGCGTCCAGATGTCGTTGGACAGGCCGCACAGCGCCGATGACGCGGCGAACACCAGCAAGCGAAGCAGTAGACATTGCGCAGGCCGAAGCGGTCGGCGGCCCAGCCGCCGAGCGGCATCGAGATGATCAGGCTGGCGACATAGACGGTGATCAACAGGCCGAGCTGCCTCGGCGGCCGGCCGAGGCTGTCGCTGATGCCGGGCAGGGCGGTGACCACGACATTCTGGTCGAGGCTGGTCATGAACACGCCGCAGGCGACCGTGAGCGGCAGCAGGAGCAAGGCTCTGGCCGACACATCGGCGCAATCCGTGGCGCCGGCGGATAGTTCTGCGGTCATGGGGATGTTCGAACCAAACGACGATGCCGACTCTGAGACGGGATCTTTTTAATCCCCTGGGCCGGTTGGGCCACGTTCCCCACCATGGGCTTCCATTGGAGCATTCTCTAGCGGCAGAACCGGCTGGCTTTGAGGCCAGAACGGCTTTTGGCCCTACTGAACCTCGTAGCCGACCTCCTCGCTGGCATGGCAGAGCGCCTTCCAGAACGATCGGGCGAAGGAGCGGAAGACATAGATGTCGAACTGGTCGGCGCCGGTGCGCTGGATCTGCGCAAAGACGTCGTGATGGGTGGTCGAACGGCCGGAGCCTGTGGGGAAGGCGGGCAGGGCGAAGTCGATGGCGAAGAATTTCGCCAGCACCCATTCGGCCTTAGGGCCGGCGATGCGGATAGCGGTGCGGCCATGCGACAGGTCGGTGATCGTGCCGATTGCCGGGGTTACGTCCCCGGCAAAACTCGCCGCCAGGCCCTCGGCCTCGTCGACGACTGTGAATTTTCCAGGCGCGAAACCGAACACGGCCTTGCCGTCCTTGGCGAGACCGCCGCCGGCGCCATCGGGCAAATCGAGGCCGGTGACCTTGCCGATCACGTCGATCAGTTGCTTTTCCGCGCCCGGCCACGCGGCCAGCTGCAGGATCGAGCCCGGCCGGGTCTCGGTCAGGATGACTTCAACGCCATGCTCGAAATTGCCGTGCGAACCCGGATGGGACACCGGCTCGAGCGGCGAGAGGCGCTCGGGTGATTGGCGTTCGGGTGATTGGCGCTCAGCCATGCATGCGGCTCCCGTCCGGGTCGTAGAAATGGTTGGAGACGATCTCGACCGGCCCGAACCGCTTGCGCAGCGGATCGGAGACGAATGCCCGGGTGCCATGGCGCGCCTTGCCGCCCTCGACCAAAGCCAGCGCGATGTGCTTGCCCAGCGCCGGCGAGTAGCAGCAGGCGGTGATATGGCCGATGGAGTCGTGCGGATTGGCTTCGTCCAGTTCCTCGACGAGGTGGGCTCCGCCATTGAACGGCCGATTGTCGAGCGAGACTAGGCCGACCAGCTGCAGCCGCTCGGGCGCGATCAGGCCTTCGCGGTCCATCATCGCCGAGCCGATGAACGGCTTCTTCTTCGACAGCATCCAGTCGAGATGCAGGTCGCGCGCCGTAGTGCGCCCGTCGATCTCCGCGCCGGTGACATGGCCCTTTTCGATGCGCATCGTGCCCAACGCCTCCAGCCCGTAGGTGACCAGGCCGAACGGCTTGCCGGCTTCGATAAGGGCTTCCCAGACATGGGTGCCGTAGCCGGCGCCGCAATAGACCTCGAAGGCCATTTCTCCGGAGAAGGACAGCCGGCAAATCATCACCGGCACGCCTGATATCTCGCCGCGCACGATGCCCATGAACGGCAGGGCTGTGTTGTCGACCGCGGTGCCGGTGACACAGGCGGCGAGGATGGCCCGCGCCTTCGGCCCGCCGATGGCCGCGCCCGCCCATTCGTCGGTTACCGAGGTGACGTGCACTTTGAGCTCCGGCCAGATGACGTCGAGGAAATATTCCAGATGCTGCATCACCTTGCCGGCGTTGGCCGTGGTGGTCGTCATCAGGAAATCCTGTTCGCCGAGCCGCCATGTGGTGCCGTCGTCGAAGGCCAGCCCGTCCTCGCGCAGCATCAGGCCGTAGCGGGCCTTGCCGACGGGGAGGGTGGAAAACATGTTGGTGTAGACCCGGTCGAGGAATTCGCCCGCATCCGGCCCCTGAACGGCGATCTTGCCCAGCGTCGAGACGTCGACGATGCCGGCGCTTTCGCGCGTCGCCCTGGCTTCACGGACATAGGCCTGCTCGACCGTCTCGCCGGCAAGGCCGTAGATCATTGGTCGATACCAGAGGCCAGCGGAATACATCGTTGCGCCATTGGCGAGGTGCCAGTCATGCATGGGCGTCAGGCGCTCGGGTTTCAGATCGCCGAAGCGTTCGGCGGCAAGCGAGCCGATCGACACCGCGGAATAGGGCGGGCGGAAGCGCGTCGTTCCGACTTCGGGGATCGGTTTGCCCAACGCCTCGGCCATGATGGCGAGGCCCGGAACGTTGGAGTTCTTGCCCTGGTCGGTCGCCATGCCGAGCGTGGTGTAGCGCTTCAGATGCTCGACGGAGACAAAACCTTCGCGATGCGCCAGCCGCACGTCTTCAGCAGTCACGTCATGCTGGAAGTCGACGAAGCTTTTTCCCTTGGCTTTGATCTCGAACACCGGCGCCGGATCGGGGTTTCCCGGGGCTGCTTCGACATCCGGCAAAGCTGCCGGCGCAGCCGCTCCGCCCGCGGCGGACAGGCCGGCTGCACGGCCCTCAGTGATGGCTTCGACGGTCGAAAAGCTGCCGTTGAAAGCGCCGGCGCCAATCCATTGCCGAGTCGGTTTCGGCGGCAGGAAGGCCTGGCGGGCAGGGTTCCATTCGGCTCTGGCACCGGCCTGGCTGGCGAGATGGATGGTCGGCGACCAGCCACCCGACATCAGCAGGCAATCGGCGTGGATGCTGCGGGCGTCACCGCTGAGCGCGCCCGAGGTCATGTCGAAGCGCTGCACCTTGAGGCCGGAGAGCGCCTTGCCGCCTTCGGTGGCGACCACGGCATGGCCGGAGAGGATTTCGGCTTCGGCCTCGGTGGCGAGGCTGCGCATTTCGGCCGAAAGCTCGGGGCGCACATCGACGATGGCGACAATAGCCGCCCCGGCCTTCCTCAGCGCCAGCGCCGAGCGATAGGCGCTGTCATTGTTGGTGAACAGCGCGATCCTGTCGCCGGGCAGCACGCCATAATCGTTAGCATAGCGCTCGGCGGCATGCGCCAGCATGACGCCCGGCCGGTCATTGCCGGGGAACACAAGCGGCCGCTCGAAAGAGCCGGTGGCCAGCACCACCGTCTTGGCGCGGATCGCCCAGTAGCGATGGCGCGGCTCGCCCTTGCCGGGCGTTTCCTTGTGGTCGGTGACGCGCTCGAGCGCGGCTAGCGTGTTGCCGTCGTAATAGCCCCACACCGTGGTGCGCGGCAGCAGGCGGACCGTGTCATGGCCTTCGAGCTGGCTGACGGCGCGCGCCGCCCAGTCGGCGGCCGGCGCGCCGTCGATGGCCTCGCCGGACCAGTTGGCCGAGCCGCCGAAACGCGGCTCGAGTTCGGCCAGGATGACGCGCGCGCCCTGGTCGGCAGCGGCCTTGGCGGCTGACAGGCCGGCCGGGCCGGAGCCGACCACCAGCACGTCGCAAAACGCGTTCATGCGCTCGTAGCGCGAGGTGTCGGCGGCAATACCGGCGCGGCCCAGGCCGGCGGCGCGGCGGATGAAATGCTCGCAGAACATCCAGAAGCGGGTGCCTTTCAGGGGGCCGAAGACAGGGCCCATGAAGGTCTTGTAGTAGAAGCCGGCGGCCAGGATCTTGCCGCCGAGCTGGTTGACGGCGTTGATGTCCCAGGCGAGCGAGGGAAAGCGGTTCTGGCTGACGGCCACCAGCCCGTCATAGATCTCGACCATGGTTGCGGCGATGTTGGGCTCGCGCACTTCGCCGCGCAGCACCGTCACCAGCGCGTTCGGTTCCTCGACGCCGGCCGAGAGCAGGCCGCGCGGGCGGTGGTATTTGAATGAGCGGCCGAAAAGCGTGACGCCGTTAGCAAGCAGCGCCGAGGCCAGCGTGTCGCCGGCATGGCCGGTGTAGGGCGTGCCGTCGAAGGTGAAGCGGATGGTGCGCAGCCGGTCGACGCGGCCGCCGGTCTCGGTGCGGCGCGGGCTCACGACTTGCCTCCGGCTTTGTGCCGGGCGGCGGCATTGTGGTCGCCGCGGGCGAAACCGGTGCTGGAAATCTCATGCGTGACCGTGTTGCGCACCATCCTCAGATGGGTGCGGCAGCCGCCCGAATGCTGCCAGATCTCATTGTGGTCGCCGGCCGGGTTCAGCCGATCGTAGACATAGGCGTTCCAGGCGTCGAGGTCCTGCGAGTTGGGCTGCGGGCGCTCGCGGTTGCCGTCGCCCTGATAGGTGAACTCGATGACGTCGCGCGGGCCGCAATAGGGACAAGTGATAAGCATTTGTTTGAACCCTAATGCAGCCGGGGCGTTGCGCCCTGGCCCTTGTCGTCAATCACTAGGCCGCGATAAAAACGGTCGAGCGTGAACGGCGCGTTGAACGCGTGCGGTTCGTCCTTGGCGATGGTGTATGCGAAGCACCAGCCCGAGGCCGGCGTCGCCTTGAAGCCGCCATAGCACCAGCCGCAATTGAGATACATGCCCGGCAGCGGGCCGGTGGTGATGATCGGCGAACCGTCCATCGACATGTCGCAGACGCCGCCCCATGAGCGCAGCATGCGTACACGCGCAAGGCCGGGAAACAGCGCCAGCATCTCGCTCATCACCTCATCGACGATGGGCAGGTTGCCGCGCTGAGCGTAGCTGTTGTAGCCGTCGATGTCACCGCCGTAGACGAGGCCGCCCTTGTCGGACTGCGACATGTAGAAATGACCCATGCCGAAGGTCAGCACCGTGTCGACGAAAGGTTTCAGCGATTCGGTGACGAAGGCCTGCAGCACATGGCTCTCGATCGGCATCCTGTCGATGCCGGCAAGCTGCATCACCCGTCCGGTGCTGCCGGCAACGGCCACGGCAACTTTCTTGCCGCGGATCTCTCCGCGCGTCGTTTGCACGCCGGTGATGCGGTCGCCGTCGCGCAGGAAGCCGGTGACCTCGCAATTCTCGACGATGTCGACGCCGCGTCGGTCGGCGCCGCGGGCATAGCCCCAGGCAACCGCATCGTGACGGGCGGTGCCGGCGCGCGGCTGCATCAGGCCGCCGACGATGGGAAAGCGCGCGGAGGCCGACATGTCCAGCGCCGGGACCAGGCGCGCGATCTCGGCGGTGCTCATCAGCTCGGCATCGACGCCGAGATGGCGCATGGCGTTGCCGCGCCTTGCCAAGTCGTCGAACTGGCCCGGCGTGTGAGCCAGATTCAGGCAGCCGCGCTGCGAGAACATGACGTTGTAGTTGAGGTCGTGCGAAAGGTTCTCCCACATCTTCATCGAATGTTCGTAGAAGCGGGTGTTGGACGGCAAAAGGTAGTTGGAGCGCACCGCCGTGGTGTTACGGCCGACATTGCCGGAACCCAGCCAGCCCTTTTCCAGCACCGCGACATTGGTGATGCCGTGCTCCTTGGCCAGATAGTACGCCGTCGACAGGCCGTGGCCGCCGCCACCGATGATGATGACGTCATAGGAAGCCTTGGGGTCGGGCTTGCGCCAGGCCGGCTTCCAGTCCTTGTTTCCCTTGAGCGCGTTCGTGAGAAGCGAAAGGGCTGAATATTCCGCCATTCTTCATGTCATCCCTAGAGCATGATGCCGAAAAGTGTGAAGCGGTTTTCGAACGACATCATGCTCTATATCTTTGATTTCTAGAGCCGGAAGGTTTCAGGTCGGACAGACCTGAAACCTTCCGGCTCGGCGCGATGCGGCAGACTATAGAGCAGGCGGCGGGCGCAAAGCCAAGATTGCGCCATGGCTTTTCGACTGGCCGACTCCCGCAAGGCGCCCAACTGCGATGACTTCGCCACGACTTGCCCCACGGGATGAGCGTCTCTATCAAGGACCGCTTTAGAAGCGGCCTTGCCGCCCTTTGAGTCGCCACCATTATGCTTTTTCGCTTCTTTCGCCTGATCCTGGTCCTCGCGCTCGTTGCCTTGGCGCCGCATTCGTTCGGCGCGATGGCGCAGGGGCTGGGCCAGGCGCCTGCCGGGCTGGTCGCCGACCAGCAGAAAATCCTGCAGGGTTTGACGACGAAAACCGACGCTCTGGAGAAGAAAGTCCAGGAGGACGGCCTCGACGACACCACCCTTGTCGAGATCCGCCTGCAGCTGGAAGAGCTGTCGCGCGCTGCGCTGAACAGCGCGCTGGCGTTCCGGTCCCGGCTGGGGGAGATCAATTCGAGGCTTGAGCAGCTTGGTGCGCCCCCGGCTGCCGGACAGCCGCCTGAACCGGATATCGTGACCGGCGAGCGCCAGGCGCTGGCGTCGGAAAAGGCGGAGATCAACGCCGTCATCGCCGGCGCGCAGAACCTGTCGATCCGCATCAATGCGCTGATCGAGAAGATCGGCAATATGCGTAGCGAGCTGTTTCGCAGCGGGCTGACCAAGCGCTATGTGCTGTCCGATGCACTGAGCCCGCAAGTGTTTTCCGACGCCAGGGACGAATACGCCAACTTCTACAGGGCGGTGTCATCGTGGCTGAGCTTTGCCTTCAAGTTCAAGTTCCAGGCGATGCTCGCGGCGACCCTCATGGCGCTCGCGTTGGCCGTGGTGCTTCTGGTCGGTGGGCGCCGCCTGTTTGGGCGCATCTTCGAGCCCGACGCGTCGGTTGAAGATCCGACGTATCTCAGTCGCCTGTCGGTGGCGTTCTGGTCGACCTTGCTGCCGACGCTGGCGGTCAGCGCCTTCCTCGCCTCGACGGTGTTCCTGTACAATTATTACAATGTGCTGCGCGGCGACATAGGCGTGTTCCTCAACGCGCTGGCAGCCGTCATCGCCATAGTGTTCTGTGTCAACCGCCTGACCAATGCGGCGCTGTCGCCTAGCATGCCGAACTGGCGCCTGATCCAGGTCGAGACCGGCCCGGCGCGTTGGCTGGTGCGGCTGACGACGGCCATGGCAGTCGTCATCGGCATCAACAATTTCCTGTCGATCGTCAACGACAAGATGGGCTCGCCCCTGTCGCTGACGGTGGCCAGGAGTTTTGTCGCCACCGTCATCGTCGGCGTCATCCTGATCCTTATGGCGCTGCTGAAGCCTTACAAGGACGCCGACGGGCGCTGGCGCCCCTGGCCGGCCTGGCTGCGCTACACCTGTGTCGCGCTCGGCCTGTTCACGATTGCGGCGGCGCTGTTCGGCTATATCGGTCTTGCCATCTTCGTCTCGTTGCAGGTCGTGGTCACCGGCACCATCCTGCTCACCGCCTATATCGGCTTCCTGTCGGCGCGCGAGATCGGCGAGGAGGGTGGTTTCGCCGGCACGTCCATCGGGCGCTGGCTGAAGACCAATTCCAGCTATGAGGACACCGCGCTCGACCAACTCGGCCTCGTCGTCAGCGTCGCCATCAACCTGATGATCGTGCTGGTGTTCCTGCCGCTGATCCTGTTGATGTGGGGCTTCCAGCCCGGCGATATCCAGGCCTGGGGCTATAAATTGGCGACAGGCGTCACCGTCGGTTCGGTGACGATTTCGGTCACCGGCATCCTCACCGGCATCGTCGTCTTCATCATCGGCTATTTCCTGACCCGCTGGTTCCAGGGCTGGCTCGACGGCTCGGTTATGGCGCGCGGCAAGGTCGATA
Organism: Mesorhizobium sp. M0058; assembly: GCF_040323095.1. NCBI lineage: Bacteria > Pseudomonadati > Pseudomonadota > Alphaproteobacteria > Hyphomicrobiales > Phyllobacteriaceae > Mesorhizobium > Mesorhizobium sp. M0058. The sequence goes on from NZ_JAMYUQ010000022.1 coordinate 30,385, forward strand.
CCGGCGTGCGCAACTCGATCCGGCTGGCGGTCGGCTATGCCGGCGTCGCGCTCGCCGGCCTGGTCGGCATCTCGGCGGCGGGCATCGATCTTTCCAATTTGGCGCTCGTTGCCGGCGCACTCTCGCTGGGTATCGGCTTTGGCCTGCAGAATGTCGTGTCCAACTTCGTGTCGGGCCTGATCCTTCTCGCCGAGCGGCCGTTCAAGGTCGGCGACTGGATCGTCGCCGGCGACACATCAGGCACGGTCAAGAAGATCAGCGTGCGCGCCACCGAAATCGAGACCTTCCAGCGGCAATCGGTGATCCTGCCCAATTCGAACCTCATCAACAACGCCGTCGGCAACTGGACGCACCGCAACAAGCTCGGACGTGTGGAGATCAAGGTCGGGGTCGCCTATGGCAGCGACGTCAAGCGGGTACACGCGGTCCTGCTTGAGATTGCGCGCGGCCATGCGCTGGTGCTGAAGAACCCGGAACCCTTCGTGCTGTTCACCAATTTCGGGCCGGCAGCACTCGAGTTCGAGATCCGCGTGTTCCTGGCCGATGTGCTGAACGGCGCCATCGTTCAGAACGATATCCGCTTTGCCGTTCTCGATGCTTTTGACGCCGAGCACATAGAAATCCCCTCGACGCCGCGCGCCGAGGTCAAGGTCAAGAAGACCGACGCATGGCCGATCGACGACGACAAGATCGAGGTCGAGTTCGCCGAGAAGGAGCAGGCGAAGGCCAGAGCCGCCGCCGAGGCGAAGCGGCTGGCCAAGACTGGTCGCAAGGCCCGCAAACCCGATCCTAGCTAGGGCCCCAAGCCCCTCCCAAACCAATTGCGGCATGAATGCGGCATTCAGTTGCGGTTCAGCTTGCATCTCATATAAGCTCACATGCAAAGGCGAGAATGCCTTGCGAAATGCAACAGAGGCGGTGTGGAAACACCGATATTGCAAAATGTGGAAGTCGCTCGTCGTCGCCATCGCTCTTACCGCAGCGAGTGGCTCGGCCTTTGCCGCCAGCGCGGTCAACAAGGATGCTGAGACCCGTACGCTGATTGTGACGGAAGGCGGCGGCAAGACGGAGCTGGCGCTGGCGGCCGGCGAAACCGTGGAATTCTGCCCTAACGGCTGTTTCGTCACCTTGCCCAATGGTGACCTCGAGGCCCTGACCGGCTCGGAAACGGTCGAAATCTCGGGTGGCGTTGCCCGCATCAAGTAACGTCGGCAGGCAGATGTAGTAGAGGCCGGGCAATGCCCGGCCTTTTATTGTTCGCGGTAGCGATTGCTTAACAATGACGCGGGAAATATCGTGGCGCCTACCGGCTGCAACCGTGCGTTTTAACGTTCAATACGCCGTTCCGCCGCTATACCGGTGCGAAGACGCCGAAACACGGCGCAACCGGTTATGAATAGGGCAGAACGGACATGGATGCGCGGTCGGACAAGAACGCAATCCCGCTTGCGGTCGACCTCGACGGCACGCTGATTGCGACCGATCTTCTTTGGGAAGGCCTGTTCATCCTGCTCAAGAAGAATCCGCTCTATGTTTTCCTGGTTCCGTTCTGGCTGGCCGCCGGCCCGGCGCGGCTGAAACAAGCGATCGCAGACCGCATCGACATCGATCCGGCCTCGCTGCCCTATCGCGAAGCGCTGCTGCAGCGGCTGCGCGCCGACCATAGCGACGGACGCAAGATCGTGCTGGCGACCGGTACGCCACGCAAGTTCGCCGAGGCGATCGCCGCGCATCTGGGCGTCTTCGACTATGTGCTGGCGACCGACGGTCCCCACAACATGACCTCGGGCCGCAAGCGCGACGCGCTCATCGCCGCCTATGGCGACGGCGGTTTCGACTATGCCGGCAACAGCCGGCACGACCTCAAGGTTTTCGGAGCCGCACGCAACGCCATCGTCGTGGCGCCCGACCGCCATGCGAGGCGCTGGCAGGCCGCGCATAGCGCCGAAAGGATGCCGGCGCCGAAAAGGACATTGAAGACATTCGTCAAGATGCTGCGGGTGCATCAGTGGCTGAAGAATTCGCTGATAGCGGTGCCGATGGTGCTGTCGCATGAATACTTCAACATCAACATGATCTGGCAATGCCTGCTGGCGTTCGTCTCCTTCAGCGCCGTGGCTTCCGCCATCTACATCCTCAACGATTTCTTCGACCTTGCGCTTGACCGCAAGCACCCGACCAAACGCAACCGGCCTTTCGCCAGCGGCGCGCTGTCGATACCGTTCGGTCTCGGCGCGTTGGCCGCTCTGCTGACGATCGGCATCGCCGCCGGGCTTCTGTTGCCGATCGAGTTCCTGGGCGTGCTCGCCGGCTATCTGGTGGTGACCACAGCCTATTCGCTGTCGTTCAAGCGCATGCTCCTGGCCGACGTACTGACGCTGGCGGGGCTCTACACAGTGCGTGTGCTGGCAGGTGCTGCGGCGACCGGGGTCGAAGTCTCGTTCTGGCTGCTCGCCTTCTCGATTTTCTTCTTCCTGTCGCTGGCGCTGGTGAAGCGCTATGTCGAACTGCGCACCACAGCCATTCCGGTGGGCGAGCGCATTGCCGGTCGCGGCTACCGCATCGAAGATCAGGAGATCGTCGCCCAGGCGGGCATGGCGTCGGCCTTCTCCTCGGCGCTGGTGCTGGCGCTCTACATGGACAGCGTCTCCGTGCGCGAACTCTATCCGCATCCCAGGCTGGTCTGGCCGCTGGCGCCGATCGTGCTGTATTTGACCATGCGGGTCTGGATCCTGGCGCGCCGCAACGAGATGAATGATGATCCGGTCATCTTCATCATTCGCGACTGGCGAAGCCAGATCGTCGTGGTGATCGGCGCCGCCCTTCTGGTCGCGGGAGGCTGGTAGGGCATGGCCGGCGAACGGTACCGGAGTTTTGGCCTCGCCACGCCGGCCGCAAAGCGAGCCATCGCGGCCGACGATGCCATCGCGCTGATGCGAAGCGGCAAGGCGACAAAGAACGCTCTGCTCGCCTATGGCAATGGCCGCTCCTACGGTGATTCCTGCCAGAACGGGCCAGGTGCGGTCGTGGACATGCGGCCGCTGAACCGCATCGGCGCCTTCAATGCCGAGACCGGCCTGCTCGAGGCGGAGGCCGGCGTGTTCCTCTCCGATATCATTGCGCACACTGCACCTTACGGTTTCTTTCCGACTGTCGTCCCAGGCACCCAGTTCGTCACCCTTGGCGGCGCGATCGCCAATGACGTCCATGGCAAGAACCATCACCGGCGCGGCACCTTTGGCTGCCATGTCGAGTCGTTCACGCTGCTGCGCTCGGACGGGCGGACCTACACCTGCTCGGCAACCGACAATGCAAGGCTGTTTGCGGCGACGATCGGCGGCATGGGGCTGACCGGCCTGATCCTGTCGGCCTCGATCCGGCTGATGCGGGTGCATTCGCTCGATATCGCCGAGAAGGTAACGCGGTTTGCCGATCTCGGCGAATTCTTCGAACTGGCCGAGGCCGCCGACCAGGCCAATGAATATGCCGTCGCCTGGATCGACCAGCTTGCCGGCGGCCATGGCCGCGGGCGCGGCCTGTTGTTGACAGGCAATCATGCCGAGTATGGCTCGCATGCGGCGTCTCGCGCCGGCTCCCGTTTTTCAGTGCCGTTCCAGCCGCCGTTCAATGTGCTCAACCGGCCGTTCCTCACCGCCTTCAACGCCGCCTATCGGTGGAAGAAGGGGCGCTCGCCGGGGCCGAGCCAAACCGGCTACCAGGGCTTTTTCTTTCCGCTTGATGGTGTCGGCGACTGGAATCGGCTGTATGGCCCGAAAGGTCTCTACCAGCACCAGAGCTTGGTGCCGGAAAATGTCGCGCGCCAGACCGTGCCGGCGCTGCTCGAGGCGGCGCGACGGGCCGGGCAGGGCTCTTTCCTCACCGTGTTGAAGCGCTTCGGCTCGATCCGCTCGCCGGGGCTGCTGTCTTTTCCGCGGCCAGGCTTCACGTTGACGCTGGATTTCCCCAATCGCGGCGACAGGACGCTGGCCCTGCTCAGCGAACTCGACGGCATCACGGTCGCGGCCGGCGGCGCGGTCAACCCGTACAAGGATGCGCGCATGGGCGCTGATACTTTCGCGGCCTCCTTCCCGAATTGGCAGCGGCTTGAAGCGCTGCGCGACCCGGCGTTCGTGTCCAGTTTCTGGCTGCGGACGGCGAAAAAGCTCAACGTCCGGCCAGGGCGTGTCGAGGCAGCTGAATAGGTACAATCCGAATAAGTCATGGTGAATAGATCGTAATTTCCGTGGTTTACTCAAAGCATTGTCGTGACTTCATGAAATGTTTGCAGGTTCGTAATACGACCGTTGCGAGTGGCGGGTGCAAAATATGAAATACATCGTCTTCATTCTGTTCACGGTCATGACCAATGCCGCCGCGCAGCTGATGCTGAAGCAAGGCATGATGTCACTCGGGCCGATTTCGTTCGAAGGCACCAATCCGCTGTTGAGGCTGTTGCAGGTCGTTTTCAGCCCATGGGTGTTTCTCGGCCTGTGCACCTTCGTCATCTCGATGGCTTCGCATCTCTATGTGCTGTCCAAGGTCGAGCTCAGCTTTGCGTATCCGTTCCTCAGCCTTGCCTATGTCGCGGTTGCGATCTTCGCCTATTTCATCTTCCGCGAGGACCTCAATGCCTGGCGCATTGCCGGCATCGCCTTCATCTGCATCGGCACCGTGCTGATCGCGCAAAGCGGTCGAGACTTGGGCGGGAGCGGGCATGACGACCAAACCGCTTCCATCATCCCCGACAAGACCAGCGAGATCGTTCGATGAGACATGTTATTTTCGGCGGCGACGGCTTCGTCGGCCGTCATCTTGCCCCGAAGCTTGTGGCCGATGGGGAAGAGGTTGTCGTTGCCGACATCGTCAAGAGCGACCTGACGCACTATCGCAACGTTCGCTTCGTCACCTGCGATGTCACGGATACGGCCTCGGTGGCCAACATCGGATTGAAGGCCGACGACATGGTCTACAACCTGTCGGCCAAAATGCTGTCGCCGATCCAGGTGCGGGCCAAGCGTCACGACTTCTTCTTTCCGGTGAATTTCCACGGCACCGAACACATCATGCAGGCGATGGACAAGGCCGGCGCGTCCAAGCTCGTCCACTACACCACCGACATGATCTACGGCCACACGGTCACCCAGCCGATGACCGAGGAGCACCCGGTCGCACCGCTCGGCGAATATGGCTGGTCGAAGCAGAAGACCGAGGAGCTCGCCGCTCAATGGCGCAAGCGCGGCATGTCGATCTCGCTGTTTCGCCCGCGTCTGATCATCGGTCCCGGCCGGCTCGGGATCCTGGAAAAGCTGTTCAAACTGATCGACTGGAATTTTCCTGTGCCGATGATCGGCTCGGGCAAGAACCCCTATCAGTTCATCTCGGTGTTCGATTGCGCGGAAGCTGCCCGCGCGGCCTGGAAGGCAGGCGTGCCCAACCAGGCCTATAATCTGGGCTCCCTCAATCCGCCGCCGGTGAAGAAATTGCTGGGCGACCTGATCAAGCATGCCGGCTCGAAATCGCTGCTGATCCCGACGCCGGGCTGGGCGGTCAAGCGCACCCTCGACCTGCTCGATCTCATGAACATGCCGATCATGGATCCCGAACAATATCTGATCGCCGATGAGGAGTGCGTGCTCGACGTATCCAAGGCCGAGCGCCAGCTCGGCTGGGTGCCGCAATATCGCGACGAGGACATGCTGATCGCCGCCTACAGCGAATACCGCGCCAAGAAAGACGGGCTTGCCGTCACCGCAAATCATGTCCCCGCCGAATAGGTGGGACGACCAGGAGAACTCCGAAATGACCGTCATGGCCAAGCCTGAGCAGACGAACGCGCGCACCATGGTCGGCGCGCCGGCGTTGTCGCCTACCGCCATCGCCAAGCCCGACCTGATCAGCGTCGAGCAGGCGAAGGCGATGGATGTTGCGCGCATGACCGACTTGTTCAAGGCGCATCTCAATCCGGGCCAGCTGCATTTCATGAAGCTGCTCGGCTTCCACAAGATCAAGATCGAGCGTGCCGAAGGCATGTTCTACATCGACCAGAACGGCCGCAAGATTCTCGACTTCTTCGGCGGCTTCGGTTCGCTGGCCTTCGGCCACAACCATCCGCGCATCCTGGAGGCCAGGCGCAAATTCCAGGAGGAGAAGCGCCAGGAAATCGCCATCGCCTTCATGTCGCAATATGCATCGGCGCTGGCGCACAACATCGCCAAATGCTCGCCCGGCGATCTCGACATGGTATTTCTGGGCTCGTCGGGTTCGGAAGCGATGGAAGCGGCGGTGAAGCTCGCCGAGCGCGCCGCCGGGCCGAAGCGGCCGAAGGTCGTCTATGCCGAGAATTCCTTCCACGGCAAGACCAAGGGCGTGCTCGGCATTACCGATGGCCAGCTCTACCGCGCGGACTTCAAGATGGCTGAGAACACCGTTCGCATTCCGTTCGCCGATATCGAAGCGGTCGAGCGGCTGTTCCGCTCCGACCCGGAGGTCGGCGTCATAGTGCTTGAGACAATCCAGGGCGGCGGCGGCATCATCCAGGCGCCGGCCAAATACTGGCAGAAATTGCGCGTGCTCTGCGACCAGTATGGCGTGCTGTGGGTGGCGGACGAAGTGCAGTGCGGCTATGGCCGTTCGGGACGCTTCTATGCCTTCGAGCATTATGGCGTCGTGCCCGATGTGACGGCGCTGGCGAAATCGCTCGGCGCCGGCAAGGCGGCGGTCGGCGCGATGATCGCCCGGCGCGAGGTCTATATGAAGGCCTATGGCACGCCGAAGACGGCGATGATCCATGCCATGGCCACCTTTGGCGGCATGGGCGAGGCCTGCGTCACCGCGATCGAGGGCATCAACGTGCTCTATGATGAGGGGCTGATCGACAACGCCGCCACTACCGGCGACTATCTGCTGCAGCGCCTGCAGGCGCTGAAGGAGAAGTACCCGAAGATCATCAAGGATGTGCGCGGCAAAGGCTTTATGGTCGGCCTCGAGTTCCACGACTTCTCGCAGACCTTGCCGATGGTGCTGCGTCCGATCGTCAGCGTCCTCGACGACAAGCTGAAGGGCTCGCTGTCGGGCTTCGTCGGCGCGCTGTTGCTGCGCGACTATGACGTGCTCGTCGCCTTCACCGAATACAACCGCAACGTCATCCGTCTCGAGCCGCCGCTGATCTGCCAGCGCGAGCATGTCGACCATTTCGTCGATGCCTTCGATAGCCTGCTGTCGCGCGGCATCGTGGGGATCGTGAAGGATTTCGTCAAAAGCCAGGTCCGTTAAAGAAGTCCGTTGAGCGAAGTCCCGAGTCCGACAATGCTGAGCAAGTCTCCCGCCCCGCAAAACACACTCGACCGGCTGACCGCGGCCGCTCTGGCGTGGGGCGAGGGGACTTATGCGCGATGGGCCGCGCCAATCGGCGCGATCGCGTTTTCGCTCTATATCCTGCTGACGGCGTTTACCGCCTGGACGATGCCCGATGCCAATTGGGACATGCTGCCTTATCTCACAATCGCCGAGGAGGGCGCTTACCCAGATGCCCAGGCGCTGCATGACTATGCCTACAGGACGGTCCAGGCCGGCGTTTCGGCCGCCGACTACAAGGCGCTGACAGACGATGGCGGCGGCTTCCGCAGCCATATGGCGCAAAATGCCGCCGACTTTCACTCGCTGCTTGGCATGTACCGGATCAAGTTTCTCTATGCCGAGATGCTGTCGACGATGAGTTCGGTGATGTCGCCGGTCGAGGCGATGCGGGTGCTGCAGGTGGTCTCGGTGCTGCTGTTCGGGATGATCACGCTGCTGTGGCTGCGAACCGAAGGCGCGCTTGCGCTGGCGCCTGTGGTCGGCGCGGTGCTGATCATGGCCGATTTCGGCGATGCCGCACGCGCCTCGACCCCGGATCTGTTGTGCTCGGCGCTGTTCCTCGGCGGGCTGCTTGCCTATGTGCGCGGCCGCGAGGCAGCGACCGCTGTCCTGCTTTTCCTGGCCTTCATGGCGCGGCCGGACAACATCGTGTTCCTGGCCATTTTCGCCGTGCTGCTGCTGGTCTTCCGGCAGCGGGCGTGGGGCGCGCTGGCCGGCTTTGCCGCGTCCTTCGTCGCCTATTTCGCGATTTCGCACTGGGCCCAGCATCCCGGCTGGTGGCCGCATCTGTGGTTCTCCAGCATCGAGCAGCACTACAATATGGATGGCTTCGAGCCGCCGTTCTCGGTTGGCGCCTATCTCAAGGCGTTTGCCGCATCCTTCATTCGCGCTATCAGCATCAACAGCTGGGTCGGGGTCTCGGTTCTGGCGCTGGCCGCGTGGTTTGCGCTCGGCCGCGCCGGCTTCCGGCTCGATCGCCGCGCCGGCATCGTGCTTGCAGCACTGGTGCTCGGCGTGCTGGCGAAATTCACCGTCTTTCCGATCCACGACACCCGCATCTACTTCCCGAACCTTCTGCCGCCCTACCTTTTGCTTGTCGGCCCGATCATGGCGCTGTGGGCGTCGGCAAGCCTGAATGGAAGGCGGCCCATCGCCATACCTGGAGGTAAGCCATGAGTTCCATTTCCGGGCTGGCGCGCATCGCCCTTTCGCTCGGCCTGCCCGCCGGCCTGCTCGATCGCGGGCCGGCGTTGCGTGGCACGAAATTCCTGGCCAAGGCGGCGCTGAAGGCGCGGTTTGGCGGTGGGCAAGCCTTCCAGATGGTCAATGTCGGCGCTTGCGACGGCGCGCTGTTCGACGACGTCACGCCGTGGCTGCACCGCATTCCGCGGGCGCGGGCCGTGCTGGTCGAGCCGATCCCGTACAATCAGAAGCGGTTGCGCGCCAACTATCCCGACACGGAACGCTTCGTCATCGAACCGGTCGCGGTGACGAAGACCAAGGGCACGATCACCGTCCACACTTTCGATGCCGCGGCACTCGAGGCCGGCACGCTGCCGATCGAGTTCATCGGCTGCTCGTCGGTCACCGACACCAATCTGATGTCGGGCAAGAATGCCTGGGGCGAGGACGACGCCAATTTCAACAAGTTCGCGCCGCACGTGAGGGATATCGAGGTGACGTCGGAAACGCTGCAGACGCTGCTCGACCGCAACGGCATCACGCATATCGACGCCTTCCTGGTCGATTGCGAGGGCGCCGACTGGATCGTCTTCGAACAGCTCGACCTCAAGCGCTACCGCCCCGGCATGATCAAGGTCGAGGTCGGCGCGCTGCCGGCCGCCGAAATCGGCCAGGTCGTGGTCAAGCTGAAGACATCAGGCTATCAGGTCGGCTTCCAGGCCGAGGACATCTGGGCCTTCGCCTGAGATAGATCGCCACTGGCGGCACGCCGGCGCGCCGGGTCGCGTCGCATCCGCGACGTGTCGCAAACAGGCGGTAGCTGCATCCACGTCCTCTGCATATTGTGCGCCATTCGAACGGGCGCGGACGCGCCCGCTTTATCCCCTTGGAGTCGCGGGCAATGGCAGAGTTTCCGAAACAGGCGAAGGTCGTCATCGTCGGCCTGGGTGGCATTGTCGGCGCGTCGATCGCGCATCATCTGATCGAGCGCGGCTGGACCGACATTGTCGGCATCGACAAGTCGGGCATCCCGACCGATATCGGCTCGACCGCGCATGCCTCGGACTTCTGCTACACCACGAGCCATGATTTCCTGTCGTGCTGGACGACGCTCTACTCGATCGATTTCTACGAAAAGATGGGCCATTACGCCCGCATCGGCGGTCTCGAAGTGGCGCGCGTCGGCGACGACAGCCGCATGGACGAGATCAAGCGCAAGATCGCCTCGGCCAAATCCTTCGGCACTCGCGCCCGGCTGATCGAACCGGCCGAGATCAAGGAAAAATTCCCGCTGATCGAAGAGTCCATGGTGCAGGGCGGCCTGTGGGATCCGGACGCCGGCCTGGTCATCCCGCGCTCGCAGACCGTCGCCGGCAAGCTGGTCGACCAGGCGGAAGCTACGGGGAAACTCAAATCCTTCGCGAACACGCCCGCCAAATCTCTCATCGTCGAGGAAGGCCGCATCAAGGGCGTCGTCACCGACCGCGGCACGATCATGGCCGATTATGTCATCGTCTGCGCCGGCATCTGGGGCCGGCTGATCGCCGAGATGGTCGGCGAAGACCTGCCGGTCATGCCGATCGACCATCCGCTGACCTTCTTCGGGCCTTACAATCAATTCGCCGGCACCGGCAAGGAGATCGGCTGGCCGCTGTTGCGCGACCAGGGTAATTCGGCCTATATGCGCGACACCGGCGACCCCAGGACCGCCGAAGGCGGCCAGATCGAATGGGGTTACTACGAAGAGACCAATCCGCGTCTTTGCCATCCGCGCGATTTGCTGGAAAAGGATCAGGCGCGGCTGTCGCCGTCGCAGCGCGATCTCGACATGGAGCAGATCCTGGCGCCGCTGGAGCGCGCCATGGAACTGACGCCGATTCTGGGCGAACTCGGCTACAATGAAAGCCATTCCTTCAACGGCCTGTTGCAGGTGACCCCCGATGGCGGCCCGTCCATGGGCGAGAGCCAGAAGGTGAGGGGCCTCTGGTACGCCGTCGCCATCTGGGTCAAGGACGGCCCCGGCATGGGCAAGCTGATCGCCGACTGGATGACGGACGGCCGCACGGAAATCGACCATCACGCCATCGACTATGCGCGCTTCTATCCGCACCAGACGAAAGAGCAGTTCATCTGGGATCGCTGCACCGAGACGGCGATGAAGGTCTACAATCCGGCGGTGCATCCGCGCGAGCCGTTCTCCAAAGGCCGCAACATCCGCCGCTCGCCGTTCTGGGAGCGCGAGAAGGAGCTTGGCGGTTACTTCATGGAGCTGGGCGGTTGGGAGCGCGCGCATGGCTATGCCGCCAACGAGCATCTGCTGGAGAAGTATGGCAACCGGGTTCCCATACGTGAGAACGAGTGGGACAATCGCCATTTCTGGCGGGTGTCCAATGCCGAGCACCTGGCGATGAGCGAGGATTGCGGCATCGTCAACCTCTCGCATTTCTCGATGTACGACATCGAAGGGCCGGATCATGTCGCGCTGCTGGAGTGGCTGTGCGCGGCCAAGATCGGTGGCGACAACAATATCGGCAAGGGTATCTACACCCACTTCCTCGACGAGCAAGGCATGGTGCGCGCCGACTTCACCGTCATCCGCATGGCCGACCGCTGCCGGCTGATCGACGGCGCCGACGCCGGCCCGCGCGACTTCCGCTACATGCAGCGCACCGCGCAGGACAAAGGCTTTGACGTCACCATCACCGACGTGACGGAAAAATATGTCACCATCGGCATCTGGGGACCGAACGCGCGGGCGACACTGCAGAAAGTGGTCGAAAATCCGGATGGTCTCTCGCTGGAGAACTTCCCCTTCGCGGCGATCAAGCCGGTCAGGATCGGCGGCAAGGACGTCACCGCCTTCCGCATCTCTTATGTCGGCGAGCAGGGCTGGGAACTGCACATGCGCTACGAGGACGGCCTGGCCGTTTGGGACGCGCTGCGCTCGACCGGCGTGATGCCGTTCGGCGTCGAGACCTATGCCAACACGCGGCGCATGGAAAAGAGCCTGCGCCTGCAGAACGCCGACCTTCTGACCGAGTACAATCTGCTTGAGGCCGACCTTGCCCGACCGAAGGTCAAGGAGAACGATTTCTGCGGCAAGGCCAAACATGTCGAATACCGCGCCCGCGAGCACCAGCCGGCGATCCTGTGCACGCTGGTGATGACCGAGAACGTCGATGCGAAAGGCGTTGCCCGCTATCCCGTCGGCACCATGCCGGTGATGGATCCGAAGACCGGCGAGACGCTGGTTGACGAACTCGGCCGCCGGTCTTTCACCACGTCGATGGCCTATGGCCCGACCATCGGCAAGAACATCGGCCTCGCCTATCTGCCCTGGGCCCATGCCCAGGAAGGCCGCAAGCTCGCCATCGAGTATTTCGGCGAGACCTACCCGGTAGAAGTGGCGGCGGTTGGTTACAAGCCGCTCTACGATCCAGAGAATTTGAAGCCGAGGAGTTGAGCGTCATAGGTTCCAACCAACACATCGAAAAGCCCGGCACCTCGCCGGGCTTTTTGCTTTGTCAGCAGCCGGTTTTCGCTTACCTTCGGGTATGTCTGCTTTTTCTTGCGCACGACATTTCCTTTCAGGCAGCGCCGCGCTGGCGCTGGGGCTCTGGCTGGTGCCGCCGGTTCAAGCCGCCGAGCCGGTCGACGTCGAGCTGGTGCTGGCCGTCGACGTGTCGCTGTCGATGTCGCCGGGCGAACTTGAAATCCAGCGTCACGGCTATGCTGCTGCGCTGACGCACGACAATGTTCTGCAGGCCATCGCCGATGGCGCCTACGGCAAGGTCGCCGTCACCTATGTCGAATGGGCGGGAGCGACCACGCAGCAGGTCGTCGTGCCGTGGACGGTGATCGCCAGCCGGGCCGATGCCGAGCGGGTGGCCGCGCAGCTTTCCGCCCATCCGCCGGCCAGCGCCCGGCGCACCTCGATTTCCGGCGCGCTGGAATTCGGCAGCGATCTGTTCGCCGAAAGCGGTTTTCAGGGGACAAAGCGCGTCATCGATATTTCCGGCGACGGCCCCAACAACCAGGGCGCGCCCGTCGACATCACCCGCGACGCGGTGGTCAAGCAAGGCATCATCATCAACGGCCTGCCGCTGATGACGCGCGGCGGGTTCGGCGGCGCCTATGACGTCAACAATCTCGACCGCTACTACAGCGACTGCGTCATCGGCGGTCCCGGATCCTTCATGATCCCGGTCAATGACTGGACGCAGTTTCCCGAAGCGATCCGCCGCAAGCTGGTGCTGGAGCTGGCCGGCGCCGCTTCGCCGCAACGGGCGAGCGAGGAGGCCGGGCATCCGCTGGTGGTGCTGGCGCAGGACCGGCCGACCGACTGCCAGGTCGGCGAAAAGATGTGGCGCGACCGCAGCTGGATGTTCGATGCGCGTTAGCGTGCGCATCATCACGCTGCCGTGAAGGGCCGGCTTCATTGACAAGCCCATGGGCGTCTGTGACACAATTCGACATCCGAAAAAACAAGGGGAACCGACATGAACAAGACCATCGTCGCTGCCGCGGCATTGGCGCTTGCGGCTGCAATATCCGTGCCGGCCGAGGCTGCCACATCGGTCACCATCGGCATCAGCGGATGGACCGGCTTTGCGCCGCTGACGCTCGCCAAGCAGGCCGGCATCTTCGAGAAGCATGGCCTCGACGTGACCCTGAAGAAGGTGCCGCAGGCCAGCCGGCCGCTCGCCATCGCCAGCGGCGACCTGCAATGCGCCGCCACCACGGTCGAGACCTGGCTGGTGTGGAACGCCTCAGGGGTGACCACCAAGCAGATCTTCCAGCTCGACAAATCCTATGGCGCCGACGGCATTGTCGTGCGCAACGACATCAAGACCGTCGCCGACCTCAAGGGCAAGAATGTCGCGTCCTCGGCGCCGGGCACGTCGCCTTATTTCATGCTGGCCTGGGTGCTGAACAAGAACGGCCTGTCGACCAAGGATGTGACCGTCGTCAACCTGGAACCGGATGCGGCGGCGCAAGCCTTCCTCGCCGGCCAGAACGATGCGGCGGTCACCTATGAGCCGTTCATCTCGGCGGTGCGCGACAAGTCCGATCAGGGCCACATATTGGCGACCACGCTCGACTATCCGATGGTGCTCGACACGGTCGGCTGCACGCCTGAATTCCTCACCGCCAATCCAGACGCTGCCAAGGCGCTGGCCGACAGCTATTTCGAAGCGCTCGACCTGATCAAGAGCGATCCGCAGAGATCCTACGAGATCATGGGCGCCGACGTGAAGCAGTCTGCTAAAGAATTCGAGGATTCGGCGAAATACCTGAAATGGGCCGACAAGGCGGAGAACAAGCAGTTTTTCACCAAGGAATTCCAGGACTTTTCCAAGACCGCCGGCGAGCTTCTGCTGCAGATGGGGTTGATCAAGGAAGCGCCAGATGTTGCAGCGCTTGCCGATACCAGCGCGGTGGCGAACTGACAGGCCTCGCCTTTGACCATTGTGCGGCGGCGCCTAGGCCGTCGCTCTCTCCTGGACAAGTGATGATTTGACGATGCGGACGATCTGAAGATGCGCCCCTTGCATCCGGTGTCGCCGGGCATTCGAACCGTGCTTGGCATTTCCTTCTTCGTGCTGTTCGTCGCCTTCTGGGCGTGGATCACGCTTGGCGGCCACGTCAACCGCATCTTCCTCGCCGACCCGCTGTCGATGCTGCGGGATGGTTGGCGGCTGCTGGTCGAGGACCGCTTCTGGCTCGACATAATGATCACCATCTGGCGGGTCTTCGGCGGGTTCCTGCTGGCGTCGATCGTCGCCGTGCCGATCGGCATCGCCATGGGCGCCTGGAAACCAATAGAGGCGTTTCTGGAGCCGTTCGTCTCCTTCGCCCGCTACCTCCCGGCTTCGGCCTTCATTCCGCTGCTCATCCTGTGGGCCGGCATTGGCGAGCTGGAAAAGCTGCTGGTCATCTTCGTCGGCTCGGTGTTCCAGATCATCCTGATCGTCGCGGTCAAGGTGGGCTCGACGCGGCGCGATCTGGTCGAGGCGGCCTATACGCTGGGCTCGACCAACAACGGTATCGTCAAACGGGTCATCATGCCGGCCAATGCGCCCGAGATTGCCGAAACGCTGCGGCTGGTGCTCGGCTGGGCCTGGACCTATGTCATCGTCGCCGAGCTGATCGGTTCGTCCTCAGGCATCGGCTACATGATCATCAACAGCCAGTCGCGGCTGGCGACAGGGCAGATCATCTTCGGCATCATCGTCATCGGGCTGATCGGACTGTTGTCCGACTTCGCCTTCAAGGCGTTCAATCGCTGGCTCTTCCCCTGGAGCTTGGCATGAGCAAGTTGCTTATCGAAGGCGTCTCGCGAACCTTCGCCGGCGTGCGCGGCGGGCAGCCGGTCAAGGCGCTGATGCCGGTCGACCTTGCGGTCGCGGCCAACGACTTCATCACCATTCTGGGGCCGTCCGGCTGCGGGAAGTCGACGCTGCTCAGGATCGTTGCCGGACTGGAAGCGCCGAGCGAAGGCCGTGTGCTGCTTGACGGCAACGCGGTGACGCAGCCGGGACCGGATCGCGGCATGGTGTTCCAGTCCTACACGCTGTTTCCGTGGCTGACGGTGGCGCAGAATATCGCCTTCGGCCTGCGCGAACGCGGCATGGCCGAAAAGGAGCGAGACGGGATCGTCGCTTCCTATGTCGACCTCGTCGGGCTCAAGGGCTTCGAGAACCATTGGCCAAAGCAGCTGTCCGGCGGCATGCAGCAGCGCACGGCGATCGCCCGGGCGCTGGCCAACGACCCCGAAATCCTGTTGCTGGACGAGCCGTTCGGTGCGCTCGACAACCAGACGCGCGGACTGATGCAGGAACTGCTGCTCGGCATCTGGGAGCGGCGCAAGAAGACGGTGCTGTTCGTCACCCACGACATCGAGGAGGCGATCTTCATGGCTTCGCGGGTAATCGTGATGAGCGCGCGGCCAGGCCGCATTAAGTCGGATGTCGCCATCGACCTGCCCCATCCACGCCACTACACGCTGAAGACCAGCCCGGAATTCTCGGCGCTCAAGGCGCAGCTGACCGAGGATATCCGCGTCGAGGCGATGCGGACGGCGCAGGCGCAGTGACCTAAGCTGGGTTGCCTACGGAAAAGATGCTCGGTTCGCTCAGCAATCGCTTCAAGCGTGGGAGGTCACGCGCAGGAGTTTCCAACGCCGCCTTAAATGCTGCCCATTTTTCGACGTCGAGGCGGAAACTCTGCCGGTCGGCGAGTTCTTTGGAGAGTGCCGTTCGCGCGGTCATGTGACTCTCAGGCCGCCAGCAGCTGCTTGCGGTCGACGCGCTCCTGCTGCGGCGAGCGGGCGTAGAGTTCGCGGTAGCATTTGGAGAAATGCGAGGCCGAGACGAAGCCGCAGGCGACCGCTACCTCGACCACCGGCATCGACGACTGAATCAGCAGGTGCCGGGCGCGGTCGAGGCGGATTTCCAAGTAGTAGCGGGCAGGGGATCTGCCCATCTCGGTGCGGAACAGGCGCTCGATCTGGCGGCGCGACAGGTCGACATGGTCGGCGATCTCGATCAGCGACAGCGGTTCGGAGAGATTGCCTTCCATCAGTTCGATGATGGTCAGCACCTTGGAATTCTGGACGCCCAGGCGCGCGCGCAGCGGCAGGCGCTGGCGGTCGGTCGGGCTGCGCACGCGGTCGGTCAACACCTGCTCGCAGACGCGGTTGACCAGATTGTCGTCGAAATCGTCGCCGATCAGCTTCAGCATCATGTCGAGGGCGGCGGTGCCGCCGGCGCAGGTGTAGATGTTCTGGTCGATCTCGAAGAGGTCGGCAAAGACATTGGCCTTCGGAAAAGCCTCGGAAAAGCCCGGCAGGTTTTCCCAATGGATGGCGCAGCGCTTGTTGGAGAGCAGGCCCGCGGCGGCAAGGATATGCGCGCCGGTGCACAGGCCACCGACGGCGACGCCTCTGTTATATTCCTCGCGCAGCCAGGCGAAGGCAGACCTGTTCTGGTAGCGCTCGACATTCATGCCGCTGCAGACGATGGCCATGTTCGGCCGATCCGGTCCGGCCATCTTCTTGCGCTCTTCCTCGAGCGAGGTGTTGACGGCGCATTCGACGCCGTTGGAGGCGCGCACCGGCTTGCCGTCGATGCTGGCCAAGCGCCAGCGATAGGCCTCATAGCCAAGCATGCGGTTGGCCGAGCGCAGCGGGTCGAGCGCCGTCGCAAAGGCGATCATGGTGAAGTCCGGGACAAGGAAGAATACAAACGATCGCTTGATCGGATGCTTTACGGCGTTCAAGGGAACCTCACGCAGCCATGGCGCGAACAGGATGTCGCGAACAGCACAGCGACATCAGGAAAAACCATTCCTGTCAATTGGCTAGGGGGCTAAGCGGAAACTATATTTGCGACATGGGTCGCAAATGAGCGATCGTCCGGGATGACAGGCACGGGCTGCCGACGGATTGGGCATGGTTGCGGCGGCATAGGTGCCAAAAACGAGAAACGCCGCTTCGGTCAAGCCGAAGCGGCGCTGTTATCGACTATCGGCAGCGGCAGGGAAGCGCTGAGCGCTAGCCGTTATCTCAGGCAACGAAACCGAGGCGCACCGCATTCATGGCACCGGTCTGGCCGGGCATGGTATTGGCAAGGCGCTGGCGCTCGAGAGCGGTCGTCAGGTTCATTTCGCGGCGGGCAAAGAGGCGGGCAAAAAGCTTCATCATCATCTCCTATCGGTTGCTCAGACGGGTCGCCTTCGCTTGATGGAGTGGGGCAGCTCGTTTGCTGACGGTGATATAGGCCTGCGTGAGCAGAAACTAAATCGCAAATGCGAAGCGCTTGAATGGAAATGCGACATCGTTTGCGACATTATTGGGCATGGTGCCCAAAATTTACGATTACTTACAGTGTGTTACCGGCGACATTGAGGCGCCATGCAAGTGACGCATATGCGCCATGCAGCGGCGACACGGCTCTGAAAATCATTTGAGTGCAAATAAGTTGGAGAAAGCCTGCAGGGCGAATAGAGAAGGCCTGCCGGGCTGGTCTGCGCGGCAGGCCTTCAGCACAAGGTACACAATGGTTTACTTTGCTCCAGCCCAGGATCCGACGCCGTGGCGTGCACCGGTCTTGGTGTCGGCAGCTTCAGGCCAGCCGATATCCTTCTGCAGTTCGATCGGCAGCGAGCGGATCGCACGTTCGGTCTGGAAGCGGGCGCGGGCCGCGCTCAATTCGGTCGCAAGCCGACCGATGGATGACAGGATAGACATTTCATTCTCCTTTGGTTGTGGCACGTCCCGCATGAACGCGTTCCGTCGCCTGGATATTCCGCATCGAGTGCAATTCCGTGTCAGGAGCGTTAGGCCCATGGCACGTCCTGCCTTCGATGGAGTTGACTATCCTCCCAATCTGATGTTCAATCAAACGAAATGGAATGATGCTTCACATCAGAAAAATTGAAGGTCGATCCCGATGAACGCCCCACTCAATCATCCGCTGCCGCTGCTCGATCTCGACGTTTTGCGCACCTTCGTGGCCATTGCCGAGACCGGCAGTTTCACCACGGCGGCCAATGCGGTGTTCCGCACGCCGTCGGCGGTCTCCATGCAGATCAAGAAGCTCGAGGACATTCTCGGGCGCTCAGTCTTCGCGCGCGATGCGCGCTCGGTGACGCTGACCACCGATGGCGAGATGCTGCTCGGTTATGCCCGCCGGCTGTTGTCGATCAACCGCGAGGTGGTGTCGAAGTTCATCATCCCCGAGATCGTCGGCGTGGTGCGGCTCGGCTCGCCGGACGACTATGGCGAGCGCGTGTTGCCGCATGTGCTGAAGCGTTTCGCGCAGTCGCATCCGTCGATCGCCGTCGACGTCACCATCGACCAGAGCAGCAATCTGCGCCGTCGCATGGACGACCGGGCGCTCGACATCACGCTGCTGACCAATTCCTACAAGACCAGCGCGCTCGGCGCCGAGGTGCTGCTCACCGAGCCGATCGTCTGGGCCGGCGCCAAGGGCGGCAGCGCGCATCTGCGCGAGCCTTTGCCGGTGTCGCTGTGGGAAGAGGGCTGCGCCTGGCGGGCCGGCGCGCTCGATGCGCTGAGCCGTGAAGGCCGCAATTACCGCATCGCCTATATGAGCGCCCACACGGCCGGCCAGCGCGCCGCCATCATGTCGGATCTCGCGGTTGCACCGTTGCCGAAATCGTTCCTCGGCAACGACATGGTCGAGCTTTGCCCGAAGGACGGCATGCCCGATATCGGCACCTACAATCTGGCGATGGTGGTGTCGCCGGACGCCAGCGCGCCGGTCAAGGCCGTCGCCGACCATATCCGTGCGACGTTCGAGCTTTTCCGCGAAACCGGCAAGTTCTAGAGCGGTTCACCGTTTCACGGAGACGCGAGCCGCTTTAACTCCTTGTTTTGACGCAATTCCCAAGGGAAAGCGCTACACGCTTTTCCCTGGAAAACCGTTTTACACTTTTCCTGGAATTGCTCTGCTATTCCGCTGCTTGGGCGGGGCGCGCCGCGAGAGCGGGTCGCGCCGTGCGCCGCGCAGTTGCGCGCCGCTTGGTGGGCTCACCCTCAAGGAAGGTGACGATGCTGTCCCTGGCGCGACGCGCCTCCGGCATCTCGATCAGCGGCCAGACGTGGAACATGCCTTCCTCGTAGACGACCTCGACGTCGACGCCGGCAGCGCGCGCCTTTTTGGCGAAGATCAGATTGTCGGGGCTGAGCAGGTCGTGCGAGCCGGTCAGAAGCAGGGTCTTCGGCAGCACCGAGAGGTCGCCATAGAGCGGGCTGATGTGCCAGTCGCTGCGATCGATGCCGGCACTGTACATGCGGATCGCTTCCAGCCCGCCGGAAATGCCGAGCCACGGATCGTTGCGTTCCGCCTCGAACACTTCGGGGTTGGACAGCGACATGTCGAGGCCGGGTGAAATCAGCACGTGGCGCGACGGCAAGGGCAGGCCTTCCTCAGCCGCCATCATGGTCAGCACGACGGCCATGTTGCCGCCCGCGGAATCACCCATGAAGACGATGTCTTCAGCGTCGGTCTCATCCAGCATCTGCCGGTAGACGTCGCCGACCATGCCGAACATGGCGTGGAAATCATGCTCCGGCGCGATGGGATAGATCGGCACGGTGATGCCGAAACCCAAGCGCTCGGCCACCTCGGCGATCAACCCCCAATGATAGGATGTGATCTGGAAGACATAGGCGCCGCCATGCATGTAGAGGATGCGCCTGCGTTCGCCGGCCTTCGGCGCGATTTCATAGACAGGGAAGCCATCGACGCTGCGCTCGGTGATATCGAGCTGCTCCCGCAGCAATGCCGGGGGATGATGATCCTCGGTCTTGCGGGCATAGGCGATCCAGCGCTGCAGGTTTTCCGGGCTGGCAAATGCCTTCTTGCGGCTGTGCCGGAGGATGAAGGAAACGAGGTGGCTTTTGAAACTGGGCATTCGCGTACACAAGCTCGGCCGCAGCCGACTAAGAGAATTCCCCCACTGTCTCGAAGATCGTACCTCCAGCCGAAATGTCAAGATTCTGGCCCAAGCCAACACGGTTGTTTGATCAGCCAGGTCCGCTGTTTTGCGCAGCGCGGCTCAGCGCCGGGGCAGCAGCGCGGCGCGCAGCTTGACGTCGGTCGCAGCCGGGACCATGCGGCGGCCCCGGCGCTTGGTCAGCAATTTGCACTTGTCGGCGAAGGTCATCAGCGGCCCGAGCCCAGGATCAGACGCGACAGGTTGGTCTGGGCGTCGATGCGCGGCGACACGGGCCAGCCGATGTCCTTCTGGATTTCGGGTGGCAGGTTGTTCATGGCGCGCACGGCCTGTGCATTCTTCATGGCCGCACGAAAACGGCCCAGGGTCTCGAACATCTCTATTCTCCTTTGGAGCGTTGTGGCGGCGGAATAGTCCGGTCCGCCATTCGATGTCCGTTAAATGCTTCACGTCTGTATCGGACGGATTGCGCCAAAACAGCGTTTCGGTTTCCAGATCGGTGCGATCTGGAAACATTTGCATACAAATGAAATTGGGCGAATTGGCGGCCTTCGTAAGGCGGCTTATTCCCGGCTGCGCCTGGCGGCATGGCCTTCGCGCGAACGCCGGCGCGGGGCGGCGTCGCCGGCGACGCCATCCTCGCTGACGGTCTTGCGTGGCGGCAATTTCACCGCCGCCGACAGTTTCGGGAACGGATCGACCTTGTTGGGAAGCGCCATGGCGTAGACGAAATGCTCCTGGAATTTCGGCTCCAGTGCGGTCTCGATCTTCTCGATGTGGCTGACCGTGTCCTCGATCTCGCGGCGATAGCCGCGGTTGAGCAGCGCCATCCGCGCACCGGCGCCGGCGGCGTTGCCGACGGCCGAGACCTTGTCGAGGTCGCAGTCCGGGATCAGGCCGAGCACCATGGCGTATTTCGGATCGATGAACGAGCCGAAGGCGCCGGCGAAATGGATGCGGTCGACGTGTTCGGTGTTCTGCTTTTCCATCAGAAGCTTGGTGCCGGCATAGAGCGCCGCCTTGGCAAGCTGGATGGCGCGCACGTCGGTCTGCGTGATGGTGATCTTGGGTTCGCCTTCCTTCAAGACATAAGAGAAGGTGCGGCCGTTGACCGTGACGCGCGGCGACCGCTCGGCCAGCGACCCGTCGATGACGCCATCCTCGGAGATGATGCCGGCGAGGTACATTTCGGCCACGATCTCGATGATGCCGGAGCCGCAAATGCCGGTGACGCCGGTCGCCTGCACGCTATCCAGGAAGCCGGGGTCGTCGGACCAGAGTTCAGAGCCGATGACGCGGTATTTCGGCTCCAGCGTATCGGGGTCGATGCGCACGCGCTCGATTGCGCCGGGGGCAGCGCGCTGGCCGCCGGAGATTTCCGCGCCCTCGAAGGCGGGACCGGTGGGCGAGGAGGCTGCGACCACCCGCTTGCGGTTGCCAAGCACGATCTCGGCATTGGTGCCGACGTCGACGATCAGCATCATCTCGTCCTGGCGATGCGGGCCTTCCGACAGCGTCACGGCTGCGGCGTCGGCGCCGACATGGCCGGCAATGCAAGGCAGCATATAGAGGCGGGCGCCCTGGTTGAGCTTCAGGCCGATATCGGAGGCCTTGATGCGCACCGCGCCCGAGACGGCGAGTGCGAAGGGCGCGCCGCCGAGTTCGGTCGGATCGATGCCGAGGAACAGATGGTGCATGATCGGATTGCCGACAAAGACGGAATCCAGGATGTCGTTGCGCTGGACATTGCCTTCCGCGCAGACCTTGTCGACCAGGCCCGAGATCGCCTCGCGTACGGCGACCGTCATGCCTTCGCGGCCGTCCGGGTTCATCATCACATAGGAGACGCGGCTCATCAGATCCTCGCCGAAGCGGATCTGCGGGTTGGAGGTGCCCGACGAAGCGGCGACGCGGCCCGACAGCAACGACACCAGATGCATGGCGATGGTGGTCGAGCCGATGTCGCAGGCCAGTCCATAGGCCTCGTTCTTGAGGCCGGGCCAGAGTGCTATGACGCGGGCGATGTCGCTTTCGGCATCCTTGTGGATGGCCGCGGTCGCGGTCCAGTTACCCTTGCGCAGTATGCCTTGCACCTGCGGCATCAGGTAGAAGTCGAATTCGAGGTTTTTAAAGCCCCAATCCTTCATCAAGGCGATCTTGAGGCGGTCGAGATCGCCCAGCGGCTTGTGCATGTCGGGCTCTTCGATCTCGACATAGCACATGCGGATTGCCGCATCGCGGGCGATGACGCGCGTGTCGGCATCCTTGCGGATGGTCTGGGCGTTGATGACCGTGTCCTGCGGCACGTCGATGACGAGGTCGCCGAGGATCTGCGCCGAGCAGGACAGGCGCCGCCGCTCGGGCAGGCCGCGGACGCGCTCATATCGCTCTTCCTTGGCGCCCTTGGGCGAGATGTGGTCGTTGGACGAGACGATCTTGTGCTTGGCGAAATTGCCTTCCTGCACTTCGATCTGGCAGCGACCGCAGGTGGCGCGGCCACCGCAGACGCTCTCGACATAGACGCCGAGCTGACGCGCGGCATCGAGCACCGGTGTGCCGACGGGAAACCGCCCGCGCTTGCCTGACGGCATGAACAGCACGAGCGGATCAGTAATGTTTGCAGGCGAGTTCACGATTGCGCGCTTATCCCCTGGCCATGCGGGCTTCACGGCCGCCGCGACGGCGACCGCCATTGCCGCCGCCTTCGCCCGGAGCGTTCACGGCGGTGGGCGCTGCGACCGCCTGGCCGCCTTCGGCCGGTTTGTAATCCTTGTAGGTGCGGATCCAGTTGGTGCAGTTCTCGTCGGTGCCGTTGAGCACATTGGCGCCGCGCACGGCTTCCATTTCCTGCGGGCGAACCGGGTTCATGATAGCGCTAGTCATGCCGGCGCCGATCACCATCGGGATGAAGGCGGCGTTGATGCCGTGGCGGTGCGGCAGGCCGAACGAGATGTTGGACAGGCCGCAGGTGGTGTTGACCTTGAGCTCTTCACGCAGGCGGCGCAACAGCGCGAAGACCTGGCGGCCGGCATCGCCCAGCGCGCCGATCGGCATCACCAGTGGGTCGACGACGACGTCATGCGCGGGAATGCCGAAATCGGCGCAGCGCTGCACGATCTTTTTGGCGACGGCAAAGCGCACATCCGGATCCATCGAAATGCCGGTCTCGTCGTTGGAGATCGCGACGACCGGAACATTGTACTTCTTGACCAGCGGCAGGATGGCTTCGAGCTTTTCCTCTTCGCCGGTCACGGAGTTGACCAGCGGGCGGCCCTTGGCGACCCTGAGCGCTGCCTCGATGGCGGCGGTCACCGACGAGTCGATCGACAGCGGCAGGTCGACCAGGCCCTGGACGATCTCCAGCGTCTGCACCAGCAGGCCGGGTTCGGTTTCGTTCGGATTAACGGAGGTGACGCCGGCATTGACGTCGAGCATTGTGGCGCCGCAGGCGGCCTGTTCCAGCGCATCCTTGATGACGGTCTCGAAATTGCCGGCGATCATCTCGGCGGCCAGCTTCTTGCGGCCGGTCGGGTTGATGCGCTCGCCGATGACGCAGAAAGGCTGGTCGAAGCCGATGATGATCTCTCGTGTCGCCGAGGCGACGATGGTCCGGGTCATGAAGTTTCTCCGCCTGATATAAAGATTTCTTTATATCGTTGTCTGGTTTCATTCAAGCGAATGGCTGGCCGTCCGCGCTGTCAGTGCGCGGTCTTCACCATATCCACCTGCGTTTCGGTAATGTCGTCGTGCAGTATGCTCTCGAGCCGGTCGGCGACCATCTGATCGTCGTGGCGGATCTCACGTTTCCATGGCTGGCGGCCTTTCAGCACACCCGATTCATCGACGATCTCGGCGACATATTCCTCCTGGCGGTAGGCCATCACATGGATGCCGGAGACACCAGGAATTTCCTTCACCTCGTTGATGATGTCGGTGCAGAGCTGCTTGCCTTCCTTCTTCTGGTCCTGCGCGCCTTCCAGCCGCTTGATGATGGTATCGGGAATATGAATGCCCGGCACGTTGGAGCGGATCCATTTGGCCGTCTTGGCCGAAGCCAGCGGGCCGACGCCGCACAGGATGAAAACTTTTTCCGTATGCCCCAAGTCCCGCGCCCTCTGCATGAAGGTTCTGAACATCGGCACGTCGAAGCAATACTGCGTCTGCACGAACTGCGCGCCGGCGGCGATCTTCTTGCCGAGATGGATCGGGCGGAAATCGAAGGGTGGCGCGAAGGGGTTGACGGCGGCGCCGAGGAAAATTTGCGGCGGCGTCGTCAACTTGCGGCCGGACAGGAACTTGCCGTTGTCGCGCATGATGCGGCAGGTTTCCAGCAACGACATGGAATCGAGGTCGAAGACAGGCTTGGCGCCGGGCTGGTCGCCGGCCTGGACGCCGTCGCCGGTGAGGCACAGCATGTTGGCGACGCCCATCGCCGCACCGCCCAGCACGTCGCCCTGGATGGCGATCCGGTTCCTGTCACGGCAGGCAATCTGCATGATCGGGGCATAGCCCATGCGGGTCAAAAGCGCGCAGATGCCGACCGAGGACATGTGGCAGTTGGCGCCGGAGGCATCGACGGCATTGATGGCGTCGACCCAGCCGTCGAAGATTTTCGCGCGGTTATAGACGTCTTCGGGATCGGCGCTGTCGGGCGGGTTGAGCTCGGTAGTGACCGCGAATTCGCCGCGCCGCAGCACACGCTCCAGTCGGCCACGTGAGGAGTGGCCGGGCAGGGGATCGAGCGGCAGATGGATGCCGGCCGGGTTTTCGTCGCGCTGGCGGCCGATCACGCGGCCGCTCCAGTGTTGGCTTTGGCAGCGGCTTCACGGGCCGCTGCCGACTGCGCCGTCACCCGCAGCCAGGCCGAGGTTTCGCGCAGCGACTGGTCTACGGGCTTCTGAACGGTCAGGATCCTGTCGCCATGCTCCATGTTCCGCGAACCTTCCCAGGCCTTGACCCAGACGCAAGGCATGTCGGGCTCGACCTCGCAATTGCCGTTGGCGCGCACGCCGCCACACGGGCCGTTGCGCAGCTGTTTGGGGCAGTTCATCGGGCACGACATGCCGGTCGAGGACAATATGCACTGACCGCACATGCGGCAGTCGAACATGAAGCCTTTTACGCGTTTTTCAACGAACTTGATCGGCGCTTCGACGCGGCCGTAGCCAAGGCCTTTCCACAGCGGATGGAGCAGCAGGAACATGTCTGCGAATCTGGAGTAGAACCATTCGAGCAATCGCGAATGGCGGATCGACCACAGCCTGATCGCAAACGAGCGCTGCACGCGCCGCTGCGGCGATACGTCGGCCGGCTTGTAGTCCGATTTCGGCGCTGCTTTCTTGACCTGAGTGGCCTGGGTAACCGGCTGGGTAACCCTTGGCCCCTCTTTGGCAGGAGTGGTTTCAGACATTTTCTTTCCCGCCTGCCTTGACCAGAGCGACCAGCCGCTCGCGGTCGTATTTCGCGTCGATGTCGCTGAATGCCTTCTCGACCTCGGCTTCGAGGTCGTCGCCGACCGGGATCGGATCGGCCTTGCGCCATTCGGCGAGGTAATCGTCGGTGCCGCCGGCGCCGGTGCGCATGGCGCACATATCGATCGCCTCGGTGAAGCGCAGCGGCAGTTCGCGCTTGGCGTTCTGCCGGCCCTTCTTGACGATGACCTGGGCGGGGATGTCGCGCCAATAGACGACGATCAGATCGGCCATGAATTCTCTCACTCCCTGTAGAGCGCCGTGCGTCCATGAGGGAAACGACGCTCCACCACTTTGTCCAGCAGGTGCGAGCATTGCCGGATGCGCAGTGGGGCTGCTTGTTATGGGACGACGCGCGCGCATTCAAAAGCGACGCTATTGGACGTCGCAAAAAGAAAGGCGAGATTCCGAGGGAAGGCTGGCTACCAAACCCGCTTGGTCAGGCCGGTCCAGAGATAGAACCAGATCGTCGGATGGTACCATTGTTTCGAGGGCAGGTCCGGCTTGATCGTGGCCAACTTTCCGTCCAAGGCGTCGCGGATCGCCTCGACGCAGATGTCGCGCGAGAACGCCGCCTGGCGCAACGCATAGCTCGAAATCGTGTCGCCGGGCTCCGGCTTGCCGCGCGCCTGTTTCAACACGCCGCCGGTGTCGACGCCGGCGTCGACCAGATGCACGGTGGTGCCGAAATTCTGGAGATCGCCGCAGGCCAGCGCCCAGTAGCCGCCATTCATGCCGCGGTATTTGGGCGCGATGCCGGCGTGGTAGTTGAGCACCGGGCAGGGCATTTGCGCCAGCGTCTGCCGGGACAAAATCCGGCAGCCGGCGAGCAGCACCACGCCCGGGCGGATGTCGGCGACCGCCTGCAGGCAATCGGGCCCGTCGGCGGAGGAGACGTGGATGATCTTTTGTCCCGGCCTCGGCTCTGTCTGCAGTTTTTGCGCTGCGATCAGCCGCTCCGCGTGCCCGGCGAAGAAGCGTTTGCCGAGCCTGGTCAGCACCATCGTGCCAAGCTGGCCGATGGCCGAAAACAAGCCCTGGCGGCGCGCCCGGCCGAGCAGCAATTGTTTTTTGGATTCAGGGCTTTCGAGGATGACGCTGACAGGACCGAACTGGTCGGCGATGGCGTTGACGATGGTCCAGATGTGCGGCCCGCCTTCGGTGACGATGACGATCGCAGCACTTTTTTCAACCGCTGATGCCATGGCGCGCTTTCTTGCCGGCGCGCAACCATTTGCCGTGCGCTGCCCGGCTCAATTCTGTGCCGGGCGAGGTTAAATCTTGATGACCGCCCGGCCAGCGAGAGACCAACGGATCAGCGCTTGAACTCGATGATGTCAAGTTTCGATTCGTAGTAGGGCGCCGGGAATTCGATGCGCCATTCATTGGCGCTGGTGCGGAAGGCATAGCCGACCTGGTCGCTTTCCGGGCCGCTGCCATAGGGTTTAGGCTTGTTGTCATTGACATAGCCGGAGCCGAGATAGATCGCGCGTTTTTCGCTATCGTCGAAGAAACGGCCCTTGGTGCGTTGCGAGCCGCTGACCTTTTCCAGCTGCCAGCCGGAGCCATCGTCCGTGACCTTGCACTTGAACCAGCCATAGATGACCAGCGGGCCGGTCAGGCCCACCTTGATGGTTCGGCATTGCCAGTTGCCGCTCAGGTCCTTGTCGGAAAAGGCCACTATCGGCTTTGCCAGCAGCGCGTCGAGTTGGCTGACCTCAGCCGGGTCTCCCGCTTTTGCCTCGGCCAGCGCCGCCTTGCGGGTCTCGCCATATTTGTCGAGCCGCACCTTGTCGGCAGGCGTGATGATCTTCTGCACCTCGCCGTCGGCGCGAGCGGGCAAGACGAGGCAGAGGAGGCCAAGGGCGGCGAGCAGGACGCGAGGGGTCATCGGTGGTATCCATGTTGGCGCGGCTGGAGCAGCCGATTCTATCTTCCAGTGCACACTTACCCATTCGCGGCGGCCTGTCATCCGTGCTTAAACAGCGGTATGTTCCGCGGGAGGTGCGCGTGGGGGTTACAATCCATTTTGAGGGACAACTGCGCGGAGAGGAACAATATGTTGCGCTGTTGCAGGAAGTTGAAGCGCTTGCCATCGCTCGAGACTGGCGATTTCGGCCGATAGACGAGGCCGAAATGGTTCTCAACCGGGTCATCGACGAACGCAGCGTTGACTATATCGGCCCGGTCTTGGGGATAGAATGCCAGCCGCATCCCAAGTCGGATCGCCTAAGGTTCGAGTTCGACAGGGACCTCTTCATGCAGCAATATTGCAAGACCCAGTTTGCGGGGTCGGAGGCGCATATCGAGATCATCGAGTTGCTTCGCAAAGTTGCTCCTTTTTTCGACAAGTTCGACGTCTTCGATGAAGGCGAGTACTGGGAACTGGGCGACCGCACAATTCTGCAGGTCAATCTCGACACAGTCGACGCTCTGCTTGCAGAGGCTTTGCGCAAGGATCCAACTGCAAGAGGGCCGATCCGGTTAGACAACGGCCGCGTTGTCGATTTCGTGTCGGATCCGCAACCGGAGAGCAAATAATCCGAAGTCGGGCGCCTAACGCAATTCTTCTGGATGTGCCGCCACCCGCGCCAATTCAGCCGTCAGGTCGCCATAGCCGGTCGAGCGGCGCTCATAGGCGAGGCCAAGCATCTTCGCGGCCTTCTCGGCGACCTTGTCGAGTTCCGGATCGTCGGTCTGGGCGATGTAGATCAGCTTCTGGTAGTTGCCGAAATAGTCCTTGATCAGCTCCGGGTGCTTGTCGAGGCCGAGCGGCTTCATGAAGAAGGCGTCGAACTGGCGGCACAGGAAATCGGTCATGTAGAACGACATCATGTCGTCGTCGGCGACCTTCGCATAGGCGTCCATGCCCTGGTAGAAGGCAAAGCAGTGCGGCCCGGCCATGCGCTCGACGCCGTGCTTCTCCAGGACCCGGTCGAGCATGCCGCCGGTACCGCAATCGGCATAGCCAACGAAGATGTTGCTATAGCCTTCCGCCTTGGCCTTTTCGATCGCCTTGTCCATCGCCGGTGCGATGCGGTCGGGGTAGAAATGGAACTCCGCCGGCAGGCAGGTCAGGTCGAGATGGTCGAGCTTGAGCTGCTCCTTGACGGCCAAAACTTCGCGCGCAATCATTCCGCAGGCGATGACCAGCAGCCTGTCGTCCTGATTCGGTTTCGTTTTTTGCATTCTGGCCATGGAACCCGGTCGAAGCGGCCTTCGTTGCTGTGGGGCGAATCTATCGAGAGAGGGATAAACCGTCCATGAAACTGTTACGCGTTGCGCCGATTGCAATCCTTGCCTGCATCCTGGCGCTTACGGCCTGTGCCAACACCGTCCGTGGTGTCGGCCGGGATATCAAATCGACTGCGAAAGCCGTCGACGACACCGTCACCAAACCCTGACGCAGCCATCCGTTCCAATAGCTGGAACAAAAAAGCCGCGCTGCAAGGCGCGGCTTTCGATTGTGGCCCAGACGCCTTGCGTAACAGATCAGGCTGAAGCGCGCACGTTATGCTTGCGCTTCATGAAGTCCTTGGCGGTCTCGACCGCCACAGCCGCGTCGCGGCAATAGGCATCGGCGCCGACGGCCTTGCCGAATTCCTCGTTTAGCGGCGCGCCGCCGACCAGGACGACATAGTCGTCGCGGATGCCCTTTTCCTTCATCGTGTCGATGACGACCTTCATGTAAGGCATGGTCGTGGTCAAAAGCGCCGACATGCCGATAATGTCGGGCTGGTGCTGCTCGATGGCGTCGAGGTATTTTTCCACCGCATTGTTGATGCCGAGATCGATGACGTCGAAGCCGGCACCTTCCATCATCATGCCGACGAGGTTCTTGCCGATGTCGTGGATGTCGCCCTTGACGGTGCCGATCACCATCTTGCCCTGCTTCGGCGCGCCGGTGGCGGCCAGCAGCGGGCGCAGGATGAACATGCCGGCTTTCATCGCGTTGGCCGACAGCAGCACCTCGGGAACGAACAGGATGCCGTCGCGAAAGTCCTCGCCGACGATGCGCATGCCTTCGACCAGAGCTTCGGTCAGCACCTTGTAGGGCACCCAGCCGCGCTCGAGCAGGATGTTGGTGCCTTCCTCGATCTCTTCCTTCAGTCCGTCATAGAGATCGTCGTGCATCTGCTGCACCAACTCGTCGTCGGAAAGCTCGGAGAGGATGATCTCGTCGTCGGCCATTTTTCTCGGGCTCCTTGCCGCGCGGATGCGATCACGGCGGCTTAAAATAATCGCGTCAATACCTAACCCGGCGGGGGCAGGTATCCATAGCTGATTTGCGACTTCCCGCAAAAGGAAAGCGACCGCAAATCTATTGGAATTCTTGTCGATTTTGCGACAGGCGTTGGCGCTGGCGGGCCGTTTCGAATAGGGTGCATGGCTACGATCCGGGCGAGAAGCCGCCTACGCGGCCGCAAACGGTTTTTAGGGAAAAACGATCATGAGTGAAAACGCGTCAGTCGACCAGGAAGCGTCCAATGCGCGACGTGGACGTGCTGCCAGCGGCGGCGCGGCTGCAAGGCGGGCGGCGCGCTCGGGCGGCGGACCGGGCACCCAGCTCACCTATATCAAGCGCAAGATCAACATCTATGAGGTCCTCAACGAGGAAGGCCTGGCGATTATCGAAAACAACACCGATACGGTGCTGGAAGAGATCGGCATCATCTTTCGCGACGACGCCGAGGCGCTGCAGCTTTGGAAAGAGGCGGGCGCCGACGTCAAGGGCGAGCGCGTGCATTTTCCCAAGGGCCTCTGCCGCTCGCTGCTGAAGACCGCGCCGCCCATCTACACCCAGCATGCGCGCAACGCCGAACGTTCGGTGCAGATCGGCGGCAACGCCACGGTCTTCGCGCCGGTCTATGGTCCGCCCTTCGTGCGCGATCTCGACGGTGTCAGGCGCTACGCGACGATCGAGGATTTCCGGAATTTCGTGAAGCTCGCCTATATGGCGCCGTCGATTCACCATTCGGGCGGCACGGTTTGCGAGCCGGTCGACGTGCCGGTCAACAAACGCCATCTCGACATGATCTACAGCCACATCAAATATTCGGACAAACCGTTCATGGGTTCGGTGACGGCGCCAGAGCGGGCCGAAGACACCGTCGCCATGGCCAAGATCGTGTTCGGCGACGATTTCGTCGAAAACAACACCGTGCTGACCAGCCTGATCAACGCCAATTCGCCGATGGTGTTCGACGAAACCATGCTGGGCGCGCTGAAGGTTTATTCGCGTCACAACCAGGCTTGCATCGTCACGCCGTTCATCCTTGCCGGCGCGATGAGCCCGGTCACGGTGGCCGGCACGCTGACGCAGGTTCTGGCAGAGGTGCTGGCCGGCGCCTCTTTCACGCAGTTGATCCGTCCCGGCGCGCCGGTGCTGTTCGGCACCTTCGCCTCGTCGATCTCCATGCAGTCTGGTGCGCCGACCTTCGGCACACCGGAGCCGTCGCTGGTTTCCTACGGCGCCGCACAGCTTGCCCGCCGGCTCGGTCTGCCGTTCCGCACCGGCGGCTCGCTCTGCGCCTCCAAGGTTCCGGATGCGCAGGCCGCCTACGAGAGCGCCAACACGCTCAACTCGACCATTCTTGCCGGCACCAATTTCGTCCTGCATTCGGCCGGCTGGCTCGAAGGCGGACTGGCGTCCTGCTACGAAAAATTCATGATGGACATCGATCAGCTCGGCATGACGCAAAAGTTTTCCGAAGGCGTCGACCTCTCGGAAAACGGCCAGGCGATGGACGCCATCCGCCAGGTCGGCCCGGGCAGCCACTATCTCGGCTGCGACCACACCCAGGCCAATTTCCAGACCGCCTTCTACCGCTCCAGCATCGCCGACAACAATTCCTACGAGCAGTGGCTGGCCGAGGGCGAGAAGACAGCGCCGCAGCGCGCCAACGAACTCGCCCGCCGCTGGCTGGAGACCTATGAGGCGCCGTATCTCGATCCGGGCATCGACGACGGGCTGAAGGACTACATCGCGACGAAGAAGGCGTCGATGGCTGACGCCTTCACCTGAAAGGAGCCCGAGTCAGGCGGGGCTAAAGTCGCCAACATCATCCACAAGGAAGTCTGGCGGAGCGCTTTCTCCGACCCGGACAAGAAGGGATGATTGCGCGGCGCCGGGCTGACGAGATAGCGGCCGCGCTTTCCGCCGACGGCCTCATCCTGCGCGGCGGCTTCAATTTCGCAACAAGCGAAACGCCGCCGCATGGCCCTTCAGTTGCCCCCGCCAAATCCGTGCTGTTGGTGGGGCAGGCGGGAGCGGCACCCTGGCCGCATTTCCTGCGCTGGCGCGACCGGCAACCGCAAACCATTGCTAATCCGCTCGACACATGGTCGCGCGCAGTGATCGGTGCGGTGGCGGAGAAATTCGGCGCGCGCGCCGTTTCGCCTTCGGACAGACCTTATCTGCCGTTCCAGCAATGGGCGATGCGAGCGGAGGGGCTGAGACCGTCGCCGCTGGGCATCCTGATGCATCCGCAGTACGGGCTCTGGCATGCCTATCGCGGCGCGTTGCTGTTCGAGGATGAGATCGCGCTTCCTGAACGTCGCGAAGCGATTCACCTTTGCGACGCCTGTGTTGCAAAACCTTGCCTGAAATCCTGTCCGGTTGACGCCTATTCCGCGGATGGTTTCGCTCATCAGGCTTGCCTGGCGCATGTGCGGGGATCGAAGGGCGAACCATGCCGCGGCGGCGGCTGCCTCGACCGCAACGCCTGTCCGTATGGCACGGCCCATCGCTATCCGCCTGAGGTTCAGGCCTTTCACATGACGGCGTTTGCCGGCCTGTAGCCGGGTCGAAAGCCCGCACAAAGTGTTGAACGGGATTGTCAGGGAACGGCTTGCCCTGACGGTGCCTGCTTATATGTATCGCACGACATTTAACGGAGCGGGCCATGGCGAAGCAGGACATTGAGATCAAGACCGGGGACGGCGTGGCGAAAGCCGGGCTGTTCCGCTCGGCGACCGCTTCCTCGTCCAGGGCCGGCATCATTCTCTATATGGACGCTTTCGGTCCGCGACCGGCGCTCGACGCAATGGCGGAACGGCTGGCAGGCGAGGGCTATGCCGTGCTGGTGCCGGATCTTTTCTATCGCAAAGCACCCTACGGGCCGTTCGAGCCCAAGACCGCTTTCGTCGTCGAGGAGACCAAGGTCGCGCTGACGGCGTTGGTCCACGGCACGACACAGGACATGACCATCCGCGACAGCAGGGCGTTCCTCGACACGCTTACCGCTGAAGGTGTCACCGGACCGGTCGGTGTCGTCGGTTACTGCATGGGCGGGGCGCGGGCTTTGAATGCGGCTGCAACCTATCCCGATCGCATCGTGGCGGCGGCGAGCTTCCATGGCGGCAATCTGGCCAGCGATGCCGCCGACAGCCCGCACCGCAAGGCCGCAATGATCAAGGCGCGCGTCTATGTCGGGACATCGGGCGTCGACCGCAGCTTTCCGCCGGAGCAGTCGGCGCGGCTGGTCGAGGCGCTGCGCGTGGCGGAGGTCGACCACGCCATCGAAAACTATGCCGGCATGGCGCATGGCTGGTGCGTGTCGGACCACAGCGTCTTCAACGCGGCCGGCGCCGAACGTCATTGGAAGCGACTGACGACGCTGTTCGCCGAGACGCTGATCTAACGAGGCGTTGCCTGAAGTCGCAACGAACGGGTAGAGACTGCACGATTGGCGCGGCCTGTTAAAACAGCGCCAGTCGAGCGGGAACGAACAGCCTGATGCAATCCTATGATGTCGTGGTGATCGGCGCCGGTGCGGCCGGAATGATGTGCGCCATCGAGGCGGGCAAGCGCGGCCGCTCGGTCCTGGTGCTCGATCACGCGGCAAAGCCCGGCGAGAAGATCCGCATCTCCGGCGGTGGCCGCTGCAATTTCACCAACATCCACACCAGCCCGAAGAATTTCATCTCCGGCAATCCGCATTTCTGCATTTCGGCGCTCAGCCGCTACACGCAAGGCGACTTCATCGCGCTCGTCGAACGCCATGGCATTGCCTGTCACGAGAAGACGCTGGGACAGCTGTTTTGCGACGGCTCGGCGCGCCAGGTCATCGACATGCTGGTTTCCGACATGCAGGATTGGGGTGTGGAACTGGCGTTGTCGACCGAGGTGAGGAACGTCAGCAAGACCGCGGACGGGTTTGTGCTGACGCTCTCCGCTGGCAGCGTCGCTTGCAGCTCGTTAGTCGTGGCTTGCGGGGGCAAGTCGATCCCCAAAATGGGCGCGTCCGGTTTCGGCTACGAGCTTGCGGCGCAATTCGGCCTTGCGGTGGTGGAAACACGGCCGGCGCTGGTGCCGCTTACCTTCGACGCAAGAACGCTCGAGCGGCTGGCGCCTTTGGCCGGCAATGCCGTCGATGCCGAAGTCGCCTGCGGCAAGACGCGGTTTTCAGAAGCGATGCTGTTTACGCATCGCGGCTTGAGCGGGCCTTCCATCCTGCAAATATCGTCCTATTGGCGCGAGGGCGACGAGATCCGCATCGCCATGCTGCCGGGGAGGGATGTGGCGGAACTGCTTCGCGCCGCCCGGCGCGTCAACGGCAGGCAAGCGGTGCAGACGGTGCTTGCAAACCATTTGCCGAAGCGCCTTGCGCAAGCAGTCGCCGAGCGCAGTGGGATCGATGGCAATCTCGCTGATTTGACAGACCTGCAAATGAAAACCGTCGAAGCCGCCGTCAACGACTGGCGCATCAAGCCGGCCGGCTCCGAGGGTTACCGCACGGCGGAAGTGACGCTTGGCGGTGTCGATACCAACGGGCTCGATCAGAAGACGATGCAGGCGAAATCCGTGCCGGGGCTGTTTTTCATCGGCGAAGTCGTCGATGTCACGGGCTGGCTGGGCGGCTATAATTTTCAGTGGGCTTGGTCGTCCGGCTGGGCCTCGGGCCAGGTGTGCTGATATTCAGGTGAGGCCGGCCTGCAAACGACGGCTTTCAGTGCTTCCGGTGCTCGCGTACCAAAAGTACGCTCCACTCCGGTTCTCGAAATCCATCGTTTTCGGCTCGGCCTCACCTGAATCTCAGCGCACCTGTTGCGCGTGCATCCGTCGCCTCGGAAAAAAATCTTTCCATAACCCCAAGGATTGGCCATTAGCCTTCGTCCAACAGGCAAATGATGGCGATGATGCTGGATGAAAGCGAAGCCTCCGACGCCGAATTGATCGGGCGGGCGAAGGGCGGAGACAGGGGTGCCTTCGGCAAATTGCTGGAGCGGCACTACGACTTCGTCTATCGCGCCGCCTATCGCTGGTGCGGAAAGAAGGCCGATGCCGAAGACATCGCCCAGGAGGTCTGTGTCCGTCTCGGCAAGGCGATCCGCGACTACCGCGGCGGCGGCGCGTTTACGACATGGCTCTATTCCGTGACGCTGAACGCGGCGCGCGACATGATGCGCAAGACGACGCGCGAAAACGTCAAGACCGAGGCTTTCGGCGCCTACAGCATGATATCGGGAGAGGCATCCGCCGAGCCCGAAGATCCGACTGAGGCGCTCTGGGCAGCGGTGCGGCAATTGCCGGACAAGCAGCGCGATGCAGTACTTCTGGTCTATGGCGAAGGTTTGAGCCATGCGGCCGCCGCCGAGGCGATGGCAATCTCGGAGACGACGGTTTCCTGGCACATCCATGAAGCGAAGAAACGGCTGAAGACGTTGATGCGTTCAGCCGGGGAAGTGTGACCATGGTCGACGACAACGAACTCAACAGGCTGCGCGACGCAGCAGTACCGGCGCCGGGCGAGAGCGCGAAGACACGCGCCTTCGAAGCCGCCATGCGCGCCTATGATCAGGAAAATATTTCTGCCGTCACCCAAGGATCGGTCGGCGGGCTTCGTCTCACAGAGCGAGCACAAAAGCTCTGGAGCGAGATCATGCAAAAGAAACTCATCGCCACGCCAGCCATTGCCGGGCTCGTCGCCCTGCCGATCGCCGGATACGCCACCTTCCACATGCTGAGGGAACAGCCGTTGCCGTTCGGTAGCGACGAGAAGATCACTGAGACGCTGGCCGACAAGCCGGCAACCAATGGGCCGGCGATCAACGCGCCGGTAAAAGAAAAGCAGGCGCCTGAAGGCGACAAGAAGGCCGACGCCGATGTGCGAAGCCGCGACACCACTACGACGCTTACGCCGCCCGCGCCGCCGAAGCCCGAATCGACCGTTGCTGTCGCCCCTGCGCAGCAGGATGCGCTGGGGCGCGGCGCGTTGGCCGAGCCTGCGCCAGTTGAGAGCCGCGAGTTTTCGCTTGACGGCACCGCTGCTCCGGCCGGCGGCGCGCGGGTCGACCGCATGGCCGGCGCGACCGAGTCTAAGTACCTGGCGCAGCCTTCGACGATGCCGGCCGACCAGATAGCGCCGCAGGAGCCAAACCGCGACCGCGTCGAGGATTTCAAGACCAATCCTGTGCATGCAGCGCTTCAGGATCCGGTCTCGACCTTCTCGATCGACGTCGACACCGCTTCCTATTCCTTCGTCCGCGGCTCGCTGAAGCAGGGCTACCTGCCGCAGGCCGACACGGTGCGCGTCGAGGAGATGGTCAATTACTTCCCCTATGACTGGAAGGGTCCGGACTCGGCTTCGACGCCGTTCAATTCGACCGTCAGCGTCATGCCGACGCCGTGGAACGGGCACACCAAGCTGATGCACGTCGCCATCAAGGGCTTCGACATCAAGCCGGTCGAGCAGCCCAAGGCCAATCTGGTGTTCCTGATCGACGTCTCGGGTTCGATGGACGAGCCTGACAAGCTGCCGCTGCTCAAGTCGGCTTTCCGGCTGCTGGTCAGCAAGCTCAAGGCGGACGACACCATCTCGATCGTCACCTATGCCGGTGACGCCGGCACCGTGCTGATGCCGACCAAGGTTACCGAGAAGGACAAGATCCTCAACGCCATCGACAATCTGTCGCCCGGCGGCTCGACGGCCGGCGAGGCGGGCATCAAGGAAGCCTACAGGCTTGCCCAGCAGTCCTTCGTCAAGGACGGCATCAACCGTGTGATGCTGGCCACGGACGGCGACTTCAATGTCGGCCAGACCGATGACGACGATCTGAAGCGGCTGATCGAGCAGGAGCGCAAGACCGGCGTCTTCCTGTCGGTATTCGGCTTCGGCCGCGGCAATCTGAACGACCAGATGATGCAGACCATCGCCCAGAACGGCAACGGCACCGCCGCCTATATCGACACGCTGGCCGAGGCCGAGAAGGTCCTGGTCGAGGATGCCTCCTCGACGCTGTTCACCATCGCCAAGGACGTCAAGATCCAGGTCGAGTTCAATCCGGACAAGGTCTCGGAGTACCGGCTGATCGGCTATGAAACCCGCGCCTTGAACCGCGAGGACTTCAACAATGACCGCGTCGATGCCGGCGATATCGGCTCCGGTCATTCGGTGACCGCCATCTACGAGATCACGCCGAAGGGCAGTGGCGGCGAGCAGATGGATCCGCTGCGCTACGGCCAGGCGACGGTCAACAATGGCGGCGTCGCCAATGCCGACGAATATGCCTTTGTGAAAATCCGCTACAAGCTGCCGAACGAAGACGTCTCGAAGCTGATCACCACGCCGGTGACCTCGGCCAACGAGGTCGCGTCCTTCGACCAGGCCAGCACCGACCAGCGTTTCTCCG
This sequence comes from Mesorhizobium sp. M0058, assembly GCF_040323095.1. Classification (NCBI taxonomy): domain Bacteria; kingdom Pseudomonadati; phylum Pseudomonadota; class Alphaproteobacteria; order Hyphomicrobiales; family Phyllobacteriaceae; genus Mesorhizobium; species Mesorhizobium sp. M0058. The sequence goes on from NZ_JAMYUQ010000022.1 coordinate 67,512, forward strand.
TCGCTGTCGCCGCCTTCGGCCAGAAGCTGCGCGACGAGGATGCGACCGCGAAGTTCGGCTACGACAAGATCATGGAGATTGCCACCGCCGCCCGAGGAGCCGACCTGTTTGGGTACAGGTCCGAGTTCCTTTCGCTTGTGCGCCTTGCCTCGGCGCTGGGCGGTAACCGGTAGTGGCAATAACGCCGGTTCCTTTCAGACGGGGGTCGTTCTGATACGGGGAACCGGCTACGGGCGGGTGAGGCAGGCCGGCGGGGGAAACCCTGCCGGCCTTTTTTCGGATCGATTGATCCGAAGCGCACAGATGATCCGCCTGATCGTTAAATTGCGCGGCTTTTCCGGAACGTCATCGCAATGCCCTGCTATTATTGCATGGGGTCGGGACTGGGCTTGGGGAGCCGGGAATTGCAGATCATGAACATTGGAAACACGACGCCGGCGGTGAGACACACGCAGGCGTCGGGAACGCTGTCGCCAGAATCCAGGCGCATCATGGATGACGTCGACGCAGCCCGGAATACCGCAAAGTCGGCGCTGACCAATGACCGCTTTCGTGTCATGCTGGAGCAGATCGGCAATCCGCAGTCGTCGGGTGACCTGGTGACGATGAATGAAAGCGCCGACAGCACCGCCCTGGATTTCAAGACGGCGCTATCGCGTTACGCTGAAAACAGCGAATAAGTTCGATATCAGGCCCGGCTGCGGCGGCGTTCGCGGCGGGCTTCGCTGGTCTCGGCGGTGTTTTCCGTCGCCACCTTGTTGCGCATCGGACCGATGCGCTCGACGATCGCCGCGACGGTCGGGCGTTCGGATTTGGTGTGCGCGTCGAGCGCCTTGCGCATGGCGGCAAGGTGCTGGAACGACGTGCCGCAGCAGCCACCGATGATCTTCGCGCCGCCATCCACCGCCAGCCGGACATAGTCGGCCATCAGCTCCGGCGTGCCGGAATAATGGATCTCGGTGCCACGAAATTCGGGAATGCCGCAATTGCCCTTGACGATCACCGTCGCTTCCGGCTTCGCCTCGGTCATGTCGAGCAGCGAGGCCAGGATGTCGGAGGCGCCGACACCGCAATTGGCGCCGACACCGAGCGGCGTCTCTGAAAGTCCGTCGACGACGCCGTGGATATCCCTGGGCAGCAGGCCCATCATGGTGCGGCCGGCAGTGTCGAACGAACCGGTATAGGTGTAGGGCAGGCCGACGCGAATGGCGGCTTCCGCCGCGGCACGGATTTCGTCCGGCGCAGACATGGTCTCGATCCAGGCGACTTCGGCGCCGCCTTCCTTGAGACCCTCGATCTGCTCGGCAAAAGCCTCGACCGCTTCGTCATAGGTCATGGCGCCGAGCGGCACCAGCAACTCGCCGGTCGGACCGACCGAGCCGGCGACGATGACTTTCCTGCCGGCCTTGTCGGCGACCGCGCGGGCAATCTCGGCGGCGCGCTTGTTCAGCGCATGCACGCGGTCCTGCGCATGGTGCAGCTTCAGCCGGTGCCGCGTGCCGCCGAACGAGTTGGTGAGAATGATATCGGCGCCGGCGTCGACGAAATTCTGGTGCAGGCTGGTGATGGTGTCGGGCGCTGTCTCGTTCAGCAACTCCGGCGCTTCGCCGGCCTCCAGACCCATGGCGAACAGATTGGTGCCGGTGGCGCCATCGGCGAGCAGCACGCCCTTTTCGGCCAGCAGAGCATCGATGGGATTGTTCGCGGTCATCGGATCGGCTTTCAGATTTTGAATGGAATAAGGATATAAAGAAGTCTTTATGTCCAGTCAATGTGTTTGCGACCTGCAATTGCCGCGCGGTTCACCTTTCCGGGGCGTTGGCGATCAGGCAGAACCCGATGGAAATGACGCGCCGGCCAGATTGCGCGCGTAGGCGGCGGCCTCATGCGGGTTGATGTCGGCGGCCCGGATCAGATTGTCGAAATGCTGGGTCAGCGCCTGTACCGGCTGGGTGGCATTCAGCACGACATACATGTCGCCGACATAGATGGCGGCGCGGTAGGGACCGAAGATTGTCAGCGGGATCGAATAGCGCATGCGGCCGTCATAGAGGAACAGGCGGAAGGTGGGGTAGAGATCGTCAAGCAGCGTCGCCATATGGGCAAGCTGCTGCCGGCGGTCAGCCTCGGGAAAGCGGTCCCAGACGCCCAGGCCGCGGGCGAAAATCTCCAGCGTGTGGCGCGGCATGCAGACCTCCATATCGGTCTCAGGGCGCCGGTTGTACTCGATGCGGTACTGCGTCTCGCTGGCCTGCGCCAGACGGCTGCGGTTGGTGATGTTGGCTTCGTAGTCGACCAGCTGGCGTGTGCGCAGGAGATCGGGAATGCCGGCCGGCACATAGCGGATCTTGGTGCCTGCGGCTTCCGCGAACCATTTGGCGAGCAGCGTGCGGTCGAAGCCGTCGGGCGCCTCTTCGATCTCCAGGCTTTCGCGGATTTCGCCGGTGACGCCTTCGTCCTGGGAGAGGCCGAGCAGCCAGTCCAGCGAGATCTTGAATTCGGCGGCGATGTTGAGCAGCGTTTCGGCGCGTGGCAGGCGCGTCGAGGCGCCGGACATCAGTTGCGACAGCGCCGACCGGTCGATGCCGACTGCTGACGCGAAAGCTGACTGGTTGAGATCGGACCGTGTCAGGAGCAGCTTCAGGCGCTCCCGGAAGATTGCCGAAAGGTCCCGTTTGTCCACTGTTCGTTCTCCGCACTCTCTTAGGAAAAATTTGCGCCCGAGCCGTCGAATCAGCACTTCCAGCGTAAATGAATCCGTAGGGTTGTTTACAATGTATAACATCTGCGGTCAAAAATGCGCAATCGCAACATTTTGTACACTTTGTCTCGTTGAGCGGAATCGCTTCTCCTGACACTATGCTGTCAGGAACAATTCCGGCGACTGAGGGACAGTGGTCGATAGCATGACAGGCAAGCGCATCAAGCGACGCGACGCAGCGGCCATCGAGTGGCCGACCGTGGTCCTCGCTTTCTTCTGTTACGGAATGTGGCTCGCTGCCGGGCTCCTGCTCTGGCCCTCTTATCCGATCCCGGCACTTCTTCTCCTCGGCTTCATCCTAGCCTTGCAGTCGTCGATCATGCACGAAGTGCTGCATGGCCATCCGACGCGCAGCGCGCTCATCAACGAAGCCTTCGTCTTCCTGCCGATCGGCCTGGTCTGGCCGTTCCGTCGCTTCAAGACGCTCCATTTGCGCCACCACGCCGACGAGCGCCTGACCGATCCGCTCGACGATCCCGAGAGCTATTACCAGGCGTTGTGGATGCATGACGATCTGCCGCCGACGATGAAATTCCTGCTCAAGATCAACAACACCATGGCCGGCCGTTTCTTTCTCGGCCCCTGGCTGTCCTGCATCGGTTTCTTCGTCGACGACGCCAGGCATGTGATTGCCGGCGATAAGGTGATCGGCAAGGCATGGCTGCTGCATGCGATCGGCCTCGCCATCGTGGTGCCGATCGTGCAGTTCGGCTTCGGCATTCCGGTATGGCTCTACATTCTGGTGCCGGTCTGGCTCGGCCAGTCGCTGATCGCGGTCCGGACTTTCGCCGAACATCAGTGGTCCGAGCACCCTGAAGGACGCACGGTGATCATCGAGCGCTCGCCGCTGTCGTTCCTGTTCCTCAACAACAATCTGCACTTCGTTCACCACAAGACCCCGACCGTTGCCTGGTACAGGCTGCCAAAACTGTTTGCCGACCGCCGCGACGAGTGGCTGCGGATGAACAATGGCTACGCCTATCCGAACTATTTCGCACTGATCAAAGCCTACGCCTTCAAGGCCAAGGAGCCGATCGTGCACCCGGTGCTGCGCCGCCAGCCCGAGCCGGGCAGGGCGTTCAAGCCGCGCATCAGGGCGCGCAGCATCAGCGGGCTTGGCAGCGCGCCGGTTCCGGCCGAGCCGCCGAAGGAATAATCCCCGGACTTCCCGAACCCGTGTCGGCCAATTCTGATTGGACGCCGCGTTTTTGCGATCCTTTCCCGAGCCATGATGATTGAGTGTCGGCATGAGTGATTTGGTTGCGGCATTGCCGATGTATGACTGGCCCGAAGTGCGCGGCGAGGTCGACGCGCAATGGGCAGCGTTGCGCGATGCTTTTCGGCACAAGGGCGTCGATGGGCCGCAGACAATCGTGCGCCGCAATGGCGACCTGCCGCGGGTGCCGGGCGGTATCCACGACGCCGAGGGCAGACTGATCGCGCCCGATCCGGCGACACTGCCGCCGGACGAACTCGACCATCACCAGCTTTGGCTGCATCCGGCGCTGCTGTTCGCGCAGACCTGCTGGGGGCCGATGGAACTCGGCCTGAGCAAGCATGTGCAGGTGGTCGGCCAGCCGAGCTACGACGCTTACGAGGGCGGCGAAGGCGAACTCTATTCGAGCGCGCTGGTGATGCGGACGGGCGAGGGACCGGAGGTTCGCTCGCCCGCGGATGGCAAAGCCTTGCTGCCGCTCGATCTGATGCGTGGCAAGTGTTTTACCTACAACAGCCTCGATTCGATGTCGGGCATCATCGCGCTGACGCGCGATCTGCAGGCCGCCGGCGAAAGCCTGGATATCTTTTCCTCGCGCAGCGAAAGCGGTGGCCATCGCGGCTCGATCGTCGCGGTCGCCGAGGGCAAGGCGGATATAGCTGCCATCGACTGTGAGAGCTGGGCGCTGGCGCAGCGTTTCGAACCTGCGGCAAACGCCGTGAAGGTCGTCGGCTGGACGGCAAGGCGCAAAGGCCTGCCCTACATCACCGCCAGGACGACGCCGGAAAAGACGCTCAAGGCTCTGCGCGAGGCGCTTGCCGGATCAGCCGAGCAGCCTCGCATCCAACGGGTAGGTTGAAAGCTGCTCGTTACCGGTCTCGGTGATCAGGATCTGTTCCTCGATCTTGACGCCCTCATGGCCGCCGAGACGGCCGATATAGCTTTCCACGCACAGCACCATTCCCGGCTCCAGCACGCCATCGGGCGTGTCCGGCGTCCATTCGCTGGCATGTGGCAGGGTTGGATACTCGTCGGCGAGGCCGACGCCGTGATAGAGCACGCCGTAGCGTGTCGGGAAGCAATCTCCGGGCGGCACCACGGAGCGTTCGACCAGGTCGCGAAAGGACATGCCGGGCTGCATCAATTGCGTGTTGTGGGCGATCTGGTCGGCGGCGATGCGGAACAGGTCGCGCTGCTCGTTCGACGGCCTGGCGTCACCGCAAAGCCAGGTGCGGGAGAGATCGGCGCAGAAGCCGTAGGGACCGATCAGGTCGGTGTCGAAGGCGACGAGGTCGCCTGCTTCGATCACCCGCGACGAGCATTCCTGGAACCACGGATTGGTGCGCGGTCCCGAGGCAAGCAGCCGGGTTTCGATCCATTCGCCGCCGCGCGCAATGTTGCCGCGGTGGAGTTCGGCCCACAATTCGTTTTCGGAAATGCCCGGCGTCAGCGCCTTCTCCATTTCACCCATCGCCGCTTCGCAAGCGACGATTGCGCGGCGCATGGCGAGGATCTCGTCCGGCGATTTGATCAGCCGCGCATTTTCCATCACCGCTTCGCCATTGCCGATAGAAATGCCGAGGCGGGCGAGTTCCTCGACGCCTTCCGGGTTGATGTGGTCGACCGCAATGCGGCTGTTGCCGCCGCCATGCTCCTTGACCAGATCGGCGATGCCGGCCGCCCAGCGGCGGACTTTGTGCTCGGTCAGCTCGCCGCCATAGAGATACATCCACGACACTGCCGGCCGCACCTCGTCGACGACGCCGGAATGATCGGACAGATGCTCGCAGGAGAAATAGTCGAACAGCACCACGGGTCCCTCAGTGGCGACGAAGCAGTGGCGGGTCGGATTGTGCGCGACCCACAGCTGCATGTTGGTCGAATCGGTGGCGTAGCGGATGTTGACGGGGTCGTAGAGCAGCGCGCCGGCGTAGTTTCGGCGCCTCAGTTCGGCGCGGAGGCGCTCGAGCCGGTATTTGCGCATCGCGGCAAGATCGGGCGCGGCGATGCCTGCCGCTTGCCATTCGGCTTCAGCCAGCGCGCCATAGCCCAGCACATGCTGGTTCAGCGACGCCGCCTTCTGGCGCGATGTTTCGCGCAAGGCTTCGACGGAGCCGGGCTCGAACGGCATGATCTTGCGATGACGACCGAACCCTTGTTTCTCCACCCGACGCCTCCCTGCCGACTTACTGTGGCGCTGCGCCCGCGGCCGCTTTCTTCAGCCGCGTGACCGTCAGCGTGCGGGTGGGCGGCTCGCTGTCGAACAGCATCGGAACGACCAACTGCTGCGGCGAGCCGTCAGCGACATAGCCGGCCTCGCTCAAGGCCCGCAGGATGCCCTCGGGAGGTTCCTTGTCATTGGCCATCACGAGCACCGCCGGCTCGATCAGCAAATGGCCGAAGTCCGGCATCTCGTCGTCGAGCACGACCAGATCGGGATCGACAAGACGCAGATTTCCCACCCAGTGCCAGCTCGATATCGCCGTGCGAACCGGACCGTTTGCCGTCAGCTGGCCATAGAGCGACTGGTAGTCGACACGCACGATGCTGCCGCGGCTGTCGCCGCCATTGAGGTGCGTGTACCAGGTCACCGGCAGCACGAGGATGGCAAGCGTTGCGCCGACAAAGACGACGACGTCCTGCACCTTCCTTCCCTTGTCGCCTCTGGCATCCATCCGCAAGGCCAGCGCGACCGGCAGCAACACAAGAATGGGAAGCATCCAGCGATCGCGAAATTGCGTCGTCCCGCTCGCCAGGACGAGCACGATGGTCATCGCCAGGGCAAAAGCGATGGTGCGCCACACCAGTTTCTCGGTCCATGGCGCCGGTTGCAGAGCCGGCGCCGGCTTTTTCCATGCGATGAGCAAAGCCGCGACGAATATGCCGGCCGGCAACACGGCGAAATACAGGATAGCCTTGCCCAGTCCGCGCATTCCGTAGAATGCGGTTTGTATGGCGCTTTCTCCTCTGCCCATGCCGAAGCCGCCGCTGTGCGACAGCAGCTGGTCGGTGTAGGTCAGGTTCCAGTAGAGCGTCGGCAGGCAAAGCAGCACCGCCACGACAAGGCTGATCGAAAACCGGCGGTTGAGGATGACGCCGCGCGTTTCGCGCAGCGACAGGGTGGACAGGATCAGCGCGCCGAGAAAGATCGCGTTGTTGTATTTCGACAGGATGGCGGCGGCCATCGCCACGCCAAACAGCACATAGGTGGCCAGGGAACGCCGCTGCACCAGTTCAACGAGCGCAAGAAACAGCACCACTGAAAAACAGAAAGCGGCGATCGAGTGGGTGAGGGCGTGCTGCATCTCCCACACCATCTGCGGAAACAACAGCAGGCCGAACAATGCGGCGGCGCCAGCGCGGCTGGAATAGCCCAGGCGGCGGACAGCGATGAAAACCGACGCCAGCGCCGCTCCGATCAGTAGGTACTTCACGATCTTGAGCGCGAGGATGTTCGTTCCGACCACGGCGGCGACGAGGCGGGCGAGCCAGGTGTAGAGCGGCGGCTGCGAGCCGCCATAGCCAGCCCAGAGGTAGCGCATGTACATCAGCTGTTCGGAATCGTCGACGCCGACACCGGTTCCCACGACATGGGACAGCAGCGCCATCACCACGATCTGGACGACGCAATAGACCGCGACGCAGACCAGTGCGGCGTTGAAGGGACCGACCTTGCCTTCGCCGAGCCAGTCCGTCCATTTCTCTAGATACTGCAAGGGGATCGTCTTCTCATCGAGGGAAATGCCTGCGGCCAACTGCCGAAGGCCCCTTACACGATCTCACGCTCCCTGTCGCCTTTTCAGGTCCGCATCTTCTCGCCGCTGGGGTCGAAGGGCGCCTCGACATTGATACGCGCCGGACGCCGGTGGCCGAGGATCTCGATCTCGAACAGTCCGGCACTTTCGTCCTCGGCGAGTGCCGCCGGCACATAGCCCTGCGCCATCGACTTCTGCACATAGTGCGCATAACCGCCCGAGGTGACCCAGCCGACCACGCGCCAGTCGCCGTCGACGATGCCGCGCACGGCGGAAGCGCCTTCGGCAGCCTTTGAGCCACGCACTTCCTTGCCTGCCGTATCGAAGCGCGGCGCGCCATAGCCATGCGGCTTTTCCACCGTGCCATAGTCCTTGCCGACCTTGGCCCAGATCGGCTCGTCGCCCATGACATCGGCGTCGGCCGCATCGACAATGAAGGAGACACGGCGCAGTTTCGGCCCTTCCGCCTGTTCTTTGGCGGCGGCTTCGCGGCCGATGAAGTCGTTCTTCTCCAGCTTGATGAAACGGTCCATCGCGCCTTCGAACGGGCCGTAGATCGGGCGCAGCTCGCGGTACCACGTCGGGAAGTTCTTCTCCAGGCGCATGGAGAGCAAAGCGCGCATGCCGAAATCGACGAGGCCAAACTCCTCGCCGGCGTCCTTGATGGCCTTGTAGACCAGGCGCTCATAGGCCGGCGCCATCCAGATCTCGTAGCCGAGATCGCCGGTATAGGTGATGCGGTTGACCATGCAGGGCGCGCCGCCGACCGCCATTTCGCGGAAATCCATGAAGCGAAACGCCTTGGTCGAGATGTCGACATCGACCAGCTTCTGCAAGAGGTCGCGCGATTTCGGACCGGCGATCGACAGGCCGACGAGCGTCTGATCGAAGCGGTGGATGCGCACCGAACCATCCTTCGGCAGATGCTTCTCGAACCAGCGCATGTGGTACTTCTGCGCGGCGGACGAACCCCAGATCATAAATCTGTCTTCGCCTGCCTTGGCGATGGTGAAGTCGCCGATCAGCTTGCCGAACTCGTTGATCATCGGCGTCAGCACGATGCGGCCGATCTTCGGCATGCGGTTGGTCATCAGCCGGTTGAGGAAATCCTCAGCCGCAGGTCCCGACACTTCGTATTTGGCGAAGTTGGCGATTTCGGTGACGCCGACGCGTTCGCGCGTGGCGCTCACTTCCTCGCCGATAGGACCGAAATCGTTTGAGCGGTGGAAGGAGACGACGTCCTTCGGCTCCTTGCCCTTCGGCGCGAACCACAGCGGGGTCTCCAGGCCCCAGCTATCGCCCATGACGGCGTTGTTGGCGAGCATCGTGTCATAGAGCGGCGTCGTCTGCGCCGGACGCGCAGCCGGCAGCTCTTCATTGGGGAAGCGGATGGAGAAGCGGCGCGAATAGTTTTCGCGCACCTTTGCGTTGGTGTAGCGCAGGCCGGCCCACTCGCCGAAGCGGGCGACATCCATGCCCCAGACGTCGAAGCCGGGATCGCCATGCACCATCCAGTTGGACAGCGCGAGGCCGACGCCGCCGCCCTGGCTGAAGCCGGCCATGACGGCGCAGGCGCACCAGAAATTGGTCAGGCCCTGCACCGGCCCGACCAGCGGGTTGCCGTCAAGCGCGAAGGTGAAGGGGCCGTTGATGATCTGCTTGATGCCGGCTTTCTCGATGCCGGGGAAATGCTTGAAGCCGATCTCGAGCGACGGGGCGATGCGGTCGAGGTCGGGCGGCAGCAGTTCATGGCCGAAATCCCACGGCGTGTTGACCGGCGACCATGGCTTGCAGGCCTTTTCATAGGTGCCGAGCAGGATGCCGTTGCGCTCCTGGCGGGTGTAGATCTCGCCCTTGAAGTCGAGCACGCCGATCATCTCGCGGCCGGTCGATTTGTTGAACTCCTCGACCTCGGGCATCGGCTCGGTGAGCAGGTACATGTGCTCCATGGCCAGCACCGGCAGTTCGACCCCGACCATGCGGCCGATCTCGCGCGCCCACAGGCCGCCGCAGTTGACGACATGCTCGGCGTGGACGGTGCCCTGTTCGGTGACGACGTTCCAGGTGCCGTCAACTTCCTGCGTCAGCTCGACGACGCGGTTGCGCAGCACGATCTCGGCGCCCAGCTTCTTGGCCGCCTTGGAGTAGGCGATCGTCGTGCCGGAGGGATCGAGATGGCCTTCGACCGGATCCCACATGGCGCCGACGAAATTGGTCTCGTCCATCAGCGGGAACATCGCCTTGGCTTCGGAGGGCGTGATCAGTTCGGTGTCCATGCCGAGATAGCGCCCCTTGCCGTGGGCCAGGCGCAGAAAATCCATGCGCTCGGGCGTATCGGCCATCATCACGCCGCCGGTCAGATGCAGCGAGCAGGACTGGCCGGAGATTTCCTCGATCTCCTTGTAGAGCTGCACCGTATAGGCCTGCAGCTTGGCGACGTTGGGATCGCCGTTCAGCGTGTGGAAGCCGCCGGCTGCGTGCCAGGACGAGCCGGAGGTGAGCTCGGAACGCTCGATCAGCATGATGTCGGTCCAGCCGGCCTTGGCCAGGTGATAGAGCACCGAGCAGCCAACGACGCCGCCGCCAATGACAACCGCTTTAACGTGAGATTTCATGAGAGATAGGTCCGTTTTTTAAGAGATTGAATCGAGTGGGCGGGGCGTGAAAACAAAGCGGAGATCGGCCGCAGCGACGTTCTCGGCCAACCTGCCATCAAGCGCGGCAAGGATGGTGTCGCAGACGGAAGTGCGATGGTTCAGGACGTCATGGTTCCAGAGACGCAGGATCGAATGGCCTTGCGCGCGCATGAAATCGTCACGGCGACGGTCATAGGAGCTGCCGGCGTGTTGATGGCCGTCGATTTCCACGACAAGCCATTTTTCGCGGCAGGCGAAGTCTGCGTAGTATGGTCCGATAGAGAACTGTCGCGTGAATTTGTAGCCGCCAAGTTTGCGGGCTTTCAACTCAAGCCAAAGCAGAGCTTCGGCCTGATTGTCACCTTGTCTAAGTTTTCTGGCTCGCAGGGTAGTGCCATTCTTGCGGCGACTGCGGGTTTGACCAGCGCCTTCCCCCACTCCGTCGCCGCTTCGCGGCGCCACCTCTCCCCCCTCCGGAGGGAGAGGAAGGGAGCCAGCCCGCATAACTTCGCGCCTTTCCTCTCCCCCGTCGATCGGGGGAGAGGTGTCGGGCGCAGCGCGTGGGCGTGGGGGTCGACTGTTCATCAGATCCATACGAATGATCAGTTCATCAACAACATTGATCAAAAATCGGTCGGCGCGCCGCCTTCGGACGTGCGCTTTTCGACGAAGTCGTTGAGCTCTTCACGGATCGCCGGGTCCATATAGGGTTCCTCGTAGGATGCCAGCCGCTCCTTCCAGACCTTGTTGGCCTTTTCCAGCGCGGTCGGCGATCCGGCTTCGGCCCAGGTCTCGAAATTGCGCCAGTCGGAGAGGATAGGCGAGTAGAAGGCTGTCTTGTAGCGGTCCTGCGTGTGCTGGGTGCCGAAGAAATGGCCGCCGGGGCCGACCGACTGGATGGCGTCGAAGCCGAGCGCTTCGTCGGACAGGTCGAGCGGGGTGAGGAACTCGGCCACCATCTGCAACAGGTCGATGTCCAGGATGGTCTTCTCGTAGGAACAGCGCAGGCCGCCTTCGAGCCAGCCGGCGCCGTGCATCATCAGATTGCCGCCGCCCTGGATGGCGCCCCACAGCGAGAACACGCTTTCATAGGCTGCCTGCGCGTCGACCGTGTTGGCGGCGCAGGTATTGGAGGTGCGGTAGGGGATCTTGTAACGGCGGGCAAGCTGGCCGCCGACAAGCTGCGCCTTCATATATTCAGGCGTGCCGAAGGCCGGCGAGCCTGACTTCATGTCGACATTCGAGGTGAAGCCGCCATAGCCAACCGGCGCGCCCTTTCTCACCATCTGGGCAAAGGCGATGCCGGACAGCGCCTCGGCATTTTGCTGCACCAGCGCACCGGCGATGGTCACCGGCGCCATCGCGCCGGACAGGGTGAAGGGCGTGATGACGACGACCTGACCCTTGCTCGACATCTGGATGATGCCTTCCATCATCGGCACATCCAGTTTCAGCGGCGAATTGGTGTTGATGATGGTGAAGACGGACGGCTCTTCGAGCATCTGCTCATGGCTGATGCCGCGGGCGATCCTGGCGATCTCGATGCCGTCGACATTGCGCTCCTTGCCGAGCGAATAGATGTGGAACACCTTGTCGGTCAGCGTGGCGAGGTCGCGGATGCATTCGAGGTGGCGCACGGAAGGATGGATGTCGGTCGGCTCGACTGGATAACCGCCGGTGCAGTTCAGGATGTTGTGCATCTGCGCCAGGCGCAGGAAGTTGCGGTAGTCCTGCTGGTTGCCCGGACGGCGGCCGCGATCGAGGTCGGAGCAGTTCGGTGCCGACGCCATCATCGACAGGATCACATTGTTGCCGCCGAAGCGCACATTGTGCGCCGGGTTGCGGGCATGGAGCGTGAATTCCGACGGGCAGTTGGAGATGAGATCGAGGATCATGTCGCTGTCGAAGCGCACGCGCTCGCTGCCCTCGCGGACATCAGCGCCATTTTCCTTCATGATGCGGCGCGCTTCGTCATGCAGCACGTCGACGCCTATTTCCCTCAAGACGCGCAGCGAGGCGAGGTGGATCGATTCCAGCTCGTCGTCCGAGATCAGCTTGGTCGGCGTCAGCGGATTTCTCAGTTGTCGAAAAGCCGGCTGTTCGAAGGCGGCCGAGCCGCCGGCGCGCTTGCCCGCACGGCCACCGCGACGGGCACGGTCGGCTGCCAAAGGCGGTTCGGCTGGATGCAGGGCGGCGGTCATGATGGTCCTCGTACGATGCTGGTAGCGGGCGGCATAATGGACCGGCGGCTGTCCGGCCATTGCGGAGGCGGCGACCACTAGGACGAGGGAAGCGACATGCCCGAACGGCAGTCCGATAGCTGACAACCTTGCCGGGGATTGGCGGACAGGACGCGCCCACTGCGGCTCTTGGCGCAAGGGGATTTCAGGCGCGGCCCTTCCTTTCCCTAAATCGAACCGCTAGCTCAATGGTTTGCCGCTGGATCGGGCCGGCAATTCATGTGGAAGGCATCATGGCTGCGACCGGTTCGAGCGATGGCGAAGCGGGGACGCAATGGGCGGCGCTTGCCGGCGTAACTGCCGCCCTCGCGATGTTCGGTGCGGCGCAAGGGCTGAGCTCGCCGCTGTTTACGCTGCTGATGCAGAAGCAAGGCATGTCGCCGGCGCTGATCGGCTTGTCGGCAGCGATGATGCCGCTTGGCCTGATCCTTTCGGCCTCGTTCGTGCCGGCAGCCGTTCGGCTGGTCGGCGCGCGCAACCTGGCTGTGGGTTGCTCATTGATTGGGGCGCTGTGCTTCCTCGGCATCGGCTACCTGCAGGACTGGGTGGGCTGGTTCGTCATCCGCTTCATCATCGGTATCGTCATCAACCCGCTCTATATACTGGGCGAAGTATGGGCGCTGTCGCTGGCGCCGCCGTCGCGCCGCGGCAGGGTGATGGGGGCATTCAACACCGTGCTGGGCGCTGGCTATGCTGCGGGGCCTTTGGTCCTGACCGCGGTTGGGATATCGGGCTGGGTTCCTTTCCTGGTCGGCATGGCCGGCTTCATCCTGTGCGCCGCGATCCTTCGTGCTGTTTCGTCAAGCCTCGCCGGCTTCGAGGATGACGGCCAATTGCCCGGCGGCTTTTTCGGTTTCGCCAGGCTGGCGCCGGCGCTGTTGTTTGCCGTGCTGGTTTCGGCGGCGGTCCAGCAGGGCACCTACGCTTTGATGCCGGTCTTCGGTGCCGCCTATGGCCTGCCCGAAAGGACGCTGGCGGCCCTGGTGATGGCACTGTCGCTGGGAAACATCTTCCTGCAAATCCCGCTCGGCCTGCTGGCCGAGCGTTTCGGCGGGCGGGCGATGATCATCTTCTGTGCGTTGGCGACAACGACCTGCGCGGTTTTGCTGCCGTTGCTGATCACGACGCCGGCGATCTGGCTCGTCCTTCTCGTCATGGGCGCTGTCGGCTACGGCGTCTACACCATGGCGCTGGTGGAACTCGGCAGCCGCTTCAGGGGAACCGTGCTGGTCGCCGGCAACGCCGCCTTCGCATTGATGTGGGGCGCCGGCGGCATTGTCGGCCCGCCTGGCGCCGGTGCCTTGATGCAGATCATCGGTCCGCTCGGTCTGCCGGTGGTGATCGCCGGACTCGACGCGCTGCTGGTGAGCTTCGCGCTCTATCGATCGTTCAAGCGCCAAAACTCCTGACGGCCCAAAAACTCCTGACAGGCCCAAACTCATGACAGGCCTTGTCTGGAGCAAACGGTTTTTCGCGGGGCGGGGCTTACCCGCGTCGGACAGAAAAGCTAGTCCTGAACCTGGTTTAGGTGCCAATGATGAACCTGGCGGAAGCTGACAACGAGAAGATGCAGTGGGCGGCGATCAGCGGCGTGATCGCGACCGTCTCGGTGTTCGCCATCGCGCAAGGCCTGTCCTATCCGCTGCTGAGCTTCATCCTGCAACGCCAAGGCGTTTCGCCGGCCATCATCGGGCTCTCGGCGGCAATGACGCCGATCGGCTTCATTGTCTCGTCGCCGCTGATCCCGGCACTGGCGCGCCGGTTCGGGGCAGGGCGCACCGCGCTTACCTGCGCGGCGCTTTCGGCTATTGTGCTTGCGCTGATCGGCTGGACGCAGAATGTCTATCTGTGGTTTCCTCTGCGCTTCTTGATCGGGGTGGTGACCAATCCGCTCTATGTCTTGAGCGAAATCTGGGTCATTGCACTGGCGCCGCCATCGCGCCGCGGTCGCGTCATGGGTGTCTATTCAACCATCATCTCGGCCGGCTTCGCTGCCGGGCCGCTCTGCCTGCTCGCTGTCGGCACCGTGGGATGGCCGCCATTCCTGGTGGGGATCGCCGCCTTCATCTTCTGCGGCGCCTGCCTGGCGCTGGTGCTGCCGCGACTGCCGAAGGTCGACGAAGCCGGGCACAGGGTTTCGGTCATGGGCTTCGTGCCACTGGCATCGCTACTGCTGTCGGCGGTGGTCGTTGCCGCCGGTTTCGAACAGGGCGTGCTGGCGCTGCTGCCGGTCTACGGCACGCACTATGGCATCGCGGAAGCGCGCATGTCGGCGCTGCTGTCGGTGATGATCGCCGGCAACATCGCCATGCAGGTGCCGCTCGGCTTGCTGGCGGAACGGCTGACGGCGCGGCTGGTGCGATTCATCTGCGTCGTGGTGACGGTGCTGGGCTGCGCCCTGTTGCCGCTGCTCATCGAGACGCCGCTGATCTGGCCTTGCGTCTTTATCTGGGGCGCGGTCTCCTATGGCATCTACACCATGTCGATCATCGAGCTCGGCGACCGCTTTACCGGCTCGGCGCTGGTCGCCGGCAATGCCGCCTTCTCCCTGATGTGGGGCGTCGGCGGCATCGTGGTGCCGCCGCTGGCGGGTGGCGTCATGGATGTGATCGGCGCCTCCGGCCTGCCGATCACGCTGGGCACGATTTGTCTGGCACTGGCTGTGGCCACGGTCCTGCGCCGGCGGATGGTTTGAGGCCGCATTCCCCCGATGACCTGACGTACCATCTTGAATAAAACCGCTTGCAACGCGATGTAGGCAGGGCTGCCCGCCACTAGCCTGGAGACCATGCGTGACCCAATCGACGACAAAACGCCAGACGGATGCCACCGTGGAGGACAAGTTCCTCTGGTTGGAGGACCGGACCAGCAAGGAATCGCTCGACTGGGTGCATCGCCAGAACGAGATCACCGTGGCCGAACTACAGGGCGATCCGTCCTACCAGGCGGCCTTCGAGACGGCGCTCGACCTGATGACGGCCGAAGACAACATCGCTGTGGGCGCCGCGCTCAACGGCCAAGTCTATAATTTCTGGCAGGACAAGACCAATGTGCTCGGCCTCTGGCGCCGCACGACGGTCGCCTCCTACAAGACCGAAAAGCCCGTGTGGGAGACGATCATCGACTTCGACGTGCTGTCGGCCAAGGAGGGGGTGAAGTGGGTGTTCAGCGGCGCCAGCCGCCTTTACCCCGATTTCAACCTTTGCCTGGTGGCGATGTCGCCGGATGGCGGCGATGCCAGCGAGATGCGCGAATTCGACATCGAGACCAAATCCTTCATCGAGGGCGGCTTCCGCGCTCCCGCCTCGAAATCCGGCTTTTCCTGGCTGGACAGGGACACGGTCATTGTCTCGGCTGCCTTCAATGAAGACGACAAGACCCAGTCCGGTTATCCGCGCGTCGTCAAGCTGTGGAAGCGCGGCACCCGGTTGGAGGAGGCGACGCCGATCTTCGAGGCCGAGAAGCAGGATCTCGCGGCCGGCGCGGGGGTCGAGCATGATGGCGACAGGCAGTATTTGTTTCTGGCCCGCACGATCGCCTTCTTCTCCTCGCACAGTTTTCTGCGCCTGCCGTCGGGCGAAAACCGGCGCATCCCGCTGCCGGACGATGTCACCGACACCGCGCTGTTCAAGGGCCGGTTCGTGTTCGGGGTGCGCAGCCCATGGACGGCGCCGGGCGGCACTGAGTGCTTGCCGGACGCCCTCTATTCCTTCGATTTCGAACACTGGATCGACACCGGCGACCTGGGCCCTGTTGAAACCATGCTCGCGCCAGCGCACCGTGTTTCGGTCGCCGGCATTGCCCGCACTCAGGACCGGCTGTTCATCAATCTGATGGACAATGTGCGCGGCAAGGTCGTTATCGCCGAGCGCAGCGGCGACCGCTGGTCGCTGAAGCCGGTGGCGCTGCCCGAGAACGGCAATGTCGGCATCGCGCATGCCGAGCATTTCGGTTCCAGCGTCTCCTTCTCCTTCACCGATTTCCTGACGCCGAGTTCGATCATCTGGTCGGACGATGACGGGGTGACGCTGGCCACCGTGAAATCGCAGCCGGCGCGGTTCGACGCCGCGCCGCTGGTCTCCGAACAGTTCGAGGCGCGCTCGAAGGACGGCACCATGATCCCGTATTTCGTCGTCAGGCGGCGCGACCAGAAGGGTCCGGTACCGACGCTTCTCTATGGTTATGGCGGCTTCGAAATACCGCTGCTGCCCGGCTATGCCGGCGTGCGCGGCAGGCTGTGGCTGGAGAAGGGCAATGCCTATGTGCAGGCCTGCATCCGCGGTGGCGGTGAGTTTGGGCCGGCCTGGCACCAGGCGGCGCTGAAGGGCAATCGCCAGACTGCCTTCGACGATTTCGCCGCGGTGGCGCAGGACGTCGTCAGGCGCGGCATCGCCACGGCTGCTTCCCTCGGCATCCAGGGCGGCTCGAATGGCGGCCTGCTTACCGGCGTTTCCCTGACGCAGCATCCCGAACTGTTCGGCGCCGTCATCATCGAGGTGCCGCTGCTCGACATGCTGCGCTACACCGAACTGCCGCCAGGCGCCTCGTGGATCGGCGAATATGGCGATCCGGCAAAACCGGAAGAAGCCAAGTGGCTCGCCGCCTATTCGCCGTACCATCATGTCTCGGCCGATGCCGTCTATCCCCCGGTGCTGCTCACGACATCAACCGCCGACGACCGCGTCCATCCCGGCCATGCCCGCAAGATGGCGGCGAAGCTGCAGGAAGCAGGTCACGGCAAGACGTTGTTCTTCGAGGAGACGGAAGGCGGCCATGGCGGGCGCGGCGACCGCCGGCCGCAAGCGGCGCAAACCGCCATGAAATACGTGTTCCTGCAAAGGGTATCGAGCGGCACCGCTTGAATTTCGGGCCTCGGGCGGCATAGACTGCCGCCATGGTCTACATGAGCACATCCGGCGCCTTCGGGGTCGCGGTGACACCGTCGCCGCGCACGCTGCGCGCCGAACTGCTCAGGCTGTGCGCTCGCATCGGCTATTCGCCGCCCGCCGTCCTCTGACGAAGTCGCCCCGGCAGCTTGCCGGTTTGATTCCAGAGGAAAGAGCAAACCCATGACTTACCAGAACTATTCGCTGAAGCAGCTTCAGCAGATTGACGCCGCGCATCATCTGCATCCCTTCACCGACCACAAGGAATTGCGCGAGACCGGCTCGCGCATCATCACCCACGCCAACGGCCCGTTCATCTACGATGCCGACGGCACCGAAATACTCGACGGCATGGCCGGGCTGTGGTGCGTCAATGTCGGCTATGGCCGCGACGAGCTGGCCGACGCCGCTTACGCGCAGATGAAGGAATTGCCCTACTACAATTCCTTCTTCAAATGCTCGACGCCGACGCCCGTGCTGCTGTCGAAGAAGCTGGCCGAGCTGGCGCCCAAGGGCATCAGCCAGGTTTTCTACGGCTCCTCCGGCTCGGAGGCCAACGACACGGCGCTGCGGCTCGTGCGCCACTATTGGGTGCTGGAAGGCAAGCCGGAGAAGAACCGCATCATCTCGCGCAAGTCGGCCTATCACGGCTCGACCGTCGCCGGGACGTCGCTGGGCGGCATGGATTTGATGCACAAGCAGCTCGGCGGGGCGGTTCCCAACATCGTCCATGTCATGATGCCCTATGCTTATGAGTTGGCGCTGCCCGGCGAAAGCGACCATGATTTCGGCCTGCGCGCGGCCAAGGCCGTCGAGGACGCCATCCTCGAAGCCGGTGCCGACAAGGTGGCGGCCTTCATCGGCGAGCCGGTGATGGGCGCGGGCGGGGTGAAAATACCGCCGATGAGCTATTGGCCGGAAGTGCAGCGCATCTGCCGCAAATACGATGTGCTTTTGATGCTGGACGAGGTCATCACCGGCTATGGCCGCACCGGCGAATGGTTTGCGGCGCAGACCTTCGGCGTCGAGGCTGACACCATCACCACGGCCAAGGCACTGACCTCGGGCTATCAGCCGCTGTCGGCGCTGCTGGTCGGCGACCGTATCGCGGCGACGCTGGTCGAAAAGGGCGGCGAATTCTACCACGGCTATACCTATTCGGGTCACCCGGTGGCCTGCGCGGTGGCGCTGAAGAATCTCGAGATCATGGAGCGCGAAGGCCTGGTCGACAGGGTCAGGAACGACACCGGACCTTACTTCGCCCAGGCGCTGCAAGAGCGCATTGCCGGCCACGAACTGGTCGGCGAGGTGCGATCGATCGGGCTGATGGGCGCGATCGAGATCGTCAAGGACAAGGCGACCAAGGAGCGGTTCCTGCCGGCGGGCAGTGCCGCCGTCACCGTCCGCGACCACGCCATCGCGCAAGGCCTTATGCTGCGCGCCACCGGCGACACGATGATCCTGTCGCCGCCGCTGATCTGGACCCGCGCGACGATCGACATGGCTTGCGATCGCATCGCCAAAGCGCTGGATCTGGCGCAAGCGGATTTGCGCAAGAAGTAGATGGAACGAGCGCCGGGCGCCTTGCAAACAGGGCGCCCGGACTGTACGCCTGCTTATCGTCAGGGTCGACGGGGTCAGCGCACCGATCGTGCTGGTCAATAAAGGCCATGAGGCAATTCCGAACGCTGCAATCGGAATAATAATTCAGACCGAGCAGTATAGTACTGCAAAACGCAAAAACCGCGCTCCATAGGAACGCGGCTTTGCCAGATACGCATGGCATTTCGCCAACAATACACTTGCGAAACTTACGGGCTCCGGTACGCGAGACCTGATCCGGAGCGCCGGGCGGATGCGATATGTCCGCCTCGCCATCCGTTATATAGGCACATCGTTACCGCCGGGTTATCGAGAGCTTAAGCAAATCTAAATTTGCAATTTTTCCGCGCAATAAAAATCGAGAAAAGCGCTGCCAAATTCGAAACTTATAGAGAACTGCCGCGAAGGAAATTTATGATGCCGGAAAAATCCGATCCGCCATTTCCCTGGGCGTTGAACAGCGCATAAAGCTGGGCCGCTTCGGCCCCCATTGGCGTCACCGCGCCGGCGCTTTGGGCCGCCTCCTGCGCCAGTTTCAGGTCCTTCAGCATGAGTGCTGCGGCAAAGCCCGGTTTGTAGTCGCGGTTGGCGGGTGAGGCCGGCACGGGACCCGGCACCGGGCAATAGGTGGTCAGCGACCAGCACTGGCCCGACGAGGTCGAGGCAACGTCGAACAGGGCCTGATGCGAGAGGCCGAGCTTTTCGGCCAGCACGAAGGCCTCTGCGACGCCGATCATCGAAATGCCGAGCATCATGTTATTGCAGATTTTGGCTGCCTGACCGGCGCCGTCGTCACCGCAATGGACGATGCGGCCTGCCATCGGCTTCAGGACCGGTTCGGCCTTGGCGAAGGCATCCTTGGCGCCGCCGGCCATGAAGGTCAGCGTTCCCGCAGCAGCACCGCCGGTGCCGCCGGAGACGGGGGCGTCGATCGAATGCAGCCCGTGCTTCCTTGCTACGGCATGCGCCTTGCGGGCCGACTCGACATCGATGGTCGAGGAATCAATGAACAGGGCGCCTGGTTTGGCCTTGGGTGCGATGTCCTCGTAGACCGAGAGCACGTGCTTGCCGGCGGGAAGCATGGTGATCACGACATCGACGTCCTTCACCGCGGCAACAGCATTAGCCATGACGGTGACACCATGCTCGCGCGCGACGGTCAGGTTCTCCGGCATCAGGTCGAAGCCATGTACCGTATGACCCGCCTTGACCAGATTGGCGGCCATAGGATTGCCCATATTACCCAAGCCGATGAAGGCGACAGTGGTCATAGTGGTGCTCCATGATGAGTAGGCAGTAGGCAGTAGGCAGTAGGCAGTAGGCAGTAGGCAGTAGGGAGTAGGAAGAAGGAACTAGGAAGTAGGAAATATGGAGTAGCCAGTATGCG
>NZ_JAMYUQ010000023.1:0-74120 GCF_040323095.1 Mesorhizobium sp. M0058
GAGTAGGGAGTAGGGAGTAGGGAGTAGGGAGTAGGGAGTAGGGAGTAGGGAGTAGGGAGTAGGGAGTAGGGAGTAGGGAGTAGGGGATGTCGTTCCCCGCTACCGCCCAATCCCTACTGCCTAAGCCCTGGCCGCTACGCGGCCAGATCGCGCAGCACGTATTGCAAAATGCCGCCATTCTTGAAGTAGTCGAGTTCGTCCAGCGTATCGATGCGGCAGATGATCGGCACGTTCTTCACGGTGCCGTCGCCATAGGTCACCTTGGCGATCATCGTCTGGCGTGGCTTGATGGTGCTTATGCCGTCGATCTCGACCAGCTCGTCACCCTTGAGGTTGAGCGAGGCCCATGAGGTGCCTTCCTCGAAGACGAAGGGGATGACGCCCATGCCGACTAGGTTGGAGCGATGGATGCGCTCGAAGGACTGGGCGATGACGGCACGGACACCGAGGAGATTCGTTCCTTTAGCTGCCCAGTCGCGCGAGGAGCCGTTGCCGTATTCGACGCCGGCGAAGATGACCAGCGGCACGCCTTCCTTTTTGTATCTCATCGCCGCGTCGTAGATCGATTCCTCTTCCTTCGACGGGTAGTGGATGGTGTAGCCGCCCTCGCGGCCGTTCTCGCCCAGCATGTGGTTGCGGATGCGGATGTTGGCGAAGGTGCCGCGCATCATCACCTCATGGTTGCCGCGCCTTGTGCCGTACTGGTTGAAGTCGGCAACGCCGACGCCATGGTCGGTGAGGTATTTGCCGGCCGGGGAAGCGGCCTTGATCGAACCCGCCGGTGAGATGTGATCGGTGGTGATCTTGTCGCCGAACAGGCCGAGCACGCGCGCGCCCTTGATGTCGCCGATCTTGCCGAAACCGGAGGTCATGCCGGCGAAATAGGGCGGGTTCTGCACATAGGTCGAGTTGTCGTCCCAGGCATAGGTCTGGCCTTCCGGCGCCTTGACGTTCTGCCAGTATTCGTCGCCCTTGAAGACGTCGGCATATTTGCGGGCGAATAGCTCACGTGTGACGTTCTTCTCGATGAACTCCTGGATCTCGGCCGAACTCGGCCAGATATCCCTGAGATAGACCGGCTTGCCGTCACGGCCTTCGCCGAGTGGCTCGGTGGTCAGGTCCTTGGTGACGGTGCCGGCCAAAGCATGGGCTACCACCAGCGGCGGCGACGCCAGATAGTTCGCCTGCACGTCAGGTGAAACACGGCCTTCGAAGTTGCGGTTGCCGGAGAGCACTGCGGCGGCGATCAGGCCCTTATCGTTGATGGTCTTGGAGATCGGCGCCGGCAGCGGGCCGGAATTGCCGATGCAGGTGGTGCAGCCGAAACCAACCAGGTTGAAGCCGATCTGGTCGAGCTCCTTCTGCAGGCCGGACTTTTCCAGATATTCGGCGACCACCTGGCTGCCCGGCGCCAGCGAGGTCTTCACCCACGGCTTCTGCTTGAGGCCGAGCCGGTTGGCGTTGCGCGCCAAGAGGCCGGCGCCGATCAGCACGCTCGGGTTGGAGGTGTTGGTGCAGGACGTGATGGCGGCAATCACGACATCGCCATGGCCGAGATCATGGTCGGTGCCTTCGACGGCATAGCGCTTGTGGATTTCGGCAGCCTTCTTGTACTCGGTCTCCATCGCCTTGGCGAAGCCGGCCGGAATGCCTTCGAGCGGAACGCGGCCTTCGGGACGCTTGGGACCTGCCATCGACGGCACGACGCTGTCGAGCTCGAGTTCGAGCAGGTCGGTGAAGACAGGGTCGGCCGAGCCGGCGTCACGCCACATGCCTTGCGCCTTGGAATAGGCTTCGACCAGGGCGATGCGGCTTTCCTCGCGGCCCGACATTGTGAGGTAGCGGATGGTCTCGCCATCGACCGGGAAGAAGCCGCAGGTGGCGCCATATTCGGGCGCCATGTTGCCGATGGTGGCGCGGTCGGCCAGCGTCATGTTGGACAGGCCCGGGCCGAAGAACTCGACGAACTTGCCGACGACGCCCTTCTTGCGCAGCATCTGGGTGACGGTCAGCACCAGGTCAGTGGCGGTGATGCCTTCCCTGAGTTTGCCGGTGAGGCGGAAGCCGATGACTTCGGGCAACAGCATGGAAACCGGCTGGCCGAGCATCGCCGCCTCGGCCTCGATGCCGCCGACGCCCCAGCCGAGCACGCCAAGGCCGTTGATCATGGTGGTGTGCGAATCGGTGCCGACGCAGGTGTCGGGATAAGCGGTGGTTTCGCCGTCTTCCGTGTTGGTCCAGACGACCTGACCGAGATATTCGAGGTTGACCTGATGGCAGATGCCGGTGCCGGGCGGCACGACGCGAAAATTGCGGAACGCCTGCTGGCCCCATTTCAGGAATTTATAGCGCTCTTCGTTGCGCTCATATTCGAGCTCGACATTCCTGGCAAAGGCCAGTGGCGTGCCGAATTCGTCGACTATGACGGAGTGGTCGATGACGAGGTCGACCGGCACCAGCGGATTGATCTTCTGCGGATCCCCGCCGAGCGCCTTGAGGCCGTCGCGCATGGCGGCAAGGTCGACCACCGCCGGGACGCCGGTGAAATCCTGCATCAGGACACGCGCCGGGCGATAGGCGATCTCGACGCCAGCGGTGCCCTTGTCGGTCAGCCAGCCGGCCACAGCCTGGATAGAGTCCTTGGTGACGGAGCGGCCGTCTTCATTGCGCAAAAGGTTTTCCAGCAGCACCTTCATCGAATAAGGCAGCTGGGCAATGCCGGTGAGGCCGTTCTTCTCGGCCTCGACCAGATTGTAATAGACATAGTCCGCGCCACCCACGGTGAGGGTGCGGCGGCAATTGAAACTGTCGAGGGATTTTGACACGTGCGGTCCGTCCTTGTCTGTTCAGCCTGAAAGGGAACGGACGCCGATGGGCATGCAATCACGCGCAAAGGTGCGGGTACGGCCATTTCCGCTGTCCGTTCCCAGCCAACCCGAGCCGTTCAAGGCGGCGCGTGCGCTGGTTCGGCGCAAATTCTGTTCCCGTGCCGACCGCTGGCACGGATGTCCCGCATATAGAGAATTTTCTGGAATAGTTCTAGACAGTTGCGGAGCAAATTTGTGCGATGCGGCAGCTATCGCGCGGTAAAGTTTTCGGGACGGGCAGGCATGCGGCTGATTGCCGAAAATCTGGGCGGCGAACGCGGCGGCGAGACGGTCTTTTCCGGCATCGGTTTTGCGCTCGACAAGGGCCAGGTGCTGGTCGTCACCGGGCCGAACGGCTCGGGCAAATCGACGCTGCTCAGGGTCATCGCCGGGCTGCTACCGAAGGCGCAAGGCGATGTGCGCATCGAGGGCGGCGAAAGGTTTCCGACGATCGCTTCGGCGGTCCACTATCTCGGCCACCTCAATGCACTGAAGACGGCGCTCAGCGTGGCGGAGAATCTGCGCTTCTGGCGCGATTTCAACGGCGATGGGCAGTTGGGTGTCGGAGAGGCGCTGGAGACGGTTGGTCTCGGCGGCATCGGCCATCTGCCTTTCGGATATTTGTCGACCGGGCAAAGGCGGCGGGCGGCGATTGCGAAATTGCTGGTCAGTCATAAGCCGCTGTGGCTGCTGGATGAGCCGACGGCTGGGCTGGATAAGGCCTCGGAGGCGCGGTTTGCGGGGCTGATGACGAGGCATTGCGCAGAAGGCGGAATCATTGTCGCGGCGACGCATTTGCCACTGGGATTGGATGGAGCACAGGCATTGAGGATGGGAGCAACAGGGTGATGTCGGCATTCCCGCCCACCCCCCTCTGCCCTGCCGGGCATCTCCCCCGCAGGGGGGGAGATCAGATGTCATGCCGGCTTTCGCCAATCACCGGCATTGAAAAAGAGGCGTCAGCAACGGAACTGCCAATCTCCCCCCTTGCGGGGGAGATGTCCGGGAGGACAGAGGGGGGTGTGAAGGAACGCCACCTTCGGCAAGATGGCGATCAAACCGCAGGCGCGGCTTGGCAATGCTAGCCCTCTTCCTGCGCGACGTCCGTCTCTCAATCCGTGCCGGGGGCGGGGCGCTCACCGGCGTCATCTTCTTCCTCGCCGTCATCGCCACCATCCCCTTCGGTGTCGG
This sequence comes from Mesorhizobium sp. M0058, assembly GCF_040323095.1. Taxonomy (NCBI): domain Bacteria; kingdom Pseudomonadati; phylum Pseudomonadota; class Alphaproteobacteria; order Hyphomicrobiales; family Phyllobacteriaceae; genus Mesorhizobium; species Mesorhizobium sp. M0058. The sequence goes on from NZ_JAMYUQ010000023.1 coordinate 4,059, forward strand.
ACCGGACCTGAAGCTGCTCGCCCGCATCGGTCCGGCGATCCTTTGGATCGGCGCTCTGCTCGCCTGCCTGCTCGGCCTCGACCGGCTGTTTCAGGCCGATCGCGAAGACGGTTCGCTCGATCTTCTGGTGCTGGGCAATGACCGCCACATGCTGGCGCTGACGGTGCTGGTGAAGTGCCTGGCGCATTGGGCGGGCAGCGTTCTGCCGCTGGTGGTTGCGGCACCTCTGCTGAGCCTGTTCATGAACATGGAGCCGCTCAGCATCGGCGCCACCGCGCTGACGCTGCTGGTCGGCACGCCGGCGATCACTTTCATCGGCGCGGTCGGGGCGGCGGTGGCGGTGGCGCTGCCACGTGGCGGGCTGCTGATCTCGGTGCTGGTGCTGCCGCTGACCATCCCGGTGCTGATCTTCGGGGTGTCGGCGAGCTACGGCGCGGTGGCCGATCCTGATCCGTTCCTGCAGCCCTTCCTCATTCTTGCCGCGCTGACGCTGTTTCTTGCCGTGCTGGGTCCGGTGGCGGCAGCACTGGCGCTGCGGCATGGAACGGATTGATATGACCGCTGCGGCGCGACGATCAATTGCGAAGCCCCAGCCGCAAAGCTAAGAAAGCCGCAAAGCTATGGGAAGGCCATGATCGAGCACGACGAAGTGACGGTGGAAGGGGAGCGAAGCGCATGAGTGCACACGCACTCTATGTCGCGGCCGCCTATGGCATCACGGTGATCGTGCTGGCCGGGCTGATCGGCTGGATCCTGCTCGACCAGCGGACCCGCAAGCGCGAACTGGCAGACCTCGAAGCGGCCGGCGTGCGGCGTCGCTCGGACAAAGCCGGTACTGGGGCCAGCACTGGGGCCAGCAAGCCATGAGCACGGAAAGCGAAACGCCGGCGTCGCCGCGCCGCCGCCTGGTCGTGCTGTTGCCGCTGCTGGTTTTTCTCGGCCTCGCCGGATTGTTCCTGTCGCAGCTTTTGTCGGGACGCGATGAGGCGGCAGTGCCGTCGGCGCTGATCGGCCTGCCGGCGCCGCAGACCAACCTGCCGGCGCTGGAAGGGTCAAACCTGCCCGGGCTGGATTCGAAAGCCTTCGCCGGCAAGGTAACGCTGGTCAACGTCTTTGCATCGTGGTGCGCGCCGTGCCGGGAAGAGCATCCGGTGCTCTTGCAGCTGTCGCAGGACAAGCGCTTCGTCATGGCCGCGCTAAACTACAAGGACCAAGCGCAAAACGCGCGCCGGTTCCTTGGTGATCTCGGCAATCCGTTCCAGGCGATAGGTGTCGACGAGGCCGGCCGCACGGCCATCGACTGGGGCGTCTACGGCGTGCCGGAAACCTTCGTCATCGGCAAGGACGGCAAGATTGCCTACAAGCATGTCGGGCCGCTGACAGGGGAGTCGGCGAGGGATGTTCTGTTGCCGCAGATTGAAAAGGCGCTCGCGGCACCGGGCTGACGTTGGCGCCATGCCCCCTCATCGAGCCGCTACGCGGCCACCTTCTCCCCGTGGGGAGAAGAGGGAAGCATCGGCACAGGCTAGCTCCTCTCCCGGGGGGAGAGGTCGAATTGCCCGAATTGCTCATGCAATTCGGTTTGGCAATCCGGGTGAGGGGGCGGTGCCCCGCTGACGTCTGAAAGCTCAGCCGTAGATCTGCTTGTGGACCTGGTAGAGCATTTCCGAGCGGTCGGCGCGCAGGTCGGCCAGATCGCGGCTCGTCAGGTTTTCGATTTCCGCGACGAGGCGGTTGTAGTGGCGGCGCTTGGCCATCGAGGTGCGCGCGCGGGAGAAGAGGTTGTCAAAAGCCATAGCAAGGGTCCTTTCGTACCGCATATCAGCGGTGAATTGTTCCTCCCTTGGTCGTTCGCACCATGACATAGGAATGGTGCGATGCAAAAAGAAGATGTTGCAATGCACCATTGCACAGGGCGCATAGCGGGTTAATACAGCGCTAACAGCACCATAAACGGCCGGACAGGCTGGCGGGCCATGCCGGCCGGGCACCTTTTGTCTTACAATTGCGCCTGCGCCACCTTGCCATCGCGCCCGCAGGCTGGCTTGATCCGCGCGTCACGTGATGCCCGGAGGAAATGCATGGCGACCGCAGACTATTACGAAATTCTCGATCCGCGTTTCGCGCGGCTGTTCAACGGCAACGCCCAGGTGGAAAAGCTGTTTACCGGATGTCAGTGGGCGGAAGGGCCGGCCTGGTTCGCCGCCGGCCGCTATGTCGTCTGGTCCGACATCCCCAACAACCGGATGCTGCGCTATGACGAGACCGACGGCAATGTGAGCGTCTTCCGTCAGCCCTCCGGCAATTCCAACGGCAACACCGTCGACCGCCAGGGCCGACTGGTGACGTGCGAGCATTCCGGCCGCCGCGTCAGCCGCACCGAGCATGACGGTTCCGTCACCACCATCGCGGCCGAATGGAAAGGCAAGCGGCTGAATTCGCCCAATGACGCGGTCGTGAAATCCGACGGCTCGATCTGGTTCACCGATCCGAGCTACGGCATCGACACCGACTATGAGGGCGACAAGGCCGAAAGCGAGATCGGCGCTTGCAATGTCTACCGGGTCGATCCGGATACGGGCGAGGTCGAGGCCGTGATCACCGACATGGTCCGGCCGAACGGGCTTGCCTTTTCGCTGGATGAAAGCCAGCTCTATGTCGTCGACACCGGCCGCACGCATGGCGCGCAGAACCCCGCGCATATGCGGGTCTTCAACGTCGGCAAGCACGGCAAGAAGGTGTCGGGCGGCAAGGTGTTCGCCGACTGCACGGCCGGCCTGTTCGACGGCTTCCGGCTCGACGAGGCCGGCCGCATCTGGACCAGTGCCGCCGACGGCATCCATTGCTACGATCCCGACGGCACGCTGATCGGCAAGGTCAAGGTGCCGGAAGTGACCGCCAATTGCGTGTTCGGCGGCAACAAGCTGAACTGCCTCTACATCGCCGGCACCACGTCGCTCTACATGGTGCGGCTGATGGTGAACGGGGCGAAGACGTATTGAGGCTGCTGGAAACGCTTCTCTGGCGGCCCTTGATGGCGTTTCTGCGCATGTCCGCGGCGCCTGTTGCGCGGCGGCCGCCGGAACCGCCGCCAAGCGGTTCGCCGGAGCGGATTTCGAAGCCGCCCAGCGGCGGCGGTATCAGACACAATTCAAGGGGAGGACGTCATGCCATTCGTCAACATCCGCATCGTCAAGGAAGTGATCGCCGCTGATCCCGCTGGCAAGAAGGCCGACATCGCCAAAAAGGTCACGGCGGCCATCATGGACGCCACCGGGCTTAGCAATGACGACGTCTGGGTGGTGTTCGAAGAGGTCAACGCGCGCGACTGGTATGTCGGTGTGACCGATGTCGAGACGTTGCGGAAGGGGTAGCACAGCGGCACGTTGGGGTGCGGCCGCACCCTTTCGTTCGTCATCCTAGGGTCTGCGCCGCGTCGCTTCGCTCCTTGCTCCGCCCTAGGATGACGAGGCAACGTCTGCGCGTATAAAACTCGCGAAAACCTGCACCGCTTCGCGCATGGCCCGCAGGTTCTCGTTCTCTCCCAGGATCGCTTCCATCTCCGGCGGTTTCTTGCCGAGCAAGGCAATCTCCAGAACCGCGTCCTCACAAAGCGCAAACGACATCGTCCGCATGATCTCCGCAAGCGCTGCGCGGGCGTAGAGCGAGCGCGCGGAGGCGTGGGCCAGCATGGCGGGCTTGCCGACTGCGGCGTCGCGCGAGACCAGCCAGTCGAGCGCGTTTTTCATGCCGCCGGGCACGCCATGGGCATATTCGGGGCAGGAGACGATGATGCCGTCGGCGCTGGTGACGGCCTCGATCAGCCGCATGGCCTCGGCCGGTGTGCGCTCGCCTTCGTCATCCGGGTTGAAGATCGGCAGCAGGCCGAGCCCGTCATAGACAGTTACGCGGCAATCCGAAGGCGCGTTCGCGGACAGCGCCGCCAGCAGCGCCGAATTGGTCGAGGCGGCGCGCAGGCTGCCGGAGATGGCGAGGAGTTCGATCACGGGGAAACAGGGCTAGGGAAACCGGCAAAGGACCGCAATGGCGAATCGTACCCGAAATCTACCACAGGGTCTTGCTGGAGGCTTCGTCCAGCGAGCGGTCGAAATCGTCGGCAGTTTCGGCATGCGCCATCTGATCGGACAGGATCTGACCGAGCGTCGGCAATGTCGCGCGGTCGTGCCAGCTGTCCGGCTTCCACAATTCGGAGCGCATGAAGGCCTTGGCGCAGTGCATGTAAGCGGCCTTGACGCTCACCACGACGACGCTTTGCGGTTGCTTGCCGTCGACGGTGAGGCGCTCGCGCAAACCGGCATCGACGGTTATGCGGGCGTCGCCATTGATGCGCAGCGTCTCGTTCATGCCGGGGATGAGAAAAAGCAGCCCGACCGAAGGGTTGAGCAGGATGTTTTCCAGCGTGTCCAGCCGGTTGTTGCCGGGCCGGTCGGGAATGGCGATGGTCGTGTCGTCTAGGACAAGGGCGAAGCCCGGCCTGTCGCCTTTCGGCGTCACGTCGGAATTTCCGGCGCCGTCGGAAGAACCAATCAGCACGAAGGGGCTCTTGCCGATGAAGGAGCGGCAGTGGCCGTCGAGCGCCCGGAGTTCCTTGCGCATTGAGGCGTCGGTCGGCCGCGGGGTCTTGTAGATCGTCCTCAGTTCGTCGCGCGTGGTGACGAATTCCATGGCCGTCTCCGTTTATTCGGACGCAATTCCGGACGGAAAACCGCTTCACACTTTTCCTGGAATTGCTCTACTTGCCGGCTTCTTCCACCTTCTCGGCCTTATCCTCGATCGAATGGTGCAGGATCAGCGGCATCTGGCTGAAGGTGAACAACAGGGTGATCGGCATGATGCCCCAGACCTTGAAGGTAACCCAGAAGTCGGTGGAAAAATTCCGCCACACCACTTCATTGGCAAGAGCCAGGAACAGGAAGAACAGGCCCCAGCGGAAAGTCAGCTTGCGCCAGCCTTCGGCATCGAGGCGAAAGGCCGAATCGAAGACATAGCCGAGCAGCGATCGGCCGAAATACAGACCGCCGAGCAGCACGCCGCCGAACAGGGTGTTGACGATGGTCGGCTTCATTTTGATGAACACGTCGTCCTGCAGATAGAGCGTCAGCGCGCCGAAGATGAAGACGACGACGCCCGAGACCATCGGCATGATCGGCAAGGTGCGCAGCAGCAGCCAGGAGGCGATCAGCGCGATCGCGGTCGCCGCCATGAACAGGCCGGTGGCGACGAAGATCGGCCCGCCGAATTCGGCCAGGACAGGAAATTTCTGCACCAGCCAGGCGCCGCGTGCATTGGCGAAGAAGAACACCATCAGCGGCCCGAGTTCCAGCACCAGCTTGAGCAGCGGATTGACGCTTTCTTTCTTCTTTCGCGGGTCGGACGGGTCGCGTTCGAGGATGGGTGGGTTCATGACTTCCTTCTGACGCATGATCTTGTCCAAAAAGCCGTCAGCTCTTCGGGATCATTGCCTGTTACGCTACGCCGGCGATCGCCCTGGCGAATTCGCCGGCCGAGAATGGTTCGAGGTCGTCGACCTGTTCGCCGACGCCGATGAAATAGACCGGCAGTTTGTGCTTTGCCGCGATCGCGACCAGAATACCGCCGCGCGCCGTGCCGTCCAGCTTGGTCATCACCAGGCCGTTGACGCCGGCGACATTGCGGAAGATCTCGACCTGATTGAGCGCATTCTGGCCGGTGGTGGCGTCGACCGTCTGCAGCACGGTATGCGGCGCTTCCGGATCGAGCTTGCCCAGCACGCGCACGATCTTTTCCAGCTCCGCCATCAGTTCGGTCTTGTTTTGCAGCCGGCCGGCGGTGTCGATGATCAGTACGTCGGAGCCGGCCTCCTTGGCGCGTTCGAAAGCGTCGTAGGCAAGGCCGGCGGCATCCGCGCCGATCTTCGAGGCGATGACCGGAGACTTCGTCCTCTCGCCCCAGATCTTCAGCTGCTCGATGGCTGCAGCGCGAAAGGTATCGCCGGCGGCCAGCATCACCGACAGGCCACCATCGGTCAGTTTGGCGGCGAGCTTGCCGATGGTCGTGGTCTTGCCGGTGCCGTTGACGCCGACCACCAGAATGACATGCGGCTTGTGCGACAGGTCGAGCTCCAGCGGCATGGCGACATGGGCCAGCACCTTCTCCACCTCGGCCGCCATGATGGTGCGGACATCCGCGTCGGAGACATCCTTGCCGTAGCGGCTGGCAGCGAGGGCATCGGTGACGCGCAAGGCTGTTTCCATGCCCAGATCGGCACGGATCAGCACGTCCTCCAGATCCTGCAGCGTCTCCTCGTCGAGCTTGCGCTTGGTGAAGACGCCGGCGATGTTGCCGGTGAGTTCTTTCGAGGAGCGGGCAAGCCCGTCGCGCATGCGCTGGAACCAGGAGCGTCGAGGCGCCGGTTCGGGCGCCTTTTGCGGCTCGGCTTTCTGCTCGACCTTTTTGGTGACGGTGACTTTGCCGGGAGCTGGTTTTGACTGTGGCGAAGGTTGCGGGGCCGGCGCGGGCGCTAGCTCGGCAACGATGGTCTTGGCTTCGACCGGCGCGGGTACAGCTTCAACCGACGTGCGCTTTACCTCCCCCTTGATGGGGGAGGTCCCAAGCGAAGCTTGGGGGTGGGGGTGATTTGCGCTGGCGTCAGCGCTGTCACCCCACCCCGCCGCTTCGCGTCGACCCTCCCCATCGAGGGGAGGGTGGGGCGCCTCGTCCTTCTCCCCGTGGCTATACGGGGAGAAGGTGCCGGCAGGCGGATGAGGGGCGGCGCTGACCTCTGAGTTAGGCTCTGCGGGAGGCGCGGACGGTTGCGGCACTTCGATCGGGGCGGCCGGTTCTGCTGGAGTCTCGGCAGGCGTCGGCACTTCGACGGGAGCGGGCTCCAGCTGCGGTTCCGGACGCGATGGTTCGATCTCCGGCTCGGCCGGCGCCGGCGGCACTTCTTGGGGCTGCGGCTCGGGAGCCGGCTCCGGAACGGCTGGCGCAGGAACTTCTTCCGGTGCAGGCGGCTCGGGTATCTCCGGCTCAGGCTGCGGTTCTTCTACCGGCGCGGGCTCCGGCAACGGTTCCGGCTCGGATGGGACGACCGGTTCCGGCGCGGGCGGGATGGTCGGCGCGGGTTCGGGCTTCGGTTCTTCTGGCGCCGACTGCGGCGCAGGCTTTACCTCCCCCTCGATGGGGGAGGTCCCAAGCGAAGCTTGGGGGTGGGGGTGAGTGGCGCCGGCGTCGGCGCTCTCACCCCTCCCCGCCACTTCGTGGCGACCCTCCCCATCGAGGGGAGGGTGGGGCGTCGGCGGCTCGGGCTCCTCGCGCTTCAAGAACTCCGGAACGACCTGCTCGGCCGCCGGCTTCAGCGCCTCAAGCGCATCCCATTTGATCGGCGGCAGGGGAGCGGTTTCGTCGATGCGCTCCTCGACGACTTCCTTCTTGCCGAACGAAAATATGTTCTTGAAAAAACCGGCCATGCTTCAATCGTCTCAGGCGGCGCGGGCAGTGAGGGGCGAGGCTATCAGGCGCGCGCCATCATGGCCGGTGATGTCTGCCTCGACGATCTCGCCCGGCGCGCCTGTGCCTAGCGCGGCAAGCGTGAACCCTTCGGTGCGGCCGAGGCCGTCGCGCTCGACCAGGATCGACTGGCGCGTTCCCGGGAGCGACGACAAATGGCGGCGATAGGCGGCCTCGCCGACGGCGCGCAGCCGGGCCGCCCGCTGTTTGACCAGTTCGCGGCGGACCTGCGGCATGCGCGCGGCGGGCGTGCCTTCGCGCGGCGAAAACGGGAAGACATGCAGGTGCGTCAGCCCACATTCCTCGACGATCTTTATCGAATTCTGAAACATCTCCTCGGTCTCGGTCGGGAAGCCGGCGATGATGTCGGCGCCGAAGACGATTTCGGGGCGCAGCTTGCGCACATCCTCGCAGAAGCGGATCGACTGGTCACGCAAATGCCTGCGCTTCATGCGCTTCAAGATCATGTCGTCGCCCGACTGCAGCGACAGATGCAGATGCGGCATCAGCCTGGGCTCGGTGGCGATGGCGTCCAGCAGATCGTCGTCGGCCTCGATCGAATCGATGGAGGACAGCCGCAGCCGCCTCACATCAGGCACCTGCTTCAGGATGGTCTTCACCAGCTTTCCCAGCTTCGGCGCGCCCGGCAGGTCGGCGCCGAAAGAGGTCATGTCGACGCCGGTCAGCACGATCTCGGCGTAGCCGTTGCCGACGAGACGCTTGACCTGCTCGACAACCGCGCCCATCGGCACCGAGCGTGAGTTGCCGCGGCCATAGGGGATGATGCAGAAGGTGCAGCGATGGTCGCAGCCGTTCTGCACCTGGACGAAAGCACGTGCCCGGCCCTCAATGGCGTCGACCATGTGGCCGGCGGTCTCGCGCACCGAGAAAATGTCGTTGACGCGCGCCTTCTCGCTGTCGTTGACGCCGAAATCCGGCAGCGCGCGGTAGGAGTTGGCCTTCAGCTTCTCTTCGTTGCCAAGCACGAGGTCGACCTCGTCCATGGCGGCAAAATTCTGCGGTTCGGTTTGCGCGGCGCAGCCGGTGACGATGATGCGCGCCGCCGGATTTTCGCGGCGGGCCTTTCTGATCGACTGCCTGGCCTGGCGCACCGCTTCGGCGGTGACGGCGCAGGTGTTGAAGATGATGGCGCCGCCTTTGACCGCGCCGAGACCTGCGCTTTCGGCCTCGCGGCGCATCACTTCGGATTCATAGGTGTTGAGACGGCAGCCAAAGGTGACGACGTCTATGCCTTGGGAGTTGGGGCCCTTGGTATCGGCAAGTGCAGACATCAGGCCGCGCTTTCGGTGTCGCGGGCCCAGGTGCCGGTCGACGGATCGAAATTGCCGGAAAACTCCCATTCGGCAGCGCCGGTCAGGATGACGTGGTCGTCGTCGCGCCATTCCACATGCAGCGAGCCACCGCCGGGCGTCATCAGCGTAACGCTGCGGCCGGTGCGCCGGGTGCGGGCAGCGGCGACGACGGAAGCGCAAGCGGCCGAGCCGCAAGCCCTGGTCAGGCCGGCGCCGCGCTCCCAGGTGCGGATGATCATCGTCTCCGGCGACGTTACCTGGGCGATGGTGATGTTGGCGCGCTCGGGGAAGATCGGATGGTTTTCGAGCAGCGGGCCGAAACGCTCGAGTTCGTAGGACCAGACATCGTTGTCGACCCAGAAGATAGCGTGAGGGTTGCCCATCGAGAGAGCCGAAGGCGAATGCAGCACCGGCGCGTCGATGGGGCCGATCTGCAACTCGATCATGCGGGTGTCGCGGAATTCCTCGGCCAGCGGAATGTCCTGCCAGCCAAAGCGCGGAGTGCCCATGTCGACCGAGATGGTGCCGTCGGCATGTTCGACGGCGTTGAGGATGCCGGCGCGGGTCTCGAAGGTGAAAGTCTTCTGGCCGGTTTCGGCGGCCAGCGCCTGGACGACACAGCGCATGCCGTTGCCGCAGGCCTGCGCGCCCGAGCCGTCGGAATTCAAAATGTCGATGTAAAAGGCGGTGCCCGGCGTGCGCGAATCGTGGATCGCCATGATCTGGTCGAACCTGGTCGCCGCATCGGCGTTCAGCGCGACAGCCGACGCCGCCGTGACCCTATCGGCACGGCCACGCATGTCGGCGACGATGATTTCGTTGCCGATGCCGTTCATCTTGGCGAAGGGGGCAGTGCCTGCCATGATCTGAGGTAATTCCTGTACGTTTCGCCGCTATATGGCGGAAACGGGCGGGAATTACCAGTGTGGGCTGCGTTTAGGTTACCGCGAAAACGCCGAGCACGATCAGCAGGAAGATGACGAGAACGATGCCGATCAGCACGCGCGCGCCGGTGGCGGCGGCACCGGCCAGCGCCGGCATGCCGAGCAGGCTGGCGGCGGCAGCAACGATGAGAAGAATGATGATCCATTTGATCATGGACAATGCCTCGCAAATTGACTGCAGCGGCCTAAGAACGCATCTGCCGCGCTCTGGTTCCCTCTTGCCGCGAGGCTCTCTCCGACTGGGCGCGCTATTCGGCAATCTCGAAGTCGGTCGTGAAAGGCGCCGTCTTTTGCGAGTTCTCGTCGTGCATGAGGAAATCCGCGCGGTATTTGCCGGGGGGAACGCCATCCAGGGAGACGTTTAATTTGAAGAACATCTCTCGGTTATGCGAGCGCGAGGCGAGCTGGACCCGGCCAAGCTTTTCGACGGTTCCCAGCTTCTCGCCCGACTGGGAAAGCACGGTAAGGTCAACGTAAAGCGCGATCTGGTTGTTGCCGAGCCCATCCGAGCCGTAGCCGTAACCGACCGGCTCCATATAAAGCACAATCTCTTCGCCCGGCTTGTAGACATGGTTCGGGCGCTCGGCGTAGGCCCCGAACCCGCTGGCCGACATGATGTGCTTCACATTTTGCACGCCAAGCGGCATCGCTTGCCACAGAGCGTCCTCGGCGCTGCGGAATTTGTCCAGCGCGCCGGCACCATCACCCGCCTGCAGTGCCTTTTCGGCTTCAGCGGCGCGATCGGTGATTTCACCCGCGAAAGCGGCCGGCGTCGAAATTACCAGCGCGATCAAAACTGCCAAGATTGATTTCATCTGTTCCCCCTGTTGCGATAGACCATCGGCTAAAACGGCAGTGCCGTAAACGGCCAAATGCAGACTTCAGCCGCGCTCGATCTCGGGAACGTCCCAAAGCTCGCCCGGACGGAAGGCGCGAAACCGCTCACCCAGGCCTTGCGCCTCAAGCGCTTCAGTCAGTTTTGCGCCGGCATTTGCGCTCGACCGCCGATGCGCCGACCTGCCGCGGGCTCCGGTGCCGCTTTCGCAACCAATGTACCGGTTGGAACCGCGCTAGAGCGAAGACATGCCTTTTGTCCGCCAGCCATTTTGCGACAAATTTACAACAATTCGTGGTGCAAACCCTATTTTAACCATATCGGGTTGAAATTTCGCCACCTTCTCCATCTTGGTGAGGGGTGAGATTGTGCGGACGGCTTCCCCCCAGCCGGATCCGACGGAGGTTGGAATGATTTTTTCGAGAAGCGGGCTGATGGCCGTATCGCTGGCAGCGCTCGTTGCGAGCGGCTGTTCGACCTCGCGTTTTTCATCGATGGATGACCAGCAGCCCGCCCCGCTGCAGCCCGCGCCCGCCGGCACGGTGAGCGGAAGCCAACTGCCGCCCCCGGCAGCGCCGGGCACCACCGACCCATCGCAATTCCCGACCGCGCCGGCAGGCGCGCAGGTCGCCTCGCTGCCGCCGGACGGATCGGCGCCGGCCGGAGCCTCCGACCTTACCGCTGCGAGCGTTGCCGGCGTTTGGAACGCCAGCGTGTCCGGACAGAGCTGCAAGGTGGCGACGCCGCAGACCAAATTCGGCGCCGGCTTCCGCGCCGGGCCGCTGCATTGCCCGCCGCCCATCGACGGCATCAAATCGTGGAACGTCGCCGGCAAGCAGCTGACGCTCTATGACGAGAATGGCGGCACGCTGGCGCGGCTCTATTCCTCGGGCGGTTCGAAATTCGACGGCCAGACTACCAACGGCTTGCCGATATCGCTTACAAGATAGGCTGCCTATCCCTAGACAGCGACGTGACCGATGCATCTGCGTGACGGCCTCCAGACCCATGCGACCGTCAGGCAGCGCTACAACCATCTGGTCGCAACCGGCGCCATCGAGCGCGATGCGGCGCAGGAGCGCATTGCCGCCGCGCTCGACCGGCTGACCGACGAGATCTCGGTCAAGCGGCTGGCGCACAAGTCGAGCGCGCTCGGCTGGCTGTTTGCCCGCAAGCGCGAGACGCGCGAGGTCGTCAAGGGCCTCTACATTCATGGCGGCGTCGGTCGCGGCAAGACCATGCTGATGGATATGTTCTTCGAGTTGTTGCCGGTCAGGCGCAAGCGCCGCGTTCATTTCAACGACTTCATGGCCGATGTGCAGGACCGCATCCAGAAGCACCGGCAGGCGCGCAAGAACGGCGACGTCAAGGAGGACGACCCGATCCCGCCGGTCGCGCTTCAGCTTGCCGAACAGGCCTGGGTGCTGTGCTTCGATGAGTTTTCGGTCACCGACATTGCCGATGCGATGGTCCTGTCGCGGCTGTTTTCGGCGCTGTTCGCCAATGGCGTGGTTCTGGTCGCCACCTCGAATGTCGCGCCGCAGGACCTTTATCGCGACGGGCTGAACCGCCAGCTTTTCCTGCCCTTCATCAGCATTCTCGAGCGCCACGCCCATGTGCTGACGCTCGATGCCGACAAGGACTACCGGCTGGAAAAGCTCGCCCGCACGCCGGTTTATGTCACCCCGGCGGATGCCGAAGCCGACCGTGTGCTCGACGAGGCCTGGCAGGCGATGACGCGTGGAGCGCCGACGGCCGAGACCGCGCTGACGCTCAAGGGGCGGCAGGTGAGAATACCGGCTGCTGCCGGCAATGCGGCGCGGTTTTCCTTCGCCGACCTCTGCGAAAAGCCGCTCGGCGCGCGCGATTTTCTGGCCATTGCCGGCCGCTTCTCGACCGTCTTCATCGATCACGTGCCTGTGCTGGGCGAAGGCAAGCGCAACGAGGCCAAGCGCTTCATCCTCCTGATAGACACGCTCTACGATCATCACACGCGGCTGGTGGTAAGCGCCGACGCCTCGCCGCCTGAGCTCTATACGGCCAGGCGCGGCAACGAGGTGTTCGAATTCGAGCGCACGGCCTCGCGCCTGATCGAAATGCAGAGCCGCGACTGGCTGGAGGACTGGGCGGAACGGCAGAAGGACAACGCGGAAGCGCAGGTCTGAGGGTTCCAAGAGGTCATTATGTAGTGATCCTTCGCCCCCCTTCTGTCCTGCCGGAGATCTCCCCCACACGGGGGGAGATTGGCGGTTTCGGCGCTCCGCTCATTCCTGCGGCCATTGGAGATTGGCGAAAGGTCGCGTGACGTCCGGTCTCCCCTCTCGTGGGGGAGATGCCTGGCAAGGCAGAGGGGGGGCGCTGTCCCGCCGACGCCTAAAGCTCATACACATACATCTCAAACGACTCCGCCGGCCCATGCACCTCCTCGCGCGATTCATAAAGCGAGCGCGCTGGAACATTGTCCGGTTCGGTGCCGACCCAGGCTTCGCCGCATCCCTGCTCGCGGCCGAGCGCGAACATGGCGTCGAGCATCTTTCGCGCGATGCCATGGCGCTGGAAGGCCGGCGAGACGCCGACTTCGTCGATGTAGAGTTCGGTCACCTTGTCGGGATGGCGGTGGATGATGGCAGCGCATTGGCCGACGACGACGCCGTCTGCCAGCGCGACAATCATTAAATGACCCGGCGAGGCGAGGTAAGCGGCAAGCCTGTCGGCCCGCACCGGCTCGTCGAACACGTCTTCGGCGATGCGCTTCACAAGGGCGTCATCGCCTGGACAGAGTCTTCTGATTTCCACGTTCATTGTATAAAATCTCTCAAGTCGGCCTACAAACCTTGACGTTTACGTAAGTCCCAATGTTTCTAACCGATTGAAATCATTCACCCGAAAATAATCGATTGAATATATTTTCCACCGGGGCTACTGGATGCGGCGAAATCTAGCTGAGACCATAGCATTCCGGCCTCTTCCTCGACGCCGTCAACAGATCGCCAGGGATTTTGGGCGTCGTCACAGACAAAGGGAAAATTTCCTCACATGGCACGCAACAAGATAGCGCTCATCGGCTCCGGCATGATCGGCGGCACGCTCGCTCACATGATCGGCCTCAAGGACCTCGGCGACGTGGTGCTGTTCGATATTGCCGAGGGCATCCCGCAAGGCAAGGGCCTCGATATCGCGCAGTCGTCGCCGGTCGACGGTTTTGACTCCCGGCTGACCGGCGTCAATGATTATGCCGGGATCGAGGGCGCCGATGTCTGCATCGTCACTGCCGGCGTGCCGCGCAAGCCGGGTATGAGCCGCGACGATCTGCTGGGCATCAACCTCAAGGTCATGGAACAGGTCGGCGCAGGGCTGAAGAAATACGCGCCCAAGGCTTTCGTCATCTGCATCACCAACCCGCTCGACGCCATGGTCTGGGCGCTGCAGAAGTTTTCCGGCCTGCCCAAGACCCATGTCGTCGGCATGGCCGGCGTGCTCGACAGCGCGCGCTTCCGCTATTTCCTGGCCGAGGAATTCAACGTCTCGGTCGAGGACGTCACCGCCTTCGTGCTCGGCGGCCACGGTGATTCCATGGTGCCGATGATCCGCTACTCCACGGTTTCGGGCATTCCGTTGCCGGACCTCATCAAGATGGGCTGGACCTCGAAGGAAAAGCTCGACCAGATCGTGCAGCGCACCCGCGACGGCGGCGCCGAGATCGTCGGCTTGTTGAAGACCGGCTCGGCCTTCTACGCCCCGGCAGCCTCGGCCATCTCGATGGCCGAATCCTACCTCAAGGACAAGAAGCGCGTGCTGCCTTGCGCTGCGCATCTCTCGGGCCAGTATGGCGTCAAGGGCACCTATGTCGGCGTTCCCGTTGTCATCGGCGCCGGCGGCGTCGAGCGCATCATCGAGATCGACCTCAACAAGGCCGAGCAGAAGATGTTCGACGCTTCGGTGGCGACGGTGCAGGGCCTGACCGAGGCCTGCGTCAAGATCGCCCCGCACCTCGCCTCGAAGTAATCCCCCAAAGCAGCCGATCCGGAGACCGTCCAGATGAACATCCATGAATATCAAGGCAAGGCGCTGCTGAAGTCGTTTGGCGCGCCGGTGGCCGAAGGCGTGCCGGTGTTCAAGGCAAGCGAAGCGGAAGCCGCGGCACAAGCGCTTCCCGGTCCGCTCTATGTGGTGAAGAGCCAAATCCATGCCGGCGGCCGCGGCAAGGGGAAGTTCAAGGAACTGTCGCCCGACGCAAAGGGCGGCGTGCGGCTGGCTAAGTCGGTTGCCGAAGTCGTTGCCAACGCCAATGAGATGCTCGGCCACACGCTGGTGACCAAGCAGACCGGCCCCGCCGGCAAGCAGGTCAACCGCCTCTATATCGAGGACGGCGCCGACATCGATCGCGAGCTTTATCTGTCGATCCTGGTCGACCGCTCGGTCGGCCGCATCGCTTTCGTCGTCTCGACCGAGGGCGGCATGGACATTGAAGGCGTCGCCCACGACACACCGGAAAAGATCATCACCCGCGCCATCGATCCGCTGGCCGGCGTGACGACCATCGACGTCGACATATTGGTGGAAGCGCTGGGCCTCACCGGCGATGCCGCCAAGGATGCCGGCACGCTGTTCCCGATCCTCTACAAGGCCTTTGTCGAGAAGGACATGAGCCTGCTCGAGGTCAACCCGCTGATCGTGATGAAAAACGGCCGCCTGCGCGTGCTGGACGCCAAGGTGTCGTTCGACAACAACGCTCTCTTCCGCCACCCCGAACTGATGGAACTGCGCGACACCACCGAAGAGGACGAGAAGGAGATCGAGGCGTCGAAATACGACCTCGCCTATGTCGCGCTCGACGGCAATATCGGCTGCATGGTCAATGGCGCCGGCCTCGCCATGGCGACTATGGACATCATCAAGCTCTACGGCGCCGAGCCCGCCAACTTCCTCGATGTCGGCGGCGGCGCGTCGAAGGAGAAGGTGACGGCGGCGTTCAAGATCATCACCAAGGATCCGGCCGTCAAAGGCATACTGATCAACATCTTCGGCGGCATCATGAAGTGCGACATCATCGCCGAGGGCGTCATTGCCGCAGTCAAGGAAGTCGGCCTGGAAGTGCCGCTGGTGGTGCGTCTTGAAGGCACCAATGCCGAGCTCGGCAAGAAGATCATCAACGACAGCGGCCTCAACGTCGTGTCGGCCGACGATCTCGACGACGCAGCCAAGAAGATCGTGGCGGCGGTGAAGGGCTGAAGGCGAATGCCTCCGCGCAAGATAAACCTGGTCGAGGCGGCGGATCGAACGATCACCAAGGTCTTCGATCCGCATATTGCCGGCGACGTCAATGACAGCCAGGCCAAGGTCGCCAAGTTCGGCGAGACCTTCGACTGGCATGCGCACGAGCATGAGGACGAGGCTTTTCTCGTGCTGCGGGGCAAGATCGCCATCGATTTTCGCGACGGCCCGGTCGAGCTCGGCGAGGGCGATTTCATTGTCGTGCCGAAGGGCGTCGAGCACCGGCCGCGGTCGCTGACCGCCGAGCCGGTGGTGCTGATGTTCGAGCCGGCAACGACGCTCAACACCGGCAACGCCAAGAGCGACCTCACCGTCTCCGACCTGAAGCGGCTCTGACTCATGAACGCGTTCTCCTTGCTCTCGGCCGATCACCAGCGCCTGCAGGCGCTGGTCGGCGCGTGGCGCGGCGAGGAAGAGGTGGCGGAAACACAATGGGCCGATGGTGGACCGGCGACGTCGGAAGTGCTGGGGGAGGCACAGTTCGGCGGCCTGTTCGTGGTGCAGCGCTATCGCCAGCGCCGCGACGGCACGGTCTCGTTCGGCTCGCACTCAGTGTTCGGATTCGATCAGCAAAACAGCCTCGTCACCATGCACCAGTTCGATTCCATGGGCTTTGTGCCGGCCTCGCCGGCCACAGGCGCATGGAACGGCAGCGAGCTCACTCTTGATCGGTCTTGGCCGCGCGGTTCCGCGCGGGTCACATATATTTTCGACAATGCCGATGCCTACCGCATGCGATTGCATTTCAAACCTGCCGGCAGCGACAGCTGGCAAGACATGGTGAGCGGCGTCTACCGGCGCGTCTCGCCTTCCTCGATCAACGGTTTTTAGAAAAGGGCTCCGATGTCCATTCTCATCGACAAGAACACCAAGGTGCTGGTGCAGGGCCTGACCGGCAAGACCGGCACGTTCCACACCGAACAGGCGCTGGCCTATCACGGCACCAGGATGGTGGGCGGTATCCATCCAAAGAAGGGTGGCGAGACCTGGACCGGCGCCAAGGGCGAAAACCTGCCGATCTTCGCCTCGGTCGCCGAGGGCAAGGAAAAGACCGGCGCCAACGCCTCGGTCGTCTATGTGCCGCCGGCGGGCGCCGCCGAAGCCATCCTCGAAGCCATCGAAGCCGAGATCCCGCTGATCGTCTGCATCACCGAAGGCATTCCGGTGATGGACATGGTCAGGGTCAAGGCGCGGCTCGACCGCTCGACCTCGCGGCTGATCGGCCCGAACTGCCCTGGTGTGCTCACCCCCGACGAATGCAAGATCGGCATCATGCCCGGCAACATCTTCCGCAAAGGCTCGGTCGGCGTTGTTTCGCGCTCGGGAACGCTTACCTATGAGGCAGTGTTCCAGACCACAAATGTCGGCCTCGGCCAGACGACCGCCGTCGGTATCGGCGGCGACCCCGTCAAAGGCACCGAGTTCATCGACGTGCTCGAAATGTTCCTCGCCGACGACGAGACCAAGTCGATCATCATGATCGGCGAGATCGGCGGTTCGGCCGAGGAAGACGCCGCGCAGTTCCTCAAGGACGAGGCCAAGCGCGGCCGCAGGAAACCGATGGCCGGCTTCATCGCCGGGCGCACCGCGCCGGCCGGTCGCACCATGGGCCATGCGGGCGCGGTCATATCCGGCGGCAAGGGCGGCGCGGAAGACAAGATCGCGGCGATGGAATCGGCCGGCATTAAAGTATCGTCATCGCCGGCGCGTCTGGGCACGACGCTGGTCGAGGCGATCAAGGCCAAGTGAGTAGCGAGTAGTGAATAGCGAATAGGGAAAAGAGAGTAACGGCGCGACCCGGGAAAAATCCCTACTCGCTATTCGCTACTCACTATTCGCTTTTGAAAAGGAGACGGAGCCAGGCTCCGCGGACAAAAATGGCAAGACAAGATCAGGCCAACGACCAATTTTCGCTCACCTCTTTCCTGTATGGCGGCAATGCCGACTATATCGACGCGCTGTACGCCTCCTATGAGGATGATCCAGAGTCGGTAAACCCCGAATGGCAGGACTTCTTCGCCGGGCTGAAGGACGACGCCGGCGATGTGCGCAAGAACGCCAAGGGCGCTTCCTGGGCAAAGCCGTCCTGGCCGCTGCAGGCCAATGGCGAACTGGTGTCGGCGCTGGACGGCAATTGGGGCATCGTCGAGAAGCATCTGGAAAAGAAGGTCAAGGACAAGGCGGTCACCAATGGCGTCGTGCTGTCGGATGCCGACGTGCATCAGGCGACGCGCGATTCGGTGCGCGCCATAATGATGATCCGCGCCTTCCGCATGCGCGGCCATCTGCACGCCAATCTCGACCCGCTCGGCATCGCCAAGCCGCTTGAGGACTATAACGAACTGTCGCCGGAAAATTACGGTTTTACCGCAGCCGACTACGACCGGCCGATCTTCCTCGACAATGTGCTCGGCCTCGAATTCGGCACCATCCGGCAGATGCTGGAGATCCTGACCCGCACCTATTGCTCGACGCTCGGTGTCGAGTTCATGCACATTTCCGATCCCGAGGAGAAGGCCTGGATCCAGGCGCGCATCGAGGGTGCCGACAAGGAGATTTCCTTCACCGCTACGGGAAAAAAAGCGATCCTGCAGAAGCTGGTCGAGGCCGAAGGCTTCGAGCAGTTCATCGATGTCAAGTACAAGGGTACCAAGCGCTTCGGCCTCGATGGCAGCGAAGGCCTGATCCCGGCGCTGGAGCAGATCATCAAGCGCGGCGGCCAGCTCGGCATGAAGGAGATCGTGCTCGGCATGGCGCATCGCGGCCGGCTGAACGTGCTGTCCCAGGTGATGGCCAAACCGCATCGCGCCATCTTCCACGAATTCAAGGGCGGCTCGGCCGCTCCTGACGAGGTCGAGGGCTCGGGCGACGTCAAGTACCATCTCGGCGCCTCGTCGGACCGCGAATTCGACGGCAACAAGGTGCATCTGTCGCTGACCGCCAATCCTTCGCATCTGGAAATCGTCGATCCGGTTGTGATGGGCAAGGCGCGCGCCAAGCAGGACTATCTGTTCGGCCGCAGCCGCGAGGAGATCGTGCCGCTGGAAGAGCGCGCCAAGGTGCTGCCGCTGCTTCTGCATGGCGACGCCGCCTTTGCTGGCCAGGGCGTAATCGCCGAAATCCTCGGCCTGTCGGGCCTGCGCGGCCACCGCGTCGCCGGCACGCTGCATTTCATCATCAACAACCAGATCGGCTTCACCACCAATCCGCGCTTCTCGCGCTCGTCGCCCTATCCGTCCGACGTCGCCAAGATGATCGAGGCGCCGATCTTCCACGTCAATGGCGACGACCCGGAAGCGGTGGTGCATGCCACGAAGGTGGCGATCGAATTTCGCATGAAGTTCCACAAGCCGGTGGTGGTGGACATGTTCTGCTATCGCCGCTTCGGCCACAATGAGGGTGACGAGCCGGCTTTCACCCAGCCGATCATGTACGCCAACATCCGCAACCACAAGACGACGGTGCAGATCTATGGCGAGCGGCTGATCGCCGAGGGCCATATCAGCCAGGCCGAACTCGACAAGATGAAGGCCGACTGGCGCGCCCATCTGGAGTCCGAATGGGAAGTCGGCCAGCACTACAAGCCCAACAAGGCCGACTGGCTGGACGGCGCCTGGTCTGGTCTGCGCACCGCCGACAACCAGGACGAACAGCGCCGCGGCAAGACCGCCGTGCCGGTCAAGGTGCTGAAGGACATCGGCAAGAAACTGACCGAGGTGCCGAAAGGTTTCGAGGCGCACAAGACCATCATCCGCTTCCTCGAAAACCGCCGCCAGGCGATCGACTCCGGCGAAGGCATCGACTGGTCGACGGCCGAGGCGCTGGCCTTCGGCGCCATCCTGCTCGACGGCAATCCGATCCGGCTCTCCGGCCAGGATTCAGAACGCGGCACCTTCTCGCAGCGCCATTCCGTGCTCTACGACCAGAAGGACGAGACCCGCTACATCCCGCTCAACAATCTGTCGGCGGCACAGGCCGGCTACGAAGTCATCAACTCGATGCTGTCGGAAGAGGCGGTGCTTGGCTTCGAATATGGCTACAGCCTGGCCGAGCCGAAGGCGCTGACGCTCTGGGAAGCGCAGTTCGGCGATTTCGCCAACGGCGCCCAGGTGGTGTTCGACCAGTTCATCTCGTCGGGCGAGCGCAAGTGGCTCAGAATGTCAGGCCTGGTCTGCCTGCTGCCGCATGGCTATGAGGGCCAGGGTCCAGAGCATTCTTCGGCCCGGCTCGAGCGCTTTCTGCAGCTTTGCGCCGAAGACAATATGCAAGTCGCCAACTGCACCACGCCGGCCAACTACTTCCACATATTGCGCCGGCAGCTGAAGCGCGACTTCCGCAAGCCGCTGATCCTGATGACGCCGAAGTCGCTGCTGCGCCACAAGCGGGCAGTGTCGACGCTGCCGGAGATTTCGGGCGAAAGCTCGTTCCATCGGCTGTTGTGGGACGATGCCCAGCTGTTGCAGAACCAGGCGATCAAGCTCACCAAGGATTCCAAAATCCGCCGCGTCGTGCTGTGCTCGGGCAAAGTCTATTACGACCTGTACGAGGAACGCGAGAAGCGCGGCATCAACGACATCTATCTCTTGCGCGTCGAACAGCTCTACCCGTTCCCGGCCAAGGCGCTGATCACCGAGCTGTCGCGCTTCCGCAATGCGGAGATGGTGTGGTGCCAGGAGGAACCCAAGAATATGGGCGCCTGGTCGTTCATCGATCCGTATCTGGAATGGGTGCTGGCTCATATCGACGCCAAGCATCAGCGGGTGCGCTATACCGGACGTCCGGCGGCGGCATCGCCGGCGACCGGTCTGATGTCGAAGCATTTGGCGCAGCTCGCTGCCCTGCTCGAAGACGCGCTCGGCGAATAGAACAAACCCGGCGAATAGAACAGACAGAGAAGAAACGGACAGGCACAATGGCTACCGAAATCCGCGTTCCCACTCTCGGCGAATCCGTCACCGAGGCGACCATCGGCAAGTGGTTCAAGAGGGTCGGCGATGCCATTGCCGTCGACGAGCCGCTGGTCGAGCTCGAAACCGACAAGGTGACGGTGGAGGTGCCTGCCGCCGCCGCCGGCACGCTGGGCGAGATCACCGCCAAGGAAGGCGAGACCGTTGGCGTCGGCGCGTTGTTGGGTTCGATCTCGGCAGGCGTCGCCACGGCCGCCCCGGCGTCCAAGCAGGAGACCAAGCCGCAAGCGGTGTCGCAGGCTTCGAGCCCGGACGCAGCGCACACGACCAGGCAGGCTGCGGCTGAGACCGCCAAGATAGCCGGCGATGCCGGGCCGGTCGAGCCGCGCACCATGCCGCCGGCGCCAGCTGCCGCAAAGCTGATCGCCGAGAACAATCTGTCGGTCGACCAGGTTTCTGGCTCGGGCAAGCGCGGCCAGGTGCTGAAGGGCGACGTGCTCGACGCGATTTCCAAGGGCGCGCCGTCGCAGCCGGCCGAAATTCCGAAGGCCGCACCGGCTCCGGTCGCTGTGCGTGCGCCGTCTTCGGGCGACGATGCGTCGCGCGAGGAGCGCGTGCGCATGACCAAGCTGCGCCAGACCATTGCGCGCCGGCTGAAGGAAGCGCAGTCGACCGCCGCCATGCTGACCACCTTCAACGAGGTCGACATGTCGGCGGTGATGGCGCTCAGGACCAAGTACAAGGACATCTTCGAGAAGAAGCATGGCGTGAAGCTCGGCTTCATGGGCTTCTTCACCAAGGCGGTTACGCACGCATTGAAGGAAATCCCCTCGGTCAATGCCGAGATCGACGGCACCGACATCATCTTCAAGAACTATGCCCATATCGGCGTTGCCGTCGGCACCGAAAAGGGTCTCGTCGTGCCGGTGGTGCGCAATGCCGACCAAATGTCGATTGCCGAGATCGAGAAGGATATCGGCCGGCTGGGCATCGCCGCGCGGGACGGCAAGCTGTCGGTCGCCGACATGCAGGGTGGTACGTTCACGATTTCCAACGGTGGCGTCTACGGTTCGCTGATGTCGACGCCGATCCTCAATGCGCCGCAGTCGGGCATTCTTGGCATGCACAAGATCCAGGACCGGCCCGTCGTGGTCGGCGGCCAGATCGTGATTCGGCCGATGATGTACCTGGCGCTCAGCTACGATCACCGTATCGTCGACGGCAAGGAAGCCGTGACCTTCCTGGTCCGCGTCAAGGATAGCCTGGAGGATCCCGAACGGCTGGTGCTTGATTTGTGATCGGAGCTGATCCGTCATGAGCGGCTGGCTGGCGCGGTTTGGGTTCAAGCTGGGTCGAGTAGCGGGTAGCGTATTGAGGCGTTCCCGGCCGGCGGCTTCCGCCGCCATCTCTCCGCCGGCGACATCGACTGAATGGGATTCGGCGCCGGCGAGCAGCAATCTCGGTGTCTTCGCTCTCAGCGAAGCCGAAATGGCGGAGCGGAAGATCATCGTCACCGCGATCGGTGAGCTTGAGCTACCGACCGGCGAAATCATCGCTTGCGATCCACTGATTACCGGGCTGGAACGGCCTGTGTTTAGCCGTAAGGTCAGGCCGGGATGCTATCCAGTCACGTTGCTTGAGGCGCAAGGCCGTGTTGCTGCAGCGGTATTGCGGTTTGGCACTGGCTTGCCGGTGCGGTGGGAGTTGGCTGCCTTCGTCCGCGACGTCGGCACATCGTCCTGGAAGTCTGGATTTATTGTCGATGATAATGTTGCTTCGTTCATGGACAAGTCGGTTCTGACGCTGATGTCCGACCAGGAGGAACTCGACAGCTATCTTGCTGACGTTGCATGCTCGTTCGACAAGTTCCGCATGGATAATCCGGTTGATGGAAATCCGCTTAATATAGCCATGTTCGACACTGGCTTCGGTGATGGGAACTATTATTCCTTCTGGGGACTGGATGCGGCCGGCGAGCCGCTGGTCTTGATGACCGATTTCGAGGTGCTCGAAAACGCCGACGGCCGTGAGAGCAGCCAGAGCAATTCATGACAAACATCGCTTCGCCAATGATCGGATTTATGGCCGGGCTGGCTGTTCTCGCAGCGGGTTACGAGGCGCATGCCGCCTGCCCGCTGGCGCTTGCTGTCTATGGCGATGCCGAAAGCGAGGCCGGCATTGATTTCCGGCCGACGACGGATGCGGTCACCGTCACCAACTCGTTCAAGATGGTGCTCGACAAGGGCATCGTGCTCGACGGCATTGTGATGTGGACCTCCGGTGTTTCGCGACCGCAAGGGTCGCTGATGTACAAATGCCCGACCGGCGACGTCACCGGTGACGAGCTTGCCGCCTGCACGGTCTGGCATGGCGTCATCTACAGCGCCGACGATAAGGGCAACATCGCGCTCCTGGCGGCGGAAGGCACGGACGCGCCGCAGAGCCTGATCTTCCCCGATCTGGGTCCATCGTTGCAGATGTCGTCCGCCTTTGGCTCCATCGGTTTTTCGAAACTGCCGTGGGATGTGTTTTTGCTGAAAGGTTGCCAGGAATGAGCGCGGCGAAGAAAGTTCTTCTGGTCACCGGCGGCGGCCGCGGCATTGGTGCGGCCACTTGCCGGCTTGCGGCGAAGGCCGGCTACCGCGTCGCGGTCAACTATGCCGCAAACGAGGCCGCGGCCCAGGCGCTGGTCGCCGAGATCGAGGCCGGTGGCGGTGAAGCGATAGCGGTCAAGGGCGATGTCGGCGTCGAGGCTGACATCGTCGCCGTGTTCGAAGCCGTCGATAGCGCCTATGGCCGGCTCGACGCCCTGGTCAACAATGCCGGAATCGTCGACGTCAAGGCGCGTGTCGACGAGATGAGCCTGGCGCGGCTGGAGCGCATGATGCGCATCAATGTCATCGGCTCGTTTCTGTGCGCCCGCGAAGCGGTGCGGCGCATGTCGAGCAAGCATGGCGGCCAGGGCGGCGCCATCGTCAACATCTCGTCGGCTGCGTCGCTACACGGCTCGCCCGGCGAATATGTCGACTATGCCGCGTCCAAGGCGGCGATCGACACCTTCACGCTCGGACTGGCGCGCGAAGTCGCGACCGAAGGCGTGCGGGTCAATGCGATACGGCCGGGCATCATCGACACCGAGATCCACGCTTCGGGCGGCCAGCCGGACCGGGTCGAGCGGTTCCGCGACATGCTGCCGATGAAACGAGCCGGCACGGCGGATGAAGTCGCGCATGCCGTTCTCTATCTTTTGTCGGATGAAGCGTCCTACACGACGGGCGCAATCCTGAATGTAAGCGGCGGCCGCTGAGCCCCAAGCTAAGGGAAACGAACATGGCTTATGATGTCGTTATCATCGGGTCGGGACCGGGCGGCTATGTCTGTGCCATCAAGGCGGCACAGCTCGGGCTCAAGGTCGCGGTGGTCGAGAAGAACGCCACTTTCGGCGGCACCTGCCTGAACATCGGCTGCATCCCATCCAAGGCGCTGCTTTATGCCTCGGAGATGTTCGCCGAGGCCGGCCATTCCTTCGATGCGCTGGGCGTCGAGATACCGGCGCCGAAACTCAATCTGAACAAGATGATGGCGCACAAGGACGCGACCGTTTCGGCCAACGTCAGTGGCGTCGCCTTCCTGTTCAAGAAAAACAAGATCGATAGTTTCCGTGGCACCGGGAAGGTGGTTGCGGCCGGCAAGGTGTTGGTGACGGCTGAGGACGGCAAGGTCGAGGAGATCGAGACGAAAAATATCGTTATTGCCACGGGCTCCGATGTCGCCGGCATTCCCGGCGTCAAGGTCGACATCGACGAGAAGGTGATCGTATCGTCGACCGGCGCGCTGTCGCTGGAGAAAGTGCCGGGACATCTGGTGGTGGTCGGCGGTGGGGTCATCGGTCTGGAGCTCGGCTCGGTCTGGGCACGGCTCGGCGCCAAGGTCACCGTGGTCGAATTCCTCGACACCATCCTGGGCGGCATGGACGGCGAGGTCTCCAAGCAGTTCCAGCGCCTGCTTTCCAAGCAGGGTTTCGAGTTCAAGCTCGGCGCCAAGGTGACAGGGGTGACCAAGGCCAAAAAGGGCGCCGCCGTTGCGTTCGAACCGGTCAAGGGTGGTGCGGCCGAGACCATCGAGGCCGACGCGGTGCTGATCTCGACCGGACGCCGGGCCTATTCCGACAGCCTCGGGTTGAAAGAAGCCGGCGTCGAGGTCGACGAGCGCGGCCGGGTCAAGACCGACGGGCATCTCAGGACCAACGTGGCCGGCATCTACGCCATTGGCGACGTCATCGCCGGGCCGATGCTGGCGCACAAGGCCGAGGATGAAGGCGTGGCGGTGGCCGAGACCATTGCCGGCCAGGCCGGCCATGTGAATTACGACGTCATTCCGAGCGTCGTCTACACCAGCCCGGAAATCGCTTCGGTCGGCAAGACAGAGGAAGAGCTGAGGAAGGCCGGCATCGACTACAAAACCGGCAAATTCCCGTTCACCGCCAACGGCCGCGCGCGCGCCATGCTGCACACAGACGGCTTCGTGAAAATCCTCGCCGACAAAGCCAGCGACCGCGTGCTCGGCGTCCACATTGTCGGCTTCGGCGCCGGCGAGATGATCCATGAGGCGGCGGTGCTGATGGAGTTCGGCGGCTCCTCGGAAGACCTCGCCCGCACCTGCCACGCGCATCCGACGATGTCGGAAGCGGTCAAGGAAGCGGCGCTGGCGACGTTCTTCAAGCCGATCCATATTTAAGGAAACGCTGGAGGGACAGCACCCCCCCTCTGGCCTGCCGGCCATCTCCCCCTCAACGGGGGAGATTGGACTTCACCGCCGCGTCGCGAGCCTTCAAGTTTCTCACGTTTCTAACCTGGGCTGTTCGTGAGACAGCCGATCTCCCCCTTGAGGAGAGATGTCCGGCAGCACAGAGGGGCGGTGAAGAATCGCGACGCTCGCCGATAGGTGCCCCAAACAAAACGGCCCGCTTTTCAGCGGGCCGTTCTTGGGTTGGAAGCAAGATGCCAGATCAGTTGGCCAGATTACGGGCTCGGCGCCGGAGCAGGCGCGGGCGCCGGGGCTGGCGCAGGAGCCGGTGCGGGCGCAGGGGCTGGTGCGGGAGCCGGTTCGGCGGGCTTCATCGGCTCAGCCGGTGCAGGTGCGGGCGCCGGTGTGCTGGCTGCCGGCGGCTCTGCGGGTGCAGGATGTTCGCCGCTTCTGCCGAAAACATAGTACGCGACAATCGCAAGGATGACGACGACCAGCGCAATCAGCCAGCCGCTGCCACCACCCGACCTGGGCGCTGGATCGTTAGGGTTCGCCATAAAAGTGTCCTCCGTGGATGAAAAGCATCAATCAACACCCCTCAACGCGCAACCGTTGAACGGGTTCATACTAGGCCTTCAAATTGACGAACGCAGGAAAATTCTGATTCGCAACCGCTTGTTGGCCTGTATTTCCCCCGCAAAATCAATCACGAACGAGGTAGAACGAGCTTAGCTGGCCTTTTCCGCCAAAAATAGGGCCAACCGCCTCCGCTTTGCGAATCAGTTGCGCACCGCACAGAGCCGGGCTTACGTGATTCGGTATTCAAGACGGGCGCTGCTCAGTCGACGGCGGTGACGGTATAGCCGGCCTTGCGAAAATCCTCGACCAGGCCTTCGGGGCCGGGAAGATGCATGGCGCCGACGGCCATGAAGGCATTGCCCTTGGCCAGGATCGGTGCGGCATGGTCGGCCATGACCTTGTTGCGGCCGGTGATCATCGTCCGGTCGAATTCGGCGTAACCTGCGTCGTCTTCGTCGGGCGAGATCGAACGCAACAGCGGCCAGAAGGTGCCGGTGTCGCCGCGCTGGTAAAGCACGATCATGGTTTCGTTGATGTCGTTTATCTTGTCGCCGAGCTTCAGGGTCTCGACCAGCCCTTTGATGTGGAACGCAATCGGCAGCGAGGCCATGGCGTGCAGCTGGCTGGCAGCGGTCTCCAACCCTTCCACCGGCTTCCCCAAGGCCTTGGCGTCCTGCGCCAGCTTGACGTCCAGAACCGGTGCGCCGCCTGCCTGACGGGCGACCTCACAGACCGGCAGCGCGACCATGGCCGACAGCAGCCACGGCTTCATCTTGGAGACGCTCGCCGGCGGAATGCCGCGCGCATCGAGCCCTTTGTTCACCACCGCCGCATCCTCCGGCGACAACAGCGACGACAACGTCGTGTTGTCGGTGAACATCATCAGCTCGGGTTCCTTGAGCATGGCCTCCATCATCTTCTGCTTGTCGAGCACGTCGGTGGTCTCGATGATGATGGTGCCGGCAGCGTCATAGGCTTTCCTGGCTGCCGGCGGCAGAGTGGTCACGCGCGGGTCGGTCATGTGCATGGTGCCGAACAGGAAGGACGGCTTTTCGCCTGATTTCTCCAACTTCCACAACAGGCCCTTGCCGTTCAGCGTCGCTGCTGCTTCCGTCTCGATCCTGGCATAGGCGGCGGGGTCTTCCTTCTGCAGGGCCGATAGCAGATCGGCGCCGGCGCAGGCCGGGGCTTCGGCATGCGCCTTGCCCATGGCAAGCAGCAACGCGACGAGAAAAGACAGGAAAAACAGGGCGTTGAGCGCGACGAGCAGCTTCAGCGACACAAGGGCCGCGCGGTCGGCGATGGCAAGGGCGCGTTTCATGGTGCGGTTCTAGGACTGAAAAGCGGCGAAACGGTTAACCGGCGTGGGGAAATTGTCCTCGACTTATACAGTGTCACGCGCGGGGATGGGCAGATTCGTAGATCTCGAGCAGCCTTGCCGTGTCGACGCCGGTATAGACCTGCGTCGTCGACAAGCTGGCGTGGCCGAGCAGTTCCTGGATGGTGCGCAGGTCGCCGCCGCGCCCGAGCAGATGGGTGGCGAAGGAATGGCGCAACGCGTGCGGCGTCGCGGTGTCGGGCAGGTTCAGCGCCGAGCGCAGCCTGGCCATGTCGCGCTGGACGATGGCCGGGTTGAGCGGCCCGCCGCGGGCGCCGCGAAACAGCAGGCCCTTGGGATCGAGATGGTAGGGACACAGTTTTCGGTATTCGGCGATTGCCCTGAGCGCCACCGGCAGCACCGGCACCAGCCGTGTCTTGCCACCCTTGCCGGTGACGCGCAGCACGGTGTCGGCTTCCGATGCCAGGTCGGCGGCGCTGAGGCCCAGCGCTTCGGAAATGCGCAGGCCCGATCCATAAAGCAGCGTCAGCACGGCGGCGTTGCGGGCGGCGATCCAGGGCTCTTCAGCCAGCTGGCCTTCCACCGACACGACATGTTTGGCATCGCTGGCGGTCAGCGGCTTGGGCAGCGATTTCGGCTGGCGCGGCGCGCGCAACGCAGCGGCACCGGCGGCATTGGCGAGACCGCGCCGTTCGAGGAAGCGCAGCAGCGAGCGGATGCCGGCGAGGCCGCGTCCGAGCGTGCGGGCGCCGGCGCCGGCGTTGCGCCGCGCGGCAAGAAAGCCGCGCAGATCGGCCGGGCGCAGAGTGGCGATGTCGGAAAGACCAGGCGAGCCGCCGCAATGCCCTGTGAGGAAATGCAGGAACTGGCGCGTGTCGCGCTCATAGGCTTCGACGGTCGCCGGCGCCAGCCGGCGCTCGCGCGCCAGCATCTTCAGCCAGCTTTCGCGCGCTGCCTGGAGGTCGGGTTTTGCCGGGATGAGAAATTCCTGCATGCCGCCATTGTCAGGCAGCCGGGTTAGGAAGCGGTGAAGAACCTGTCATTGAAATGGCCACGGGCGATCATTGAAATGACGCCGGTAGGGCGTTAGAGCAGGGCAAAGGATATCAGCCATGTCGAAGCCCCAGAACCCCGTGCAAATGGCCGTGATCGGCGCCGCCCACGGCATCAAGGGCGAATTGCGGGTGAAGACTTTCACTGGCGAGCCGATGGCGCTGGCCGATTATGGGCCGCTCTATGCCAAGGACGGCCGCGCCTTCCAGATCATCGACATCAGGCCCGCCAACACCGTCGTGGTGGTGCGCTTCAAGGGCATTGCCGACCGCAACGCCGCCGAGGCGCTGGCCGGAACCGAGCTGTTCGTCGACCGCTCGATGCTGCCCGACGATGGCGAGGAGGACGAATTCTACCACGCCGATCTCGTCGGACTTGAAGTCCGCGACGATAAGGACGCGGTCATCGGCAAGGTGGTGGCGGTGCACAATTTCGGCGGCGGCGACATTCTCGATGTCACGCTTGGCGGGCGCAAAGGCGTGCTGATCCCGTTCACGCAGGCCGCCGTGCCGCAGGTGGTGGTTGCCGAAGGTTTTGTCCGTGTCGATCCGGCGGCGGCCGGGCTGGTCGAGGACGAGGATGGCGAGGCGCCGCGCGAAGAAGACTTCGACGCGAAGGGCCGGCCGCGCGGGCCACGCGACGCCGGGGGCAACCGGTGACGTTCAAGGCTTCGGTGCTGACGCTCTATCCCGAGATGTTTCCGGGCGGGCTAGGCCTGTCGCTGGCCGGACGGGCGCTCGAAGTCGGGACATGGTCGCTGGAAGCTATCCAGATCCGCGACTTCGCCAGCGATCGCCATCACACCGTCGACGACACGCCGGCCGGCGGTGGCGCCGGCATGGTGATGCGCGCCGATGTGCTGGCCAAGGCGATCGACCACACCTCGCCGTCCGGCGATCCGCGGCCAAAATTGCTGATGAGCCCGCGCGGCAAGCCGTTGACTCAGGCGCGGGTGCGCGAGCTGGCCGCCGGGCCGGGCGCCGTCATCGTCTGCGGCCGCTTCGAGGGTGTAGACCAGCGATTGATCGAGGCGCGTGGACTGGAAGAGGTCTCCATCGGCGATTTCATCCTGTCGGGCGGCGAGCCGGCGGCGCTTGTGCTGCTCGACGCCGTTGTGCGGCTGTTGCCCGGCGTCATGGGCAATGCGGTATCAGGCGAGGAAGAAAGTTTCGAGAACGGCCTGCTCGAACATCCGCATTACACGCGGCCACAGGAGTTCGAGGGCAGGCCGATCCCCGACGTGCTGGTCTCCGGCAACCACAAGAAGATCGCCGCCTGGCGGCGTGCGGAGTCCGAGAAGCTGACCAGGGAGCGCCGGCCGGATTTGCTCGCCGCTCAGCCCTTGGCAAAATAGTAGACGGCGAGAAACAGGCCGACGGCGATGACGAAGCCGCGTACTGCGTTTTGCGGCACGCGCTTGGCGATCCAGACGCCGGCATAGCCGCCGAGCGCGCCGCCGGGGATCATGACGATTGCCTGAGGCCAGGCAACAACGCCGCCGGAAACGAAGACCAGTATGGCAACGGCGGCGATGACCACGGCCAGCATGTTCTTCAGCGCGTTCAGCCGGTGATAGTCGCCGGATTGCGTCAGGCCGAGCGTCGCCAGCATCATGACGCCCATGCCGGCGCCGAAGAAGCCGCCATAGATGGCGGTAGCGAACTGCGCCAGCGAACCGGCCAGAGAGCCGACCGTGGCTTCATGCCCAGGCTTCGGCGTTGGTTTCAGCCACGGCCCGGCGGCGAACAAGGCGGTTGCGGCCAGCAGCAGCCACGGCACGAGGGCGCGGAACGACGGATTTGAGAGCGCCAGCAGGATGAGCGCACCAGCCAGCGCGCCCAAAGCCGAGATCAGGCAAAGCAGCAGCGCGCCGCGCCAGAAATGCTTGATGTCGGTCCAGTAAGCCAGCGTCGAGGTGATGTAACCGGGAAACTGCGTTACCGAGGACGTGGCGTTGGCGACGATCGGCGGCAGGCCGGCCAGCGTCATGGCGCCGAAGGTTATGAAGGTGCCGCCGCCGGCAACCGCGTTGACGGCGCCTGACAGAAAACCCGCGAGGAAGAGCAGGACTGCGTCGAAAACAGACATTGTGAGGCCGCCGGACAAGTGTGCTGCTCCCGGATTAGGAAGCTTGAAGGGCCGGCGCAACCCTGCACTGGACGATTGCGTGGTGGCATGCGACCAAAAAAGACAGGGCCAAGGCGTGACAAGTCAGTGAAATAGCTGTATGTGCCCGCCCGTACTGGCGAGAAAAATCTCCCGGACCCGTCAACAATGACGGTGTAGTCGCCCCTGCCCAATGTTTCGAAGACAAGATGTCTCTGGACAAAAGGCATAGCCGAGCGGTCAATGGAACTGCAAGGCGAGTGTCGGACGCTCTGACTGTCGGAAGAACAAGAAGTGGACTATTGAGATGGATATCATCCGTCAGCTCGAGGCCGAACAGGCCGCCAAGATCGAAGCCAAGCGCAAGCTTCCCGAGTTTCAGCCCGGCGACACCGTGCGCGTCCAGGTCCGCGTGACCGAAGGCACCCGCACCCGCGTCCAGGCCTATGAGGGCGTCGTCATCGCCCGCGCCGGCGCCGGCTTCCAGGAAAATTTCACCGTCCGCAAGATCTCCTACGGCGAAGGCGTCGAGCGCGTTTTCCCGGTCTACTCGCCGATGGTCGAAGGCGTCGAGATCGTGCGCCGCGGCAAGGTGCGCCGCGCCAAGCTCTATTATTTGCGCGACCGTCGCGGCAAGTCGGCCCGTATTTCGGAAAACACCGGCGTGCGCGCCCGCAAGCTCAACGATGAGGAACGCGACGCGCTGAACGCCGAGAAGGCCCGCATCGAAGCCGAGAAGGTTGCCGCTGCCCAGGCGCTGGCCGCCGAGACGGCCGCCAAGGAAGCTGCCGAGAAGAAGGCCGTCGACGAAGCCGCCAAGGCCGCCGACGAGGCTGCAAAGGCGGCGGAAGCGACCCCGGCCGAATAAACCTGGTCCAAGGATTTTGAAAAGGCGGCTTCGGCCGCCTTTTTTCGTTTCACCAGACTGTGAACGATTGCCGGCCGAGAGTTTGGCCACGGCTGTTGACTCGAATTATCTTGTACACTAAATAATCGTTTACAAACCAAATGGAGAACTGACATGGCACTCTACACCACACAGGCTCGCGTCACCGGCGGCCGCGCCGGCCACGGCGAGACCAGCGACGGCCTGCTGAAGGTCGACCTCGCTTTGCCGAAGGAGCTCGGCGGACAGGGTGGCGCCACCAATCCCGAGCAGCTGTTCGCGGTCGGCTATGCCGCCTGCTTCGAAAGCGCCATCCGCTTCGTCGCGCGCAAGCAGAAGCTGCCGCTGGACGATGCGGCGGTAAGCGCCACCGTCAGCCTGCTTCCCAATGGTGAAGGCTTCAAACTTGGTGTCGCACTGGCCGCGGAGACCAAAGGCCTTGATCAGGCGGCGGCGGAAGCGCTTGTATCGGCAGCGCATCAGATTTGCCCCTATTCCAATGCGATCAAAGGCAATATCGAGGTGGCGCTTTCGACCGTGGCGCTTCCGGCAAAGGCAGCATGACGACGAAGACCGAAACCAGGGCCAGCGAAGTCCCGGCGGACACCGCCGGGAGGATCGCCGTTCCGCGCCTCGACCAACAGCTCTGCTTCGCGCTCTATTCGGCGAGCGGGCTGATGACCAAGCTCTATCGGCCGCTGCTTGACCCGCTCGGCCTGACCTATCCGCAATATTTGGCGATGCTGGCGCTGTGGCAGCATGCGCCGAGCACGGTCGGCGAACTCGGCGAGGCGCTGGGGCTGGATTCGGCGACATTGACGCCGCTGCTCAAGCGGATGGAAGCGGCTGGTCTCGTCACCCGCCGTCGCGATCCGGCCGACGAGCGCCGCGTGCTGGTCGAACCGACTGCCAAGGGCCAGGCGCTGCGCGCCCGCATCAAGGACGTATCCGCAGGCCTTGCCTGCGCCATGCCGCTGGAAGTCGAGGAGCTGAAGTCGCTGCACCGGACCTTGACCGGATTTGTCGCCAAGCTGCGTGAGGCGACGTCACCATCCTGATCCGTCATCTGACGGGTTCCCGTGTCCAGGAGGGGCCTGGTTTGCCGGCGGCGCAATCACGGAATAAATTCCGACCACGGGGCGTTCTAAAACCGCGTTGGTTGAAGGCATTGGAATCCGCTTTCACCGGACGCTGAGCACCGGACCGGCTTGCAAGCCGTCTGCGGACGGCTAAAGTCGCGCCTGGATTTTCATGCGAGCCCGGCTGCAAGCGGGCTTCTCATCCTGGAGCGTGTCATGACCAAATCGAAGCTGCTGCTGGCCGCCCTCGCGGCCTGTTTCCTCGCGCCCGTCGCTGCATGGGCGGCCGATGCGCTGCCCGATCTCGGCGGCAAGAAGGTCCTGGTGGTGACGGAAAACGCCTATCCGCCGCTGCAGTTCATCGACGCCAAGACCGGCAAGCAGATCGGCTGGGAGTATGACGCGATGGACGAAATCGCCAAGCGGCTGAACTTCAAGGTGGAGTACCAGAACACCTCCTGGGACGCGATGATCCAGGCGGTTTCCGACAACCAGTACAACATTGGCATGACCGGCATCACCATCAAGGACGACCGAAAGGAGAAGGTCGATTTCTCCGACCCCTATATGCGTTCGGAGCAGTTCATGCTGGTGCGCGCCGATGAAAGCCGCTTCACCGACGCCAAGACCTTCGCCGCCTTCAAGGACGGGTTGATCGGCGCGCAGGCCGGAACGACGCCGTTCTACACCGCCGTCTACAGCGTGCTCGACGGCAATGAGCAGAACCCGCGCATCAAGCAGTTCGAGACCTTCGGCGCTTCGGTGCAGGCACTGAAATCCGGCGACGTCGATGTCGTCCTGACCGACGGCACCGCCGGCAAAGGCTATGTCGATGCCTCCGGCGGCAAGCTCAAGCTGATCGGCGGCCCGCTCGGCACCGAGGATTTTGGCTTCATCTTCCCGAAGGGCTCGGATCTGGTGAAGCCGGTCAACGCGGCGATCGCGGCGCTGAAGGCCGACGGCACGATCGAGGCGCTGAACAAGAAGTGGTTTCTCGACTACAAGATGGGGCAGTGATGTCCGACTCCTTACCCTCCCCCTTGTGGGGAGGGTCGATCCGCGAAGCGGAGCGGGGTGGGGGTGCCAGCGCCGGCGCTTTGTCACGACCCCCACCCCGGCTCACCAGCTTTGCGATGCAAAGCTTGTTCGCCGACCCTCCCCACAAGGGGGAGGGTGAAGCGCCCTGATGGCCACGCCCCCCGCTTCGACTCTCAAATCCGATTTCCCCTGGTGGCTTGCCGCCGCGATCGCGCTCGCCGTCGTCGCTGCGCTCTCCATTGCCGCCAGCGATCTCTACGCCCAGGTTTTTGCCACCGTCGCCAAAGGCATCGGCATCACCATTCTTGTCACCGTGGTCGCCTTCGCGCTGGCTTCCGCCACCGGGCTCGGCGTTGCGCTGATGGGGTTGTCGGGGTCGCGTTGGCTCAGGCAGATCGCTCGTTTCTATGTCGAAATCATCCGCGGCGTGCCGATCCTGGTGCTGTTGTTCTGGATCGCCTTCGCCGGCGCGCCGGCCTTCGTGGCTGCGTGGAATGCGCTGACCGCGCCGCTGCAAAACGCCGGCTATCTCGGCGAGCTTTTGGTGCGCGACGTGTCGCTGTTGTGGCGTGCAATCATGGCGCTGACCATCGGTTATTCCGCCTTCATCTCCGAGGTTTTTCGCGCGGGCATCCAGTCGGTCGAGAAAGGCCAGATCGAGGCTGCCAAGGCGCTCGGGCTGACGCGCACGCAGCGCTTCCGGCTGATCGTCTTCCCACAGGCGATCCGCACCATCCTGCCGCCGCTCGGCAATGACTTCGTCGCCATGGTCAAGGATTCCTCGCTGGTCTCGGTGCTCGGCGTCGCCGACATCACGCAGATGGGCAAGATCTACGCCGCCGGCTCGTTCCGCTTCTTCGAGACCTATACGATCGTCGCCTATATCTATCTCATCCTCACCGTCAGCCTGTCGCTGGCGCTGCGGGGGCTGGAGCAACGACTGCGGCGGGCGCAGCAGGAATAGAAGTCCGACGCGGGCACGGCTACGATCGCGGAGGACAGGATTCCGGAGGATGCAGGCGATGACGATCGACAAGGCCAATGCGGCGCTGGGTACCGTCTATTCGGCCGACACGCCGGAAGGGCTGGCCAAGGCCTATGCAGACTGGGCCGCGACCTATGACGGCGAGACCGCTTCGCTCGGCTATCTGCTGCCGTTCCTGATCACCGCCTGGGTGGCGCGCCATGTGAAGGTGGGTGAAGGCCCGCTGCTCGACGCCGGCTGCGGCACCGGCCTGTCGGGCCCGTCATTGAAGGCGCTGGGTTATCACGACATTGCCGGGCTCGACCTCTCCGACGACATGCTGAAGATCGCCGGCAGCCGCAATGCCTATGGCGATCTGAAGCAGGCAATGCTCGGCGGGCCGCTGCCCTGGCCAGACGGGCATTTCCGCGCCTTCTTCTCGACTGGCGTGTTCACCATCAGCCATGCGCCGGCGTCCGGCCTGCACGAGCTTGTCCGCATCACCAGGAAAGGCGGCCACGCTATCTTCACCGTGCGCGACCAGGTGTTCGACAGCGGTGGCTTCCAGGCCGTGTTCGACGGGTTGGAACGGGCCGGGAAATGGCAGCCGGTCGAGCAAAGCCCATGGTTCCGCTGCTATGCGATCGCCGAGGCGGACGCGCTGGTGAAGACTTTCGTATTCGAGGTGGTTTGAGCGCCGCCCTCTTCGCCTTCTCCCACAACAAGGGGAGAAGGGAAAACACGCCGCAATTGCCGAAAAGCCAAAACATTGGTATGAGCCACGCCATGGAAGAGCTTTTTGGCGATCCGGCCTATAAGGGTTTCGTGCTGCAGGACAGAAAACGCCTGCCGTCGCGTTTCTCTTCGCGCATTTCCGGCGCGCTCACCAGCCGACTTAGCTAAGCCGCTTTCGCTGGGCCGAAGGCTTCGGCGCGTCTGCCCTTCCCCTTTTTGCAAATCGACGGATTTACGCACATGAGCGCACCGCGCACCCTCTACGACAAGATTTTCGACGACCATGTCGTCGACCGCCAGGATGATGGCACCTGTCTGCTCTACATCGACCGCCATCTCGTCCATGAAGTGACCAGCCCGCAGGCCTTCGAAGGTCTGCGCATGACCGGCAGAAAAGTCCGGCATCCGGAAAAGACGCTGGCCGTGGTCGATCACAATGTCTCGACCTCGCCCGAGCGCAAGTTCGGCATCAAGAACGAGGAAAGCCGCATCCAGGTCGAGGCCTTGGCCAAGAACGCTAGGGATTTCGGCGTCGAATATTACTCCGAAAACGATATCCGCCAGGGCATCGTCCACATCATCGGGCCGGAGCAGGGCTTCACGCTGCCTGGCATGACGATCGTCTGCGGCGACAGCCACACCTCGACGCATGGCGCCTTCGGCGCATTGGCACATGGCATCGGCACCTCCGAGGTCGAGCATGTGCTGGCGACCCAGACGCTGATCCAGCGCAAGGCCAAGAACATGCTGGTGCGCGTCGACGGCGTGCTGCCGGAAGGCGTCACCGCCAAGGACATTATCCTCGCCATCATCGGCGAGATCGGCACTGCCGGCGGCACCGGCTATGTCATCGAATATGCCGGCGAGGCGATCCGCGCGCTGTCGATGGAAGGCCGCATGACGATCTGCAACATGTCGATCGAGGGCGGCGCGCGCGCCGGCCTGATCGCGGCCGACGAAACCACCTTCGCCTATGTCAAAGACAAGCCGCGCGCGCCGAAGGGCGCGTCGTGGGACGCCGCGCTCGAATACTGGAAGACGCTGCAGTCCGACGAGGGCGCGCATTTCGACAAGGTGATCGTGCTCGACGCGGCCAAGCTGCCGCCGATCGTCTCCTGGGGTTCCTCGCCCGAGGACGTCGTTTCGGTGCAGGGCGTCGTTCCCGATCCGGAAGAGATCACGGACGAGAACAAGCGGACGTCAAAGATCCGCGCGCTCGACTATATGGGGCTGACGCCGGGCACGAAGATCACCGACATCACGCTCGACCGCGTCTTCATCGGCTCCTGCACCAATGGCCGCATCGAGGATCTGCGTGCGGTGGCCAAGGTGGTCGAAGGCAAGACGGTGAGTGCGCATGTCGATGCGATGATCGTGCCGGGCTCCGGTCTGGTCAAGGAACAGGCGGAGGCCGAGGGTCTCGACAAGATCTTCATTGCCGCCGGTTTCGACTGGCGCGAGCCGGGCTGCTCGATGTGCCTGGCCATGAACGACGACCGGCTGAAGCCGCATGAGCGCTGCGCCTCGACCTCGAACCGCAATTTCGAGGGCCGGCAAGGCTTCAAGGGCCGCACCCATCTGGTGTCGCCGGCGATGGCGGCGGCGGCGGCGATCGCCGGCCATTTCGTCGACATCCGCGACTGGAAATAGCGCAGACTGTTTCAAGCCTGATCTGAGCTTATGCAAACCCCGAACGGCAAAACCGTTCGGGGTTTTGTTTAATGCGCGCCGCTCTAAGACCCTTGGGGTATATGCCCTAGCCGGCACGCCGGATGATTTCATGAAATTCCTCCCGGCTGCCGGGTTCGTCGGCCGCGACCACCAGCGCCAGTTCGCGCTCGTCGAAGATCTTGAACCACTCGTCCCATTCGACCAGCTCGTAGCCGCCTGCGTTGACCGGGCGTTCAGGTTGATCCTGGTCCTGATAGGCGTGCTGGCCGAAGACGAGCCTCAGCAACGGCTGCGTTCCGGTTTCGGGCGATACATCGACGATCGCCGGAAATCCGGCGCGCCCTGCGGCCCATGAGCGAATTGCTTCGTGGTCGGTCAGCGTGATCGTGTCGGCCATGAATAACTTCTCCTTGATTGCTGTCACGAAACGCCTGCCTCAGGTCCCGGTTCCGTGCAGCAGCTTCATCAGTGGCGACTTGCATATTCGTCCCGGCTTAACCGCTTGTTGGGGCTTGCGCTCTAAGGTCTTCCCTGACGTCAAGCGGGGAAGTCACCGTCCTTTGGACACCGGCCTGTTCATAGCGCTGCTCAATCCGACGATCGCGCTGGCGCTCGGCGCGGCGTTCCTCGTGCTATGGTTCTATCAGCGCCACCGGCCCTATCTGGCTGTGCTCGGCACGAGCTATTGCGTGTCCGCGCCCGGCTTCCTGCTGCAGTATTTCACGCTGCCCGGCGGCATGGTGCTGACCAAGCTGGTCTCCAACCTCTGCTTCACGCTTGCCGCCTGTTGCCTCGTCGGTGCGATCATCTCACGCTACGGCAGGCGCGTGCCCTATATCGCGATCGGCATTCTGGCGGGTGGCGGGATGGTGGCATTCTGCTGGTTCCTGTTCGTCCAGCCGGACTTGACTTGGCGCATCCTGTCGATCAATTTCGGCTTTGGCGGCCTCAGCCTGCTGGTCGCCGCCGAGCTGCGCGCCGTGCGCAAGAACGGCCCGACGGAAAAAATCCTGTTCGTACTGTCGCTGCTGTCCGGGCTGAACTTTATCGGCCGCACGCTGCTCGTCGTCATCTCGCACGGGCCGTTCACCAGCTATGACGGGTTTTATGGCTCGTCCTACTGGACGACGGCGCTTTTGTCGCACGCGCTGCTGTCGTTGCTGATCGCGCTCTGCCTGTTCTCGGCAGCTGCGCTCGACGTGATGAAGGCGCTGAAGACCGAGACGCACACCGATCCCCTGTCTGGCCTGCTCAACCGCAGGGGTTTCGAGGAGCGCGCCTTGCTGGTGCTGCAACACTGCGCCGCCGCCAAGGTGCCGGTCGCGCTGGTGCTGGCCGATCTCGATCACTTCAAGGCGCTCAACGACAAATACGGACATGCCGCGGGCGACCAGGTGATCGCCGACTTCGCCGCCAAGCTTCGCGCGGCCGCCGGCACGCGTGCGGTTGCCGGCCGCATCGGCGGCGAGGAGTTCGCTGTGCTTCTGTCGCTGAGCGATCTTGCCACGGCGCGGCTGTTTGCCGAAGCCGTGCGCACGCACTATTCGGCCGGCAGTGTCGACGGGTTGCCGCCGGGCACCAGGGTGACCGCGAGCTTCGGCGTCGCGGCGCGCACCGGCGACGAAGGGCTGGAGCCGCTGAGGCGGCGCGCCGACGAAGCGCTCTACAAGGCCAAGAAGAACGGCCGCGACAGCGTGCGGCTTTCCTATGAGCGGGCCGAAACGGTGTTCATCCCGGATACAGGCAGCGTCGGTTAGCGTCTCGCTTAAACGGCCTCTCGGCCGTGCCGGATCATCAGCGGCAAGGGCTGAGGTTGGGCATTTCGCCGTCGGAGAGGCCGTACATATAGGAGCGGCCCTTCACGAACACCGGCGGCTGGTAGCAGCCACGCCTGGAGATGTGATCCGCCTCGTCTTCATAAAGGACTTCCGGTCCCGCTTCCGGCTGCCCGGCGCTGGTGTAGTCGGACAATTTCTTGGCCAGCCTGCCTTGGCCGACAATGATGCGCTTGTAGCCGGCGGCGCTGTCGATGACGAGATTGCCCAGGGAATCGGCATAGACGCGGTCATGATGGCGCGACCAGGCCATTGCCGGGGCGGCGAAGCCGAGACTGGCTGTCGCCAGCACAAGCGCCGCAAGGCGCGCTCTTCCTGAATTCGAAAGCATGGTGTCCTCTCTGCTGTGGACCCGATCGAATCGGAAATTAACCTTTTCTTAACCTTTGTTAAGAGGGCAGGCGCATCCGGCGGCGATCTCTCGCCAAACATGGTTAATATCCGACGGGATGGAAAACCCGGGCGTCATCATTCGGCCATGCTTGCCCGCACCATCGGCCGCGACGCACACAACTACGCTGACGTTGGGTGAGCTTGATCTTGGTGGAACATCGCGGCTAGTTAGCCGCGCAGGAGGACAGCATATGGCGTTACGCCGGACGTTTCGGGTGACGCTGTTGTCGATCCCCTTGCTGACTGCCGCAGCCTGCGTGCCGCAGAACGGCGCGCCGACGGCGGTGAATACCGTACCACCCACTGTCGCGCCCGCGCCGGCTCAGCAGTCCGCCGCACCTGTGGCGCCCCCGGCTTCCGCAACGGCTCCGACAGCACCTGCCGCACCTTCAGCCAAGATCGTCACCGATCTTACCGCGCCGCGGTCTGCTGTCGGCACGGCAACTTACAGATGCGGCAATGGCGGCATGATCACCATCCAGAACCTCGGCACGGCGTTGCGTGTTGTCAGGCCCGATGGCACGACCGAGGAGTTTGCCGCATCACCCGCCAACCAGTCCAGCCGCTACCAGGAAGCCGCGTCGCATGACGCAATCGTGATCGACGCGCGCGAGGCGCTGGTGATGAAGAGGGGCTCGACACCACAGACCTGCAAACGATAGCCTGGCGTCGATTGCAAAGGAAATGCCGCACTGCAGCGAACGGTGCGCCGGCTTTCGACGGTGGCCAAATCGATTGAAGCGAAACAGCAGCCTTTTGTCAGACTAAATGACGTTTTCAAAACGATTTTCCGGCTTTGACGCGGTGCAAAAAGAGCATTAGAAACCGGCTGTCTGAAGTCATATATCGAGGCGGTAAGTGCCGCTTTCCACCGCGGCTCCGGACATCGAACTGGGGCAGCCATGAGCAAATCACCAGCCACCCGAACCGCCAGACGTGAACGGCCGCTCTCGCCGCACCTGACGATTTACCGCCCACCGATCACCATGACGATGTCGATCATTCACCGCATCACTGGCGGGGCGCTGTATTTCGGCACGCTGCTGGTCGCCGCGTGGCTGATGGCGGCGGCGAGTTCGCAAGGCGCTTTCGATTGGATCAACTGGGCCTTCGGCACCTGGCTCGGCCGGCTCATCCTGTTCGGCTACACCTGGGCGCTGATGCACCACATGCTGGGCGGCGTGCGCCATCTCGTCTGGGACACCGGCGCCGGGCTGGAGAAACACACGGCATCGAAGATCGCCTGGGCGACGCTCGCCGGTTCCATCCTGCTCACGCTGCTGATCTGGGTCGCCGGCTACATGGCGCGGGGAACCTTGTGATGAGCGGCAAGAACAACAACGATATGCGCACGCCGCTGGCCAAGGTCCGCGGTCTGGGCTCGGCCCGCGAAGGCACCGGGCATTTCTGGCGACAGCGGCTGACGGCCATTGCCAACATCCCGCTGATACTGTTCTTCGTCGGGTTCCTGATCGCGCTCAATGGCGCCGGCTTCGCCGAGGTGCGGGCGGCGCTCGCCAGTCCGTTCGTGGCGCTGGTGTTGGCGCTGGTGCTCGTTTCCGGTCTCACCCATATGCGTGTCGGCATGCAGGTCATTATCGAGGATTACGTGCATGCCGAAGGCATGAAGCTGGCGCTGATCGCACTCAGCACGTTTTTCACCATCGCGGTCGGCGTCGCCTCGA
Source organism: Mesorhizobium sp. M0058 (assembly GCF_040323095.1). Taxonomy (NCBI): domain Bacteria; kingdom Pseudomonadati; phylum Pseudomonadota; class Alphaproteobacteria; order Hyphomicrobiales; family Phyllobacteriaceae; genus Mesorhizobium; species Mesorhizobium sp. M0058. The sequence continues at coordinate 44,950 of NZ_JAMYUQ010000023.1, forward strand.
TCTTCGCCCTGCTCAAACTGGCATTCGGAGGCTGATTTGGCCAAGGACGCGAAATCGGCCACCGGCTATACCTTTGTCGACCACAAGTTCGACGTGGTGGTCGTCGGCGCCGGCGGCGCCGGCCTGCGCGCCACGCTCGGCATGGCCGAGCAGGGCCTGCGCACGGCCTGCATCACCAAAGTGTTCCCGACCCGCTCGCACACGGTGGCGGCACAAGGCGGCATTGCCGCGTCGCTGTCCAACATGGGTCCGGACTCCTGGCAGTGGCACATGTACGACACCGTCAAGGGTTCGGACTGGCTGGGCGACGTCGACGCCATGGAATATCTGGTGCGCGAGGCACCGGCGGCGGTCTACGAGCTCGAGCATTACGGCGTGCCGTTCTCGCGCACCGAAGAGGGCAAGATCTACCAGCGGCCGTTCGGCGGACACATGATGAATTATGGCGACGGCCCGCCGGTGCAGCGCACCTGTGCTGCCGCCGACCGCACCGGTCACGCCATCCTGCACACGCTCTACGGCCAGTCGCTGAAGAACAATGCACAGTTCTTCATCGAGTATTTTGCGCTCGACCTGATCATGGAACCGGACGGCACCTGCACCGGCGTCGTCGCCTGGAACCTCGACGACGGCACTATCCATCGCTTCTCCGCCAAGATGGTGGTGCTGGCGACCGGCGGATATGGCCGCGCCTATTTCTCGGCGACGTCGGCGCACACCTGTACAGGCGACGGCGGCGGCATGGCGGCACGGGCCGGCTTCCCGTTGCAGGATATGGAGTTCGTGCAGTTTCATCCGACCGGCATCTACGGCGCCGGCTGCCTGATCACCGAAGGCGCGCGCGGCGAGGGCGGCTATCTCGTCAATTCCGAGGGCGAGCGCTTCATGGAGCGCTACGCGCCGTCGGCCAAGGACCTGGCCTCGCGCGACGTCGTCTCGCGTTGCATGACGCTGGAGATCCGCGAAGGCCGCGGGGTCGGCAAGAACAAGGACCATATCTTCCTGCATCTCGACCATCTCGATCCGGCCGTGCTGCATGAGCGGCTGCCGGGCATTTCGGAATCGGCCAGGATTTTCGCCGGCGTCGACCTGACCAAGGAGCCGATCCCCGTGCTGCCGACGGTGCACTACAATATGGGCGGCGTGCCGACCAATTACTGGGGCGAGGTGCTGAACCCGACTGTCGAGAATCCTGACCGGGTGTCACCCGGGCTGATGGCGGTCGGCGAGGCCGGCTGTGCCTCCGTGCACGGCGCCAACCGGCTGGGCTCGAACTCGCTGATCGATCTGGTGGTGTTCGGCCGCGCCGCCGCAATCCGCGCCGGCCAGGTCATCGACCGCAATTCGGCGATCCCTTCGCCCAACGAAGCCTCGGTCGAAAACATCATGGACCGCTTCGACCGGCTGCGCCACGCCAATGGCTCGACGCCAACCGCCGTTCTGCGTGAGAAAATGCAGAAGGCGATGCAGGAAGACGCCGCCGTGTTCCGCACACAGGAGTCGCTCGAAAACGGCTGCAAGCGCATTTCACAGATATGGACCGAGCTCAAGGACCTGAAAGTCTCCGACCGCTCGATGATCTGGAATTCCGACCTGGTCGAGACGCTGGAGCTGGAAAATCTGATGGCCAACGCCATCACCACGGTCTACGGCGCCGAGGCGCGCAAGGAGAGCCGCGGCGCGCATGCGCGCGAAGATTTTTCGGCCCGAGACGACATTATCTGGCGCAAGCATACGCTGGCCCGGCTAAGCGAGGACGGCCAGGTGAGCCTCAGCTATCGTCCCGTGCACACCGAGCCGCTGGTGGCGGAAAAGGACGGCGGCATCAGTCTTGCCAAGATCGCGCCGAAGGCCAGGGTATACTGACCATGGTGCCGAAGCCCGTCATCCGAAAGGATCTGAGGTAATGGTCGAACTCACGCTTCCCAAGAACTCCAAGGTGCAGCCGGGCAAGACCTGGCCGAAGCCGGAGGGCGCCACCAACCTCAGGGAATACCGCATCTACCGCTGGTCGCCCGACGATGACGAGAACCCGCGCATCGACACCTATTTCGTCGACATGGACGATTGCGGGCCGATGGTGCTCGACGCGCTGCTCTGGATCAAGAACAAGATCGATCCGACGCTTGCCTTGCGCCGCTCATGCCGCGAAGGCATTTGCGGCTCCTGCGCCATGAACATCGATGGCTCCAACACGCTGGCCTGCACCAAGGGCTGCGACGACATTTCCGGCGCCGTCAAGGTCTACCCGCTGCCGCATATGCAGGTGGTCAAGGATCTGGTGCCCGACCTCACCAATTTCTACGCCCAGCACGCCTCGATCCAGCCATGGCTGAAGACAGTGTCGCCAGAGCCGGCCAAGGAATGGCTGCAGAGCCATGAGGATCGCGAAAAGCTCGACGGGCTCTACGAGTGCATCCTGTGCGCCTGCTGCTCGACCTCGTGCCCGAGCTATTGGTGGAACGGCGACCGCTATCTCGGCCCGGCGACGTTGCTGCAGGCCTATCGCTGGCTGATCGACAGCCGCGACGAAGCCACGGGCGAACGGCTCGACGATCTCGAAGACCCGTTCCGGCTCTACCGCTGCCACACCATCATGAACTGCGCCCAGACCTGCCCGAAGGGGCTCAACCCGGCCAAGGCGATTGCCGAGATCAAGAAGATGATGGTGGAGCGGCGGGTTTAGTTGAGGCGAGTTCGCTCGCGGCAATCTCGAACGCGGCGATCCTTCGCGCGCCCCTCTGTCCTGCCGGACATCTCCCCCACGGGTGGGGAGATATCCGGTAGGACAGAGAGGTGGGCGCTGTCTCGCCGGCGCTAGAAAGGATACTCAACCCAATGAGCGAAGAGCTTCCAATCCTTAATCCGATCGAAGTCCGTGTGCTCGGCTGCCTGATCGAGAAGAAGGAGCTGACGCCGGATGTCTATCCGCTGACGCTGAATGCAGCACTTGCAGCCGCCAACCAGAAGACGGCGCGCGAGCCTGTGATGGCGCTCGAGCCGACAGAGGTGCATCGGACGCTGAAGCTGCTCGAGCAGAAGGGGCTGGTGCGTCAGATGTTCGGCTCGCGCGTCGAGCGCTATGAGCATCAGATGGCGCAGCGCTTCTCGCTGACGAGGCCGCAGACTGCGGTGATCGGCCTGCTTTTGCTGCGCGGGCCGCAGACGGCGCATGAGTTGCTGGCGCGAGCTGAGCGCATGGCGCGGTTTTCGTCGATCGAAGACCTGCGCGCTGAACTCGACATGCTGATCGGCCGCCGACCGCCGCTGATCCAGGAAATACCGCGCGGGCCAGGCCAGCGCGAGGACCGCTACGTGCATCTGCTCGCAGGACCGGTGGACGTCGCGGCGTTATCGGTGCAGCGGAGCGCGCCGGCCTTGCCTGCTTCCGACCTGGAAGCGAGATTGGAGGCTCTGGAGCAGGAAGTCGCAGCCCTTCGCGCCCGGCTTGATGCGCTGGGCGCCTAATAGTTATCCGAGACGTTGGTGGGACAGCACCCCCCTCTGGCCTGCCGGCCATCTCCCCCTCAAGTGGGGAGATCAGATGTCACGCCGGCCTTCGCCAATCACGAACGTCGAAAGAAAGTGCCAGCTACCGAGCTTCCAATCTCCCCGGGAGATGCCCGGCAGGGCAGAGGGGGGCGCGAAGAATCGCTACCCCGGGCAAAATCGGCGGATCACCCCAGCTTCGCGTCGAGCGACACTGCGATGGCCCCCAGTGCCTTCGAAACCGGGCACTCCGCCTTGGCCTTCTCGGCCAGTTCCTTGAACTTCGCCGCATCAATGCCCGGCACCTTGCCGATCAGGGTGATGGCGCTGCCGGTGATGCCGGTGCCGGGCACCAGCGTCACCACCGCCTTGGCGTCGAGCTCGGTGGCGGGCGTGCCGTTCTCGGCCAGGAAATGCGACAGCTGCATGGCGTAGCAGCCGGCGTGTGCCGCCGCGATCAACTCTTCGGGATTGGTGCCGGATTTGCCGCTCTCGTCCTCGAAGCGAGCCTTGAACGAATAGGGCGTGCCTTTCAAAGTGCCGCTCTGGCTGTCGAGCGTGCCCGTGCCCTCCTTCAGATTGCCTTTCCAGACGGCGTTTGCGGTACGGTCCATAGAATTCTCCTTGATTACAGCGACAGCGCCGGCCACGCGGCGTTCCCTCCAACTATAGCGCGGCGGCCGGGGAAGACCACCGCGCTGTTTCGGCCGGATGCGACGCCGGCGTGCCCTGCAAATTCTTCTGAAAAAATGTGCGTGCAAAAATGTCGACTTGCATCGGCGCCGGCCGTCCTGCGAGCGTCCACGGATTCTCGTGGCGGATGGAGATCCAAGATGAACAATCTGTTTTCTGCCCATTGGAACGACGCCGACAAAAGCGCGCGTCTACACGAGATCGAGTGCTCGCGACCTTCCGGCTTCGGCCGGCTGCTTGCTGCGGTCGCCGTGATCGGCATTGCGGTCTGCGTGCTCGACCACGCTGCTGCCGGCAAGGATGCCGCCGGCGCCGTGATCACCTATGCTTCGTCACAGCAAGGGAGCTGGAAATGAAATATGTCTGTCTGGTCTACGGCGAGGAAAAGGACCTCCATGCCATGACGCCTGAGCGTTTGGCCAAGCTCGACGCCGATTCGATGGCCTATGACCGGTCATTGGACCAGCAAGGCAAGCTGATCATCGCGCAGGCGCTGCAATCGGTGAAGACGTCGAAGACGGTGCGGCGGCGCCAAGGCAAGCGGCTGATCACTGACGGTCCGTTTGCCGAAACCAAGGAGCAGTTGCTTGGTTTCGTCATGATCGAAGCCGACACTCTCGACAAGGCGCTGGAGATCGCCGGCAAAATTCCGCTGGCTGAAATCGGCACCGTCGAAGTCAGGGCGATCTACGACGTGCCGGGGTCATAGGCGGCGGCGACGTCATGCAGGCCGGCGGATCATATCCGCCGCCTTCTCGGCGATCATCACCACTGGCGAGGCGGTGTTGCCGGAGACGATGCGCGGCATGATCGACGCGTCGATGATCCGCAGCCCCTCGATACCGGTCACGCGCAGGTCCGGGCTGACGACGGCGCGGCCGTCGACACCCATCCTACAGGTGCCGACCGGGTGGAAGATGGTCGTCGCGATCGAGCCGATCTGGTGCAGCAGGTCCTCGTCCGACTGGTGGGCGAGACCAGGCAGGATTTCTTCCGGATGGAAGCCGGCAAGAGCCTTGGCGGTCATGATGCTGCGCGCCTGGCGCACCGAACGCAGCGCGATCTCGCGGTCGCGCGCCGTAGAGAGGTAGTTCAGCCGGATCTCCGGCTGCACGGCCAGCTCGCGCGTCGTAGCGTGCACCGAGCCGACGCTCTCGGGCCGCAGATTGCAGACCGACATGGTGATTGCCGGGAACGGGTGCAGCGGGTCGCCCAGCCGGTCGGTAGACAAGGGCTGGACGTGGTACTCCAGGTCCGGCGTCGCCATCGACGGATCGGATTTCGAGAACATGCCGAACTGGCTCGGCGCCATCGACATCGGTCCCGAGCGGCCAAAGGCATATTGCAGCGCGATCTTCGCCTTGCCGCTCAGGCTGTTGGCTAGCGTGTTGAGCGTCAGCGCCGACGACACTTTGTAGACAGTGCGGATCTGCAGATGGTCCTGAAGGTTCTCGCCGACATCGGGGCTGGCGTGAACCACATCGATGCCGAGCGCGGCGAGGCGATCCGGCTCGCCGACCCCGGAAAGCTCCAGCAGTTTCGGCGTGTTGATCGAGCCGGCGGTCAGCAGCACCTCGCTGGCCTTTGCCTCGATGGCTTGGCCGCCGGCGCGGTAGCGGACGCCGATAGCACGCTTGCCCTCGAACAGCACCGTCTCTACATGCGCGTTGACGACCAGCCTGAGGTTGGGCCGCCGCAGCGCAGGGCGCAGGAATGCTTTGGCCGTGTTCCAGCGCACGCCCTTGCTCTGGTTTACTTCGAAGAAACCCGACCCCTCATTGTCGCCGTCATTGAAATCCTCGCGCGGCATGATGCCGAATTCCTTGGCCGCCTCCTGCACCGTGTTCAGGATCGGCCAGGCCAGGCGTTGCCGCGCCACTTTCCATTCGCCGCCGGAGCCATGCAGCTTGGTCTTGCCGCCATGATGGTCCTCGGATTTGAGGAAGTAGGGCAGCACATCGTCCCAGCCCCAGCCGACATTGCCCATCTGCCGCCAGCCATCGTAGTCCGCCGCCTGGCCGCGCATGTAGATCATGCCGTTGACCGAGGTGCAGCCGCCCAGCACCTTGCCGCGGGGATAGACCAGCGAGCGGCCGTTCAGGCCGGCTTCGGGGGCAGTCTTCATCATCCAGTCGGTGCGCGGATTGCCGATGCAATAGAGATAGCCGACCGGGATATGCACCCAGTGATAATTGTCGCTGCCGCCGGCCTCAAGCAGCAGCACGCGCGTCGCCGGGTTTTCGCTCAGCCGATTGGCCAGCACGCAGCCCGCCGTGCCTGCGCCGACGATGATGTAGTCGTAGTCGCCATCGAGCCGTTGGGTCATTGCGGTGGTTTACTCGGCGGTGTTCTACTCGGTTCTGCCGCCTGTTCGGCCCAGAACGATCGCAGCGTATCGGCAAGGCCGCAATAGGCGCGATAACGCCTGTTGTAATGGTCCTGCATGGCCGGGTTCGGACGGTAGGTGGCGCTTGACCGGGCCATGGCGTCAACGCCGGCCTCGTAGTCGGCGAACAGGCCGGCCGCGACCCCGGCGCCGATTGCCGCGCCAAGCGCGCCGGTCTCGCGCGCTTCGGGGACGGTGATCGGCACGCCAAGCCCGTCGGCGAAGATCTGCGGCCAGTGTTCGCTGCGCGAGCCGCCGCCGGATAGCACGGCTCTGTCGAAGCCGACGCCGGCTTTTTTCAAGACTTCGATGTGGCGCCTATGCTCGAACATCACGCCCTCGAACAGCGCGCGCAGCATATGGCCTTCCTTGTGCCAGCCGGCAAGGCCGTAGAAGCCGGCGCGGTATTCCGCCCCTTGCCCCGACCCGTAGAGAAACGGGTGGAACATCGGATCGTCCCAGGCCGGCGTCACCGCGCCGACAGCCGCATTGCAGTGGCCGAACGGATCGTCATGATGGGCACCGCGCTCGACGAATTCGCGTACATACCATTCGAGATTGGCGGCCGATGTCGCGCTGGATTCGATGTTGACGAAGCGGCCGGGACCGAAGCGCGCCACCATGAAAACATCTGGGTCGACGACCGGCGCGGTGGAGAAGACCTGATTGACCGACCAGGTGCCGGCGATAACAGAGGCTTCGCCGGGGCGCACGACGCCCGCCCCCATGGCGCTGGCGACGACGTCGAAATAGCCTGCGATGACCGGCATGCCTTCCGCCAGTCCGGTCTCTTCAGCCGCTTGCGCGGTGACCGCGCCGGCGATGTCGGCGCTGTCGAGCAACCGAGGCAGCTTGGCCTGCGCATCCTCGATGCCATAGAGCGCGAGAAGCTCGGAATCATAGACGCCTTCGGGCATGCGCACGAGGCCGCAGCCGGACATGTCGGAGACATCGCTGACGCGCTCGCCCGTCAAGCGGAAAGTGATGAAATCCTTGCACAGCATCGCTGTGCCGGCCGCGGCATAAAGGTCGGGCGCATGCTGCTTGACCCAGGCCAGCAAGGTCGGCGTCTGCGCCGGCCATGGCTTTTGCAAGCAGATGGCGTGCAGCGCTTCGGCATTTCGCGCCGCCAAGGCCGCCGCCATGCCGGCGGCGCGGGTGTCGAGCGACTGGATGCCGATCAGCGGTTCGCCGGCACGGTCGACCAGATAAAGGCCGTTGCCATGGCCGGCGCAACCGATGGCGGCGATTCCGCGGGCATCGATGCCGGCCTGCGCGATGCAGGCGCGGATAGCGTCGCGCGCATCGGCCCACATGCCGCCGAGGTCGCGCTCGACATAGCCCGGCTGCGGCGTGTGCGAACGGCCGGCGACCGCATGCATGGCGAGCTGCCGTCCGGTATGATCGAACAGCACCGCCTTGATGATGGTGTTGCCGGCGTCGAGGCCGAGCAGATAGGCGGCTTGATCAGCCATTGTTGTAGATGTCCCAAGCCTCTTCGCCGCCGGCGTCGTTGTGGATCATCGCCATCAACGCACTCACTACCGCCTTCGGATTGGCATGCTGATAGATGTTGCGGCCATAGACCAGCCCCTTGGCGCCTTGCCTGAGCAGGGCTGACGATTTTGCCAGCACCGTCTTGAGATCGTCCTTGCCGCCGCCACGCACCAGCACCGGCACGCGTGCCGCCTCGACGACGCGGTGGAAATCTTCCGCGTGCTCGGTCGGGTCGGCCTTGATGATGTCGGCGCCCATTTCGGCGGCGAAACGCACCAGCGTCACGATCTTTTCCGCATCGCCGTCGACCTGGTAGCCGCCCCTGATATCGTTGGGCAGCATGACCAGCGGCTCGATCATCAACGGCATGCCGTAGCGATGGCAGGCGGCGCGGACCTTGCTGATGTTTTCGACGCATTGGCGAAACAGTTCCGGCTCGTCGGGCAGCATGAACAGATTGACGACGACGCAGGCGGCATCCATTTCCAGCGCGCCGATGATCGGCTCGTCATGGTTCTGCAGCATCGACCACATCACCCGGTGGCGCTGTGCATTGTAAGGGTTGCCCATGTCGATGCGCATGACCAGCGCCGGCTTGCGCTTGTCCGGTCGCGATTGCAGCAGATCGGCCTGGCCATAGGCGAGCTGCAGCGCATCGGGCCCTGCCGCGATCAGCGTGTCGATGACACGTGGCATGTCCTCCAGGCCGATGAGAAACCCCGGTTCATTGCAGACGCCGTGATCGAGCGCCACGTCGAGGCAATTGCCGTTGGTGAACATCCGGTTCATCCGGGCCTTGGCGCTGACTTTCATGTTCTGCTCCTGGGATCGTGCGTTGCTCGAGCATCTCTTGCGAGACGCCATGATAGGTGCCGAGTTCGACAACCAGGCTTTTTACCGCGTCGCCCCGATAGCGGCGGTTCCAGCTGCGTTCGGCAGCCAGTGCATCGGCGATGCGCTCGATCATCGCCATCGAAATGTCGCCGCAAATGGCAAGCGAGGTGCGACGCAGGACAAGGTCTGACAGGCTGGTCACGAACTCATGCCTGATGAGGTAGACGATCTCGGCAGCCGTGGTCTCGGTCCTGTCGTCGAGCCTGATATCGTCGGGACGTCCGAGGCAGAACAGGATGATGTCGCGCGCGCCGCTGCCGTAGTGATCGACGAGATACGCGGCGCGGTCGGTGCTGATCGCGAACTCACCGGCGAGATCGGCTGCCATCGATGCCGGATCTGCGGGGAAACCGAGGCCGCCGCCTATCGGCAGCGCCAGCGTGCCGCGAATGCGCTCGCGGCCAAGCTCGGCCAGCACTTCGTCGGCCGCCTGTTCGGCGAAGGCGCGGAAGGTCGTCCACTTGCCGCCGATCATGCAGAACTGCGGGATGCCGCCGGCTATGCGATGCACGGAATGGCCGCGCGATATCCTGCCGGTGAAGGCATGGTCGCTCTTCGGCAGCGGCCGGATGCCGCTATAGGTGAAGACGACGTCGGCGGCACGGACCGGAATGGACGGGAATACCAACCGCGCCGCCGCCAATATGTAGTCGGTCTCGGCCGGTTCGCAGCGCACGCGCCCGGCTTCGCTGACGCGGATATCCGTCGAGCCGACCAGCACCTTGCCGAGATAGGGAAACATGATGCAGACGCGACCGTCGGCATTCTCGAAGAAAATCATGTGACCGCCGAGCGCACGGTAGAGCGGCTCGTTGTCGAGGATGAGGTGCGAGCCCTTGGTGCCCTCGACCAGGGGCGACGCGGGCTTTTCGGAGGCGTCGAGCCGGGCGATCGCCGAATCGAGCCAGGCGCCAGTTGCGTTGACGATCGCCTTGGCGGTCACGGTGAAGCGTTCACCACCCACCGTATCGGTGAGCTCGAAGGAGGAGCCCGCGCTCGCGATCTCGGCGCGATTGAGCGCGAGGCTGTCGGGCGCCAGGCGTGCGGTATCGAGCAGCAATTCGATGCCGAGCCGTTCGGGGTAGCTGATCCAGGCGTCGTAATAGGTAGCGGAAAAGCGCAGTTTGGGATCGAGCGCCGGCCATTGCGCGAAGGTCGCCCTGGCGCCACGGAAACTGTGGCGCGGCAGCACCCGGCGCTTGCGCGTCGTCCAGTCGTAGAGCGCGAGGCCTGCCTTGATCGCCAGCGCGCCACGGCTGGAAGGCGTTTCCGAAAAGCCGAGAAAGCCTGCCGCGCCGTTCATCAGCCCGGAGAAGACGGAGCGGATCGGAATTGTCGTCGGCAGCGGCCGCACCATATGCGGCGCATTGGCCAGCAGCGCGTCGCGTTCGCGCAGCGATTCCTGCACCAGGCCGAACTCGCCATTCTCGAGATAGCGCAGGCCGCCATGGATCATGCGCGAGGGTGCCGCACTGCAGCCCGAACAGAAATCGTTGCGTTCGACCAGCAGAACTCGGAGACCCTGCAGCGCCAGTTCGCGGAAAACGCCGATGCCGTTTATGCCGCCGCCCATGACAACGACATCGAACGCGCCGTTGCGGCGGATCGTGTCGAGGATGACGGTTCTCTGATCAGGCATGGCTTTGCCGGGCAAGGTTGGGCCGTTCTGCCGTCCGGTGGACGGCAGCTCAACTTGGTTCGGGTTACTGGTGGCGGTCAGGCGTCGAGATTGGTCAGATGGCGGCTGGCGGCCTCACTGATCTGGTTGATCTCCTGTCCCGACAATTTGATGCGGCCGGCCTGCGCGTTTTCCCTGGCTTGCTGCGGGCTGCGCGCGCCGCAGAGTGAGAAGGTGATGCCGGGCTGCTGCAGCGTCCAGGCGATGACCACCTGCGCCTCGCTGGCGCCGTGCGCCTCGGCACTCGGCCTGATCGCTTCCATCAGCGCTGCCACCTTGCGGCGGTTGGGCTGCGAGAAGCGCGGATTGTCCTTGCGCTGGTCGTCGCCGGTAAAGACGCGGTCGGGACCGATCTTCCCCGAGAGCAGACCGAGCGCCAGGGAGGAATAGCTGAGCACCGACACGTTGTTCCCGGCGCAGAAGGGCAAGAGATCCTGTTCCATGTCACGCGCAACCATGCTGTATTCCTGCTGGACCGCATCGAGCTGGTCGGCCGCGAGATAGGCCTTCACATCGGCGACGCTGACATTGCTGGCGCCGATGGAGCGGATCTTGCCCTGGGTCTTGAGGCGGTCGAGCGCTTCCATCGTTTCAGTGACCGGCGTGGTCGGATCCTGCCAGTGGGTGATGTAGTGGTCGATATGGTCGGTGCCGAGGCGGCGCAGGCTCTGCTCGACTTCGTAGACGACAGAGTCGGCACCGAGATAGCGATGCACCGGCGCGCCGTCATAGTCGAAGAAGTGGTTGCCCTTCTTGGTATGCCAGACCAGCCCAAGCTTGGTGGCAAGGACGACCTTGTCACGGCGACCCTTTATCGCCTTGCCGACGATTTCCTCGGACAGCCCCTTGCCGTAGGCCGGCGCGGTGTCGATCAGCGAAACGCCTTCGTCGATCGAGGCGCGGATGGTGTCGATCGACTGCGCCTCGTCGGTGCCGCCCCACATCCAGCCGCCAATGGCCCAGGTGCCAAGGCCGATTGCGGAGGCGGATATTCCCGACGCGCCAATGGTGCGCGTCAACATTTCAGGCGACATTGCGTATGCTCCCCGCATTGCTCAGGACTGCATTGGCCGTCTCTTCGTCGACGACCAGTGATTTGAGATAGTTGCCGCGAAGCGCTGCGCGGATCGGCCAGACCTTTTCGGCGCCGCTAGCGACGCCCATCACCGACCGGCAACGACCGAGCTCCGAAGGCGCCAGCGCCACCAGGCGGTCGTTGGGCGGATAGTCGGCCAGCGTGCCGTCGTCGCGGATCAGATGCGCAAGGAACTCGCCGACTGCGCCGCTGGCGGCGAGTTTTTCGCGGTCGGGATCGAGGCCCGGGTGGAGGTCGTAATAGCTCGACCCCGGCGTCTGGATCGAGCCGACGCCGACCAGCGCGATCGCCGCCTTGCGCGCCAGATCGAAGATTTCGCGCACCGAGGCCATGTCCAGCAGGAGATCGCGCTGCTCGCGGCTTTCGGCAAAGAGCGGCGCATGCAAGAGCATGCTGGTGCCGCCGAGGCGTTCGGCCAGCCGCGTCGCCAGATGGTTGACGTCGGTATAGTGCTTGCCCTGGACGCCGCCGGTCAGCGGCACGACGGTGACGTCGAAGGCGCGCTCGGGCTGCAGGTTTTCGACCAGCGCGCTGATCGCCTTGCCGCCGGTAATGGCGATGACGTCGCCGTCGCGCAAAGTCTCGAGCAACTGGTTGGCCGCCGCGCGCCCCACCTGCTGCAGCGTGCTGTCGGGACTGCCGGCCACGGTCGGCGTCACGATCGCGGCTGCCAGTTGCGCGACCTCGATCAGCTGCTTTTCGATGTCGACGAGGCGCTGGAACGGGCTCTCGACCGCGATCCTCAGCATGCCGAGCTTGCGCCCTTGCGCGATCAGCCGATTGACTTTCGACGCCGAAAGGTTGAGCGCCGCCGCAATGTCGTTCTGCTTCATGCCGTCGACGAAGTGCAGCACCAGAACGGTGTGGATCTGCCGGATCGCCTCGAAATCTTCCCTGCCGTCCGCCATCTCAGCCCCGCGGCTTGTTGAAGTAGTAATCGGCGGTGACCGCCGTCAGCAGAATGGACCCGCGGATGATGTCCTGCCAATAGACGGACACGTCGAGCAGAGCGAGCGAGCTTGAAACGACGGAGAGCAGGATGGTGCCGAGGATGGCGCCGAGAATGGTGCCGGAGCCGCCGGTCAGGCTGGCGCCGCCGATCACCGCGGCGGCGATGACGTTTAGTTCCATGCCGGAGCCGAAGGTCGGCTGGGCCGAGCCGAAACGGGCCATGTAGATCACGCCGGCAAAGCCGCACAGGGTCGAGCAGAGCGTCGTCGTCAGGAACACGACCTTCTTGGTACGGATGCCGGAATAGGCGGCCGCCTTCTCATTGCTGCCGGTGTAGAAGACTTTGCGGAACATCGTCGTGCGGCGCAGCATGAAGTCGGACAGGATGACGAAGACGATGAAGATGATGATGACGACCGGAATGCCGCCAATGGCGCCCTGGCCGATGAATTTGAACTCGGGCGGCAGTGTGTAGAGCCCGAGCGGCCGGCCGCCGGTGCCAAGCAAGCAGAGCCCGCGCGCGATCACCATTACCGCCAGCGAGACGATGAAGTGGTGCAGTCCCACTCGGGTGACGAAGAAGCCCATGAAGGCGCCGATGCCTGCACAGGCCGCTATTGCAATCAATGATGCCAGCCAGGGGTCGACGCCGCCGAGGAAGAGCAGGCCGGCAATGACCATGGCGAGTGCGGTGACCGAGCCGACCGAGAGGTCGATGCCGCCGGAGATCAGCAGGATCGTCATGCCGACCACGACAATGCCTTCGACCGCGAAGGCCATCGCCATCGCCCGCATATTGTCCCAGGTCAGGAAATAGGGCGATGCGAACGACATAATGATAAACAGCACGGCGATGATGAGGATCAGGCCGGTCTCGCGCATCCTGATCAGGCCGCCGAGCCTTTCACCGAACCCGATGCGGGCCGGCGGCGTCACGCTGTCCATGCTTTCCCCCACGATGCTCATGCGGCGCTCCGTTGCCGGCCGTCATCGGCAAGCGATGCCAGGACCATGATGTTTTCTTCGGTCATTTCCGCGCCGGTGACCTCGCCGGTGATGCGTCCCTCGCGTATGATCAGCACCCGGTCGCAGACACCGATCAGTTCCGGCAGTTCCGACGAGATGACCACGATGCCGACGCCGTCGCGCGCCAGCTTGCGCAGGATCCGGTGGATTTCGGCCTTGGCGCCGACATCGACGCCGCGCGTCGGCTCGTCGAGGAAGATCACTTTCGGGTCGACCGACAGCATCTTGGCGATCGCCACCTTCTGCTGGTTGCCACCCGAGAGCGTCGAAACCGGCTGGCCGACATGGCCGCATTTCAGCGACAGCTGCCTGCCGATGGTTTCCGCCCGCTGCTTCTCGCGGCGGTCGTTGATGAGGCCGAAGCGCGTCGAGATCCGATCCACCGCCAGCGCCGAGATGTTGGCGGCGATCGACATGTCGAGGAACAGCCCGTCACCCTTGCGGTCCTCGGAGAGGTAGACGATGCCGGCGGCGATGCTGTCGCCATAATGGGTCAGCGACAGCGGCTTGCCATGCAGGCTGACATTGCCGGTCACCTGACCCTCCAGCCGGCAGATACCCCGAACGATCTCGCTGCGACCGGCGCCGATCAGGCCGCCAATGCCGAGGATTTCGCCCTTGCGCAACTGGAAGCTGATGTCGCGGAAGGTGGTTGCTTCCGAGAGCTTGTTAACCTCGAGCAGGATCTCCTCAGACCGCTCGTCGTCGCGCAGCTTCTCGGGATAGAGGCTGTCGATGACGCGGCCGACCATGGACGCCACCACCTGTTCGGGCGTCGTCGCCGATATGTCGAGCGTGGTGATGTACCGGCCGTCGCGCAGCACCGTGACGCGATCGCAGTATTCGAAGATTTCGGCCATGCGGTGCGAGATGTAGATGACGCCGATGCCTTCGCCGGCAAGCTGGTGGATGATCTCGAACAGTTTCTTGGCCTCGCGCTCGGTCAGCGCTGCCGTCGGCTCGTCGAAGATGAGGATGCGGCAATCGAGCGTCAGCGCCTTGGCGATTTCGACCAGCTGCTGCTGGGAGATCGACAGGCTCCGCGCCATCGCGGTCGGATCGAGGTTGCCAAGTCGCGCCAGGATGGCTGTCGCGCGTTTCTCGAGGTCACGGTAATTCATCAGCAAAGCCTTGCTGGCGTTGGTGATCGACATGAAGATGTTTTCCGCCACCGAGACATCGGGGCAGAGCGCGATCTCCTGATGCACGAAGCCGATGCCGAGCTTTTGCGCCGCCAGCGGCGAGGGGACCGAAACGGAGCGGCCGTCGATCTGGATGTCGCCGCTGTCGGGCGGCAGTATGCCGTCGATCACCTTCATCAACGTCGACTTGCCGGCGCCGTTCTCGCCGGCAATGGCGTGAATTTCGCCGGCGCGCAGCTCGAACCCGACATCGCGCAACGCACGGACAGGGCCGAACGATTTGCTGAGGCCGGATATTTTGAGGAGGGCCGGGATTTCCACTTGTGTGCTCACCTGCTCAGGGAGGGATAAGGCAACCGCGCCGGATGGCGCGATTGCCTGATGGACGCGATTAGCTGGGATCGCGGCCCTGCATGTACTTGTTCAGGTCGAACGAGTCGGCATTCTCCTTGGTGATGACGGCAAAGCCGTTATCGGCGAAGGGGATGCTCATCGGGTTGTGGCCCGACGTCTTGTAGTCGTTGAACGGGTCGATCAGCTCCGGATGCGCCGCCATGAAGGTGGCGACGAAGCCGAGATAACCCTGCATGCCCTGGTTCGGGCTCAGCGCCATGTGGATGTTGCCGGCCTTGATCTGCTCCAGCGTCGCCGGGGTGATGTCGGCGTGCATGATCAGCACCTTGGCCTTGGCTTCGAGAACGGCCGCGACCGCGCCTTCGGCCGAACCGGCTTCCGGAATCCAAAGCGCCTTGAGGTTCGGGTTGGCTTGCAGCATCGAGGCCACCGCCTTGTTGGCGACATTGGCGTCCTGATTGGAGGCCTGGCGTCCGACCAGCTTCATCTTCGGATAGTTCTTGGCGAGATAGTCGATGAAGGCGGTGACGCGCAGATCGTGGTTGCTCTGGCCGGGGTTCTCAAGCACGCCATATTCGGCATCGTCGCCGACCTGCTTGACGATCTCCTCGGCGGCAAACTTGGCTTCCGCCAGATTGTCCGAGGTGATGTAGGAGACGCGCTTGGATTTTGGCGAGTCGGCGGCGAAGGTGACGACGGTGGTGCCGTTCTCGATGGCGCGGTTGATCGGCTCGATGAACGGATCGGCCTGCATCGGGTGAAGCAGCACGCCGGCCGACTTCTTGATCAGATCCTGTTCGAAGGAAGCGATCTGCTTGGCGATGTCATAGTCCGGCGTGCCCGAAAACACTGTCTTGCAGCCCATCGCCGCAGCCGCCTGCTTGAAGCCCTGATAGACCGGCACCCAATAGGGATGCGCGGAGACCATGACGTTCATTACGTAGGTCTCATCCGGCTTGCACTGAAACTTGCTCTCTGCCGACGCTGGCATCGCCAGGGTCAACGTCATCACGGCGGCGCTCAGCGCGCCCACCAGCCCAATCCTGTTCATTCTCTCCTCCGGGTTCCCCGACGATGAAAGCCTCGTCGCATCAGCTTTGCAAGAAATTTCATAAGATGAAATCTCTGGCGGGGTTGAATACGGCGGGATTTGTGGCATGTCAATGATGGCGAACGAAATATCAGTATGTGAAATATCTTGCAGGTGGAGTGGGGTGGATGCGAAGTCGGCGTTATCGCCAAGCGGTTGCATCATTAGCGCCCGTGACGAGCGACCTGAACACAGGACGTCCGATCTCGGCGTCTGGATGATTAGGGGGCCAGCTCTGTTTTCTCATCAGATACAATTCTTGCGTGTTGAAGCAACGCCGGAGTTCTCCTATCGTCGCCGCAATTTTCGGGGGAATTCGACATGCCTTTCCTGATTGCTATTCTCGGCGTGCTGGGAGCCGGGGCGTTCTGGTGGTATCGCATGAAGGCCATGAACGAAGCTGCGCGCGAGGTCGCCGACGTCGTCGGCCGCGTCCAGGGCAACATAAGGCGCAAGAAGCTGCGCAAGCAGGCGGCGCTGTCGCCGCTGACGGCGATCGACGATCCGGTGGTGGCGGCGGCAACGCTGATCACCGCACTGGCAGCGGAGCACGGCCCGATCCTGCCGAAGCGCGAAACGGTCATCCGCGAGGTGATCTCGCAGATTGCGGACAACCAGAAGAAGACCGATGAAGCCGTCGTCTACGCCAAATGGGCCGCGGCGCAGATCGACGACACGACGATCGTCATCGACAAGCTGGCGCCCTTCCTGCGCGAGCGCCTCGATCCGCATGAGCGCGAAGATCTGCTGCAGATGCTGGATCGTGTTGCCAAGAGCGGCGAGCAGAGTTTCAAGGTCGCCGACCAGCGCATGCTGCGGCTGCGGCAGAAGCTGGGGTTTGAGGTCAACTGAGAACAGCCCGGGCGCATGTCATTCTGGATAGCGAGCGTGGTAGGATCGGCTGCCGCTTACCTTATCGGCTCTACGCCTGCCGGCTATCTGGCGGGGAAACTGCTTAAGGGCATCGATATCCGGGAGCACGGCTCCAAGTCCACCGGTGCGACAAATGTATTGCGCACACTCGGGAAATGGCCAGCATTGGTGGTGCTTCTGGTGGACGTGCTGAAAGGGGCGGCAGCGGTCATCTTTGCCCGTTGGTTTTGTTTCTGGTCTTCCGCAACGCCGCCGTCGGCAATATCTGATATGCCCGTTTGGGCTCCTTGGGTTGTATGCTTGGCCGGACTCGCTGTTTTGCTTGGGCATAGCCGTTCGATCTGGCTGAATTTCACCGGCGGCAAATCGGCTGCGACGGGGTTGGGTGTTTTGTTGGCGATGTCCTGGCCTGTGGGTCTAGGCGCGGCGACGGCATTTGCCGTGGTGTTGGCAGTTTCCCGAATTGTGTCCCTGAGTTCGATGCTGGCGGCGCTCACCGCGATCGCCCTCGTCGGCGGCATGGAACAACCATTGCCCTACCGGTTGCTGGTCATCGCCGGCGGCATCTACGTGATCGTGCGCCACCGCGCCAACATTGCGCGGCTGATGTCAGGAGCCGAGCCGCGTCTATGACAAAGCGGCACTCATTCCCGGCCTAAATCGCCTCACCCTTGAGCAGCCGTGGTGTGCCGTTGGACAACCCCGACGCCTGGCGGATGAAGAACTCCTTCAGCCTGGGCATCCGTTCGACAAGGCCGAGGCCTATGTCGCGGAGCTGGCGCAGCGGGCCGATGTCGTTGGAAAACAGCCGGTTCAGCACATCTGTGGTGACGCCCATCTGCACCGTGTCGAAGCGGCGCCATTGCTGGTAGCGCTCGAGCACGTCGAGCGCGCCGATATCCTGTCCCAAGCGATCGGCCTCGACCACCACTTCAGCAAGGGCCGCCACATCCTTGAAGCCGAGATTGAGGCCCTGGCCGGCGATCGGGTGGATGCCATGCGCGGCGTCGCCGGCAAGTGCTACGCGCGGGGCGACGAAGGCGCGCGCGATGGTCAGGCCGAGCGGCCAGGCGCGCGGCTTGTCGGTGACGCGGATTTCGCCGAGCTTCAGGCCGAAGCGCATTTCAAGCTCCTGCTCGAAGACGAGGTCGTCGCCCGAGACCAGCTTCTCGGCATCCTCGGAACGTTCGACCCAGACCAGCGACGAACGGTTGGTGCCGTCCTCGGTGGGCTTGAGCGGCAGCGTTGCAAACGGGCCGGCCGGCAGAAAATGCTCTTCGGCGCGGCCATTGTGCGGGCGCTCATGCGCCACCGTGCAGACGATGCCGGACTGGCCATATTCCCATTTCACCGTCTTGATGCCGGCCATGTCGCGCAATTTGGAATTGACGCCGTCGGCGGCGACCAGCAGCCGCGCCTCAATCGCCGCGCCGTCGGCCAGATGCACGGTGATGCCGGCGCCATTGCCGTCGAACGATGCGACCGCGACACCTTCGATGATGTCGATGCCGAGCTTTTGCGCGCGGCGGCGCAAGGCGCCGTTCAGGTCCTTGTTGGCGACCATGTGGGCGAACGGTTCGCCCGGCGCGACCTCGCCATCGAAGGTGAGAAACACCGGACGCACCGGATCGGCGGTGCGCGAATCGGTGACGATCATCTCGGTGATCGCCTGCGATTGCCCGACGATTTCCTGCCAGACGCCGAGCTGGTCGAGCATGCGGCAGGCGGCGGCGGCGATCGCCGAGGCGCGGCGGTCCTTCTGCCAGACGCCGGCGGGGGCAGCATCAACGACCGCCACGGCGAGGCCCGGCCGCGCCTGTTTCAGCGACACGGCGGCGGCGAGGCCGACATAGCCGGCGCCAGCGACCAGCACGTCGAGCGGGTTTTTTGCGTCCGTGTTGCGGTTCGCCATGTCAATTCCTTTCGAAGTCTCGACCATCCCCGCCCACTGGGGCATTCCGGCCTTGACTGCCCGCCATTCCTGTCGGAAACCGCCATAGCATCTTACGGCGAGGTCACGAAGCATGACGGCGGCCATGGACGAGCTTCTCAGCATTCTCGACCTCGAGCAGCTGGAACACAATCTGTACCGTGGTCGCAGCCCCAAGCTCGACTGGCAGCGCGTTTTCGGCGGCCAGACCATTGCCCAGGCGCTGGTCGCCGCGCAGCGCACCGTCGAGCCCGAGCGCCACGTGCATTCGCTGCACGGCTATTTCATGCGGCCCGGCGACACCAAGGTGCCGATCGTCTACGAGGTCGACCGCATCCGCGATGGCGGCTCCTTCACCACGCGGCGCGTGGTGGCGATCCAGCACGGCCAGGCGATCTTTTCGCTGGAAGCCTCGTTCCAGCAGGATGAGGTTGGCCTTGAGCATCAGCTGCCGATGCCGCGCGACGTGCCGCCGCCCGACAGCCTGTTGTCGCAGCGCGAATTGCTGGGCAAGTTCGGCGAGGCGGTGCCGGACGGCATCAAGCGCTATTGGGAGCGTGACCGGCCGATCGAGATGAAGCCGGTGATGCTGAAGCATTACACCAGCCGCGAAAAGCTGGAGCCGCAGCAGAACATCTGGATCCGCACCACCGGCCCGGTGCCGGCCGACCGCGGCATCCAGGCGGCGGTGCTTGCCTACCTCTCCGACATGACGCTGCTCGACACCTCGACCTTTGCGCACGGCCGCGCCATTTTCGACCGCGACATCCAGGCGGCGAGCCTCGACCATGCGATGTGGTTCCATCGCAGCCATCCGCTCGATGACTGGATCCTGTACACGCAGGACAGCCCCTCGACGCAGGGGTCGCGCGGCTTCACCCGCGGCTCGCTGTTTGCCCGCGACGGCACGCTGATCGCCTCGGTTGCCCAAGAAGGCCTGATCCGGCTGAAGCGGCCGCCTGCGGAATAGGCATTTTCGAAAAATTGCCTACTTTTTAATCATTGACTGTCCGTTGACAGTGCGCACCGTGGCGCCGGGACTCGAGCGATCCGTTTGTTTACAATGAGTTAACACCCTGCTTCGGCAACTGGCACGGAGCTTGAATCCTGTTGGGCACTCTCCGGGCTTTTTGGGATCGGTGAAGGTGTGCAAACGCGGGGGACCGCAACAGCAAAGGGTGAAACCTTATGAAAATCGTGATGGCAATCATCAAACCGTTCAAGCTCGACGAGGTGCGCGAAGCGCTCACCGCCGTCGGCATCCAGGGCCTGACCGTCACCGAAGTCAAAGGCTACGGGCGTCAGAAGGGACACACGGAAATCTATCGCGGGGCGGAATACGCGGTCAGTTTCCTGCCGAAAATCAAGATCGAAGTCGCGGTTAGCACAGACCTGGTCGACAAGGCCGTCGAAGCCATCACGGCGGCGGCCAAGACCGGCCAGATCGGCGACGGCAAGATCTTCGTCTTCGGCATCGATCAGGCGGTGCGCATCCGTACCGGCGAAACAGACACCGACGCACTTTGAGCGGCGAACACGTATTCCAATGGAGAGTTCAATGAATATACCTTCCACCTTGAAGTCAGTGGCGCGCTCCGCGCTGCTGGGCTCCTTAGCGCTCGGAGCATTGGGCACGGTTGCTGCCTTCGCGCAGGAGGCGGCTCCCGCCGTCGCGGCGGCAGCGCCAGCAGCGCCGGCTTTTACCGTCGACAAGGGCGACACCACGTGGATGATGATTTCCACCGTGCTGGTGCTGTTGATGACCATTCCCGGCCTTGCGCTTTTCTACGGCGGCCTGGTTCGTACCAAGAACATGCTGTCGGTGCTGATGCAGGTCTTCACCATCACCAGCGTGGTCATGATCATCTGGGTCTTCTACGGCTACAGCCTCGCCTTCACCCCGGGCAACGCCTTCGTCGGCGGCCTTTCGAAGATGTTTCTCTCCGGCGTCAACGTATCGACGCTTTCGGAAACCTTCAGCAAGGGCGTCGCCATTCCTGAACTGGTGTTCGTCGTCTTCCAGATGACCTTCGCCTGCATCACGCCCGCCCTGATCGTCGGCGCATTCGCCGAACGCGTCAAATTCTCCGCCTTGATCCTTTTCGTTATCCTATGGGTGACGTTAATCTACTTCCCGATCGCGCACATGGTCTGGTTCTGGGGCGGCCCGAGCGCCTATGCCGACCCGTCCGGCCTGATCTTCAGCTTCGGCGCCATCGACTTCGCCGGCGGCACGGTCGTTCACATCAATGCGGGCATTGCCGGTCTCGTCGGCGCGCTGATGATCGGCAAGCGCATCGGCTACAAGAAGGACATCATGGCGCCGCACTCGATGACGCTGACCATGGTCGGCGCTTCATTGCTGTGGGTCGGCTGGTTCGGCTTCAACGCCGGTTCGAACCTCGAAGCAAACGCCTATGCGGTGCTGGCGATGATCAACACCTTCGTCGCCACGGCGGCGGCGGCAGTGGCCTGGATCGTGCTTGAATCGCTGCTGCGCGGCAAAGCCTCCATGCTCGGCGCTGTTTCGGGCGCGGTCACCGGCCTCGTCGCGATTACGCCGGCTGCAGGTTTTGCCGGCCCGATGGGCGCTATCGTGCTTGGCATCGTCGCCACCTTCGTCTGCTACTTCTTCGTCTCGGTGGTGAAGAACACGTTCGACTATGATGACAGCCTCGATGTCTTCGGCGTCCACTGCGTCGGTGGCATCATCGGTGCGCTCGGCACTGGCATTCTGGTCAATCCCGCCCTCGGCGGCGCCGGCATCGTCGACTATTCGACGGCCGACTTCGCCGCCGGCTATGCCGGCACGGCCACGCAGCTCCTGGCACAGGGCAAAGGCGTCCTGGTAACCCTGCTGTGGTCGGGCATCGGCAGCGCAATCCTCTACAAGGTCGTCGACTTGATCATCGGTCTGCGTCCGACAGCCGACGCCGAGCGCGAAGGCCTCGACCTGACTTCGCATGGCGAAGCGGCCTACCACTCGTAAGCACCGCGGGGCGGCTTCGGCCGCCCCGCATTCTCCCATCCCGTCGTGACGCTCCCGAAAGGAGTTCACGCTTTGAGGCCCGGGTCATTCCGGGCCTCTCTTTTTGGCAACCGTGCTGGCAGGTCTCGGTCCCTGCGCAATCACGTTCTAGTGATGGCCGCCAGCGGGGAGACGTCGACCGGATTGGTTCCGGACTGTTGAGACTGCCTACAGTGGAGTGAGCAAGATCGTGGCTCCGGCTGCCGTATAGTTAATGCGGCCTTAACCTTCCCCCCGATAGTCTGACATCCGAATCTGCCGGAGTGCGTCATGCGCCCGGCCAGTCCATGACAGACGGGGAACGAAGCATGCGTTCAGGGGCTTCAGCACCGCTCGCGCTGACCGATACGGGGCACGGCATCCAGGCATTCGCGCGGCGCCAGGTCGGGCGGCTGGTCGGCGCCGGCCTGTTTGCGCTGGTCGCCTTTGGCGTCGCGGCGCTGGCGACCTGGAACGTCGCCGATCCCAGCTTCTCGCACGCCACCGACAACATCGTCACCAACGCCATGGGTTATGCGGGCGCGGTATTCTCCGACCTCGCCATGCAGTTCTTCGGCCTTGCCGCGGTCGCCGCCCTGGTGCCGGCGGTGATCTGGGGCTTTCTCCTGTTTTCGGCGCGCGGCGTCGACAGGCTGCCGAAGCGCGGCCTTGCCTGGTTCGGCTTCGCGCTGCTCGCGGCGGCGATGGCCGGCTGCGTGGTGCCGCCCAAGACGTGGCCGTTGCCGACCGGCCTCGGCGGGGTGTTCGGCGACATGGTGCTCAATATTCCGGGCGTGGTCATTGGCGGCTACCCGACCGGCATCGTTGCCAGCATCATTGCCATGGTGCTCATTGCGCCGGCGCTGTGGCTGTTTGCCTATGGCTCGGCGCTGATTGCGCGCAAGAACGGCTTTGCCGTCATGGAGCGCACCGCGGAGCCCGATCCCCGAGAGGACGACCTGCTCTTCGACGAAGACGAGGACGAGGGCGACGAGGGGATACTGGCGCTCGGCGCCGTTACCCACTGGTGGCTGTCTTTCCGCGCCTGGATGCATCGCCGGGCTGTGCGCCGCCAGCAGGAGCGCGACGAGTTCGAGCCGGAGATGGAGCAGCGCTCCACCGCATGGCGCCGCGCCGCCGAACGGGTCGAATCGGCGGAATTCGCCGAAGCGCGGATGAGCCCGGATGGCCGCGCCCGCGTCGAGCCGGAGTTCTTCGCCGCCATGGTCAATGACCGCAGCGTTTCCGTCGATCCGGACGATGACGACGTCCTCGATGCCGGTTTCGACAATGGCGACGAGGAGGTCGAACTCGACGACGAGCCGGTCCAGCGCCGTGCCGCGACGAACGCCAAGGTGCAGAACTTCCGCTCCGATGCAGCGACCCGCGTCGCCGCACCTGCGCCGCGTCCCGCTCCGGGCGCGCGCGTCCAGCGCGAGGCGCAGACCTCGCTGATTGGCTCGGAAACATTCGAAATGCCGTCGCTGCATTTCCTGTCGGAGCCGAAGAACGTGGTGCGCGACGCCAGCCTGTCCAAGGACGCGCTGGAGCAGAATGCGCGCCTGCTCGAAGGCGTTCTGGAGGATTTCGGCGTCAAGGGCGAGATCATCGCGGTGCGGCCCGGCCCCGTCGTCACGCTCTATGAGCTGGAGCCGGCGCCCGGCATCAAATCGTCGCGCGTCATCGGCCTGTCCGACGACATCGCCCGCTCGATGAGCGCGATTGCCTGCCGCGTCGCCGTGGTGCCCGGCCGCAACGCCATCGGCATCGAATTGCCGAATGCCAAGCGCGAGACCGTCTATCTCCGGGAGATCCTGGCCAGCCGCGATTTCGAGACGACCAAGTCCAAGCTGGCGCTGGCGCTGGGCAAGACCATCAATGGCGAGGCGGTGATCGTCGACATCGCCAAGATGCCGCATGTGCTGGTCGCCGGCACCACCGGCTCCGGCAAGTCCGTCGCCATCAACACCATGATCCTGTCGCTGCTCTACAAGCTGACGCCGCAGGACTGCCGGCTGATCATGATCGACCCGAAGATGCTCGAACTCTCCGTCTATGACGGCATCCCGCACCTGCTGACCCCGGTGGTCACCGACCCGAAGAAGGCCGTGGTGGCGTTGAAGTGGACGGTGCGCGAGATGGAGGACCGCTACCGCAAGATGTCCAAGGTCGGCGTGCGCAACATCGACGGCTTCAACGCGCGCGTGCAGTTGGCTGAAAAGAAGGGCGAAAAAATCTCGCGCACCGTGCAGACCGGCTTCGACCGCCAGACCGGCGAGGCGATCTACGAGACCGAGAACCTCGATCTCGAGCCGATGCCCTACATCGTCGTCATCATCGACGAGATGGCCGATTTGATGATGGTCGCCGGCAAGGACATCGAAGGCGCGGTGCAGCGCCTGGCACAGATGGCGCGCGCGGCCGGCATCCATGTCATCATGGCGACGCAGCGTCCGTCGGTCGACGTCATCACCGGCACCATCAAGGCCAATTTCCCGACCCGTATCTCCTTTCAGGTGACGTCGAAGATCGACAGCCGCACCATTCTGGGCGAGCAGGGCGCCGAGCAGCTGCTCGGCATGGGCGACATGCTGTACATGGCCGGCGGCGGCCGCATCCAGCGCGTGCACGGCCCGTTCGTCGCCGACGACGAGGTCGAGAAGATCGTCGCCCATCTGAAGCTGCAGGGCGTGCCCGAATATCTCGACGCCATCACCGAGGATGACGGCGAGGACGATGACGAGCCGTCGGGCAAGGGCGGCGCTGGTGGTGGCGGCAACAGCAATTTCGAGGATTCCGACGATCCCTACGACCAGGCGGTCTCGGTCGTGCTGCGCGACGGCAAGGCGTCGACCAGCTATATCCAGCGCCGGCTCGGCATCGGCTACAACCGCGCCGCCTCGATCATCGAGAAGATGGAGAAGGAAGGCATTGTCGGCCCGGCCAACCATGCCGGCAAACGCGAAATCCTGGTGCCGACCGAGGACGACAAGTTCTGATCAGCCGATACGGCCCGGCGGCAACCTTGAACCTTTTGGCGCGTTACAGCGACTGAGCGCTGTCCGGCCCGCCAAACTTAAGTCTAACTGGGGGTCCACGGACTGCAACGAGACACACACCACACGAGAGTGACCGGCATGAAAAACGATCTTTCCGCGATCAGCGATTTCGCTCCAAACCGTCGCCAGTTGCTCGGCCTTGGCCTGATGCTTGCCGGCGCCGCGGCCATCAACGTCGTGCCGGGGTTCCAGCTCCTGGCCTCGGCGCAGGCGGCGGTGCCGCCGACGGCGCAAAAGATCGCCGACCATTTCTCCTCGGTCAAATCGATGAGCGGCGAGTTCGTCCAGTTCGGCCCCAACAACCAGCAGACCGGCGGCAAGTTCTTCCTTGAGCGGCCAGGCAAGATTCGCTTCAACTATGACGGCAAGTCGAATTTCCGGGTGATTTCCGACGGCAAGTCGGTGGTCATCCTCAACAAGCGTCTGAAAACGTCCGATCTCTATCCGTTGTCGAAGACGCCGCTGAAGCTGTTGCTCGACACCAAGATCGACCTCTCGGGGGGCCGCGTGAAATCGATCAAGGAAGAGAGCGACCTCACCACCATCCAGCTTGCCGACAAGTCGGTGTTCGGCAATTCGAAGATCACTATGATGTTCGATCCGAAATCCTATGATCTGCGCCAGTGGACCATCACCGACGCGCAGGGCAAGGACACCACGGTGATGATCTACAACACCAAGGAAGGCGTCAGCTTCCCTGCGGACACCTTTGCCATCGACTATGCGGCGAACCGCGAGCTGAACACCAACCAGCGCTAGATGCGGTGAGGCCGGCCTGCCAATGGCGATCTCCTGCGCTTCCGGTGCTCACGTGGTTTAAGTACGCTCCGCTCCGGTTCTCGGAGACCGCCATTCGACTCGGCCTGACCTGAATCAGAGCCGCCGCCCGCAAAGGCTGGCTTGTGTTTGTGGCGCTAGGCTGGCAGTAGATCGGCGACCTTGTTCGGACCGCCGCATGCCCTTCTCCATCGCCACCTGGAACATCAACTCCGTGCGCCTGCGCATGCCGATCGTCGAGCGGCTGCTGACGGAGCAGGCGCCCGATGTGCTTTGCCTGCAGGAGACGAAGGTTCCCGACGAGCTGTTTCCGGAAAAGGCGTTCCGCAAGGCCGGCTACGAGCACATCGCATTCCATGGCCAGAAGGGCTATCACGGCGTTGCGACGGTGGCGCGGCGGCCGATCGAGATTGTCGAGAAACGGCGCTTCTGCGAGATCGATGACAGCCGGCATCTGTCGGTCAAGGTGCAGGCCGGCGGCAAGGCAATCCTGGTCCACAATTTCTACGTGCCGGCCGGCGGCGACGAGCCCGATCCGGAGATCAACCGCAAGTTCCGCCACAAGCTCGATTTCGTTGCCGAGATGAACGCCATCCGCGCCGCGCATGACGAGGTGTCGGCCTCGATCCTGGTCGGCGACCTCAACATCGCTCCGCAGGAGCACGATGTCTGGTCGCACAAGCAATTGCTCAACGTCGTCAGCCACACGCCGGTCGAGACGCAAAATTTCGACGCGATGCGGATCGCCGGCGACTGGGTCGACCTGATGCGGCTCGACGTGCCGCCAGAGCAGAAGCTCTACACCTGGTGGAGCTATCGCGCGCGGGACTGGGAAGCCTCGAACCGCGGCCGCCGGCTCGACCATGTCTGGTCGTCACCGAACCTGGTGCCGAGCTTTGCCGGCTATGAGATCCTGCGAGAGGCGCGTGGCTGGGAGCGGCCCTCGGACCATGTGCCGGTGATTGCGCGGTTCGACCTGGATTAGGCGGGCCGATATTCAGGTGAGGCCGGCCTGCAAATGGCCGATACCTGCGCTTCCGGTGCTCGCGTACTTTGAGTACGCTCCGCTCCGGTTCTCGGTATCAGCCATTTTCGACTCGGCCTGACCTGAATCTCGACACACCGAAGCGTGAGCGCGGTCGCGGGGACCTACCCGCCAAACCTTGGCGCCAGCTTCTCGATGCGGGCGATCATGGCCTGGAAATCATCGAGGATGCGCTGGTGCAGTTTCACCGCCACCTCGGGATATTCCTCCAGGATGCGGCGAAACATCTTGCGGCTCAACCTTATCACTTCCGAATCGGTCTCGGCCGAGGCGCTGGTCAGCCGTCTTGAGTCGGCGATCAGCGCCAGTTCGCTGAGGATCGTGCCGGGGCCGGCGGTGCCGATCGGGATGCGGTCGCCATCCTGCTCCCGGTAGAGCACGATGCGGCCACTGACCACGATATAGGCCGAGTCGGCTTCGTCATCCTCGCGGTACAGCTTGCGGGCGGCCTGCAGATGGGTGGCTTCGGCGCCGAAGGCGAGCAGGCGCAGCTGTTCCTGCGTGAAACCCTCAAAGAGCTTCACGGCGGACAGGATGCGGATGTCGTCATCCAGCGCCATCTCTAGCTGCGTCCCCGAACGGTCAGTCCAATCCCTCCCTTAGAGCGCCGCGTGTCCAATTGAACGCGCAAAGGACGCTCTAACACTTCAATCTGCGCAGCGGGCCGATCCAGGCTCCCCCAGCCGGATCCTCCCCGAAACAGTCCCGCCCCGACCGCTTATTGAACAATGAAAAGTTTAAGGAACCAGCTTGTAGCCGCCGCTTTCTGTCACAAGAATTTCAGCATTGGAAGGATCGCGCTCGATCTTCTGGCGCAGCCGGTAGACGTGAGTTTCCAGCGTGTGCGTGGTGACGCCGGAATTGTAGCCCCACACTTCCTCGAGCAGGACGTCGCGCGTCACCACCTTCTGGTCGGCTCGATAGAGATATTTGATGATCGAGGCTTCCTTCTCGGTCAGCCGCACCTTGCCGCCGCGCTGGTCGATCAGAAGCTTCTGGCTGGGCTTGAACGTGTAGGGCCCGACCGAAAAGGTGGCGTCTTCGCTCTGCTCGTGCTGGCGCAGTTGTGCGCGTATGCGGGCGAGCAGCACGGCGAAGCGGAACGGCTTGGTGACATAGTCGTTGGCGCCGGCCTCGAGGCCCAGAATTGTGTCGGAATCGGTATCGTGGCCGGTCAGCATGATGATCGGCGCCTTGTAGCCGCCCTTGCGCAGGATCTTCACCGCCTCGCGGCCATCCATGTCGGGCAGCCCGACGTCCATGATGAGCAGGTCGATGAGCCCGCCGCGCGCCGCGGCGACGCCTTTGGCGGCGGTCGCTTCCTGCAAGACGTCGAATTCTTCGTAAAGGGCCAGTTGCTCGACGAGGGTTCCGCGCAGGTCGTCATCGTCGTCAACGATCAGAATGGTACGTGATGTCATGGATCAATCCATTGTTTTGAAAAGAATTTTCAGTTGACCGCCCCCCATTTATGCGGAAGCTGACCGGCGCAACAGTCCGATCACAGTGATTTGTTCCGTGACACGATCATACAAGAAAAAACGCGATCGCAATGCAGCCGGCGCAATTTTGCCGAAAGGGCTGCGTGTGCTGGTGGTTCGGGCGAGGCCGGGCAACCCCAGCCAGGGGATATTGCAGGCCGGCAGCAAGGTGTTTGCCTGCGCGCTCGGACGCGGCGGCATCTCAGCCAACAAGCGCGAAGGCGACGGTGCGACGCCGCTTGGCGAGATGCGGATTTTGTCAGGATATTTTCGGGGCGATCATTTCGCGGCCGGCCGCAAAACCCGGCTGGCGATGGCGCCGATCGGCGCCGATCTCGGCTGGTGCGAGGTGCCGGACGACCGCAACTACAACCGGCCGGTGAAAATCCCCTATGGCGCCAGCCATGAGCGAATGCGGCGCGACGACCGCCTCTATGACGCCTGCCTGGTGCTCGACTGGAACATGGCGCCGCGCCGGCGCGGCCGTGGCAGCGCCATCTTCTTCCATCTGGCGCGCCCAGGCTTCACACCGACGCAAGGCTGCGTGGCGGTGACAGCGCGGACAATGGCGCGGCTGTTGCCGCTGGTGTCGGACCGGACGGTGGTGAGGGTGGTGAGGTAGGGAGTAGGGAGTAGGGAGTAGGGAGTAGGGAGTAGGGAGTAGGGAGTAGGATGGTCTCGGCGTCGTTTCAATCCTTCACTA
>NZ_JAMYUQ010000024.1:0-72261 GCF_040323095.1 Mesorhizobium sp. M0058
CAATCCTCTTTTTGGGGGGTGGGGGGGGGGCGGTTTTTTTTTTTTCCCCCCCCCCCCCCCCCCCCGCGTGTTTTTTTGTGGGGGGGCCCCCCGGGGGGGGCCCCCCCGGGCGCAGGGAGATACGCCCTATTTCTTGATCACGGCGTTGGCCTTGGCAGCCGCTTCCTTCAAGCCTGCCTCGGGGTCGCCGCCGAGATAGATCTTCTGCATCGCATCCGATGTGATCTGGGCGACTTCTTCCCAGCCCGGGATGACCGGCGCAAAGCGGGCGTCAGGCAGCAGCGCGGTGAACGCTGCCAGATCGGCATTGTTGACGTAATAGTCCATCTTGGCCTCCTCCTTGTTCACCGGCAGGAAGCCTTCCCCTTGCGTGAACTTGGCGCGCTGTTCGGTTGTGAACAGGAAGTCGAGCAGCTTCCAGGCCTCATCCTTGTTCTTGGAATTCTTGAACATGATGATGGAATCGGTGACGCCGTACGTGCCGCGCGCGCCGGTCGGTCCGGCGGGGATAGCGGCCACGCCGTATTTCAGGTTCGGCGCCTCGTCCTTGATCTGGTTGGACAGGAAGGGCGCGGTGATCATCATGCCGACCTTGCCCTGCTTGAACAGGTTCTGGACGTCCTCGCGGTTGTTGGAGGTGACGCCGGGTTCCGTCAGGCCTTCGTCGATCATCGACTTGTAAAGCTTGGCGGCTTCGAGCGCGCCCGGCGTGCCGAGGCCCGACGTGCCGTCCTTGTTGAGGATCTCGGTGCCTTGCGACCACATCGCATAATAGTAATAGACGTCGGTCTCGATCTCCTTGCCCTGCAGGCCGAAGCCGAACGTGCCGGTGCCCAGTGCCTTGATCTTGCGCGCATCCTCCTGCAGCTCGGTCCAGGTTGCCGGCGGGTTGGCGATTCCGGCCTTCTCGAACAATTCCTTGTTGTAGTACATGGCGCGCGCCGAGGCCGCGATCGGCAGGCCGTAGGTCTTGCCCTCCATGATCGAGGGCGACAGGAAGGTGTCGATGAAGCGGTCCTTGAACTCCGGCTTGATATAGCCGTCGAGCGGCTCGGCGACATCCTGCTGGACGAAATCGATCAGCCAGCGGGTGCCGATGATCGACAGGTCGGCATTGGTGCCGGCCGTGATGTCGGTGGTCAGCTTCTGCAGCAGCACGTCCCACGGCACAACTTCGAACTTGACGGTGATACCCGGGTTGGCTGCCTCGAATTCCTTTTTCACCGCTTCGAAATACGGGCCGGTCTTGGCGCTGTATTCGGCGACGGTGACGCGCACCTCGCCGGCGTCTGCCTGCGC
This sequence comes from Mesorhizobium sp. M0058, assembly GCF_040323095.1. Taxonomy (NCBI): domain Bacteria; kingdom Pseudomonadati; phylum Pseudomonadota; class Alphaproteobacteria; order Hyphomicrobiales; family Phyllobacteriaceae; genus Mesorhizobium; species Mesorhizobium sp. M0058. Next base: position 1,300 of record NZ_JAMYUQ010000024.1, read on the forward strand.
CGTCAGCGCCAGCAGGCTCATTCCGGCCATCAGGCCGACAGTCCATTTTGCAAGCTTCATTCGATCTCTCCCATTTGATTGGCGCCTGCGCTCTTGCGGCTTTCAGGCGGCCAAGGCTTTATGTGACTTTCCTACATTATCCTTCATTTCACGCCGTGCAAGCGGATTATCCTGTTGCTTAATTACATTTCTTAAAATAGCGTTTTCCGACTATGTAGATCCCAAGGAGGCGCGCAGCGTGGTTTCAAAGGCCGAATTCGCAGGCAAGACCGTGCTGGTGACCGGCGCCGGCGGCGGCCTAGGCTCCGCCATCGTGGCGCTGCTGGCCGAACGTGGCGCGCGCGTCGTCGGCTGCGACCAGTCGCAAGACCAGCTCGGCAGTCCGCATCTGGCGTCGCGCCACGTCTTCGACCTTCTCGACCGGATCTCCACCGATGCCGCGATCACGGCGATCCTCGAGAAAGACGGCGTGCCCGACATCTTGATCAACAATGCCGGCTGGACGCGCGCCGAGACTCTTGCAGCGCTGACCCCCGACAAGATCACGCATGAGCTCGACCTCAATCTGACCGGGGTGATGCTGTTCGCCGATCCGCTGATCAAGGCGATGGCCGCGCACGGTTCGGGCAGCGTCGTCTTCATCTCTTCCGTCAACGCCATCGCCCATTTCGGCAACCCGGCCTATGCCGCGGCCAAGGCCGGCATCAATGCCTATGCCAAATCGGTCGCTGTGGAACTCGGCCGCAACGGGCTGCGCGCCAATGTCGTCTGCCCCGGCTCGATCCGCACCGCCGCATGGGACCATCGGCTGGCCAAGAACCCGGATGTTCTCGGCAAGCTCAAGCGGCTCTATCCGCTCGGCCGCATCGTCGACGCCACGGAAGTGGCCGAAGCGGTGGCCTTCCTTGTTTCGGATCGCGCATCGGGGATAACCGGCGCGGTGGTGCCGGTCGACGCCGGACTGACCGCCGGCTTCCTGCCCTTCATCGACGACATATTGGGAGCCTGACCATGACCGATGTCGAGTTCCGCGACCTGTCGAAATCCTTCGGACGCCATAAGATCCTCGAAAACATCAGCCTCGACATCAAGAGCGGCGAGTTCGTCGTGCTGGTCGGCCCTTCCGGCTGCGGCAAGTCGACCTTGCTGCGCATGCTGGCCGGGCTGGAGCCGATCACCTCAGGCGACCTCTTGATCGGCGGCGTGCGCGCCAACGATTTGCCGCCACAGCAGCGTAACATCGCGATGGTCTTCCAGTCCTACGCGCTGTTTCCGCACCTGAAAGCGGCCGACAACATCGGCTTTGGCCCAAAGATCCGCGGCGAAAGCCGCACGGCAATCGACGCCAAGGTGAAAAAGGCCTCTGGCGTCCTCAACCTGTTCTCCTATCTCGACCGCTATCCCCGGGAACTGTCGGGCGGCCAGCGCCAGCGCGTCGCAATGGGCCGCGCCATCGTGCGCGAACCCTCGGTGTTCCTGTTCGACGAGCCGCTCAGCAATCTCGACGCGCAACTGCGCGTGCAGATGCGCACCGAGATCAAGGCGCTGCACCAGCGGCTGAAATCGACCATCGTCTATGTCACCCACGACCAGATCGAGGCCATGACCATGGCCGACCGCATCGTGGTGATGGACCACGGCAAGATCCAGCAGGTCGGCGCACCGCTGGAACTCTACGACCGTCCCGCCAACAAATTCGTCGCCTCATTCATCGGCTCGCCGTCGATGAGTTTTGTCTCCGGCGCCCTGAAGACGACGCCCGAGAAAAGCTGGTTCGAATCGGCCGGCGGAGGGCGACTGGCGCTCGGCAGCAAGACGGTGCCGGCTGGCAGCACGGTCGAGGCCGGCATACGGCCCGAACACTTCGTCATCGGCGAGGCTGTCGACGCGATGGCGATCAAGGTCGATGTCGTCGAGCCGACCGGCTCGGAAACCCATGTCTATGGCGCCATCGGTGCCGACACGGTGCGCGCCGTATTCCGCGACCGGGTTCAGGTCAAGCCCGGCGAAATGCTGCCGGTCTCCGTCGCGCCGGGCAACATTCATCTGTTCGACACGGCAACAGGCCTGCCGCTATGAAGGCAGCGCTATGAAGACGAAACCTCTGAAATGAAAACGCCGGCCGACATCATCACGCGGCTGCAACTGATGTCGCAGGACGGCACCAAATCGGACCGCCGCCTGGCCGGCCTCGTGCTGACCGATCTCGACTTCGCCTCCAAGGCGGCAATCTCCGAGATTGCCGCGCGCGTCGGCGTCAGCGAGCCGACAGTCACCCGCTTCTGCCGCAATCTCGGCTGCGAGGGTCTGCGCGACTTCAAATTCTACCTGGCGCAGGCGATCGCCATTGGCGGCCAGTATTTATCGCCCGAACCGCTGAACCGGGACGCGCGCGAGCAGCGCATTGCGTCGGCCATCACCGAAGCGGCAATCGCCGCCATCCAGCGCGCCAGCGAAAACCTCGACATGAAGACGCTGGTGGGCGTGGCCGCGCGCATCGTCAGTTCGGGCAATGTGCTGTGCATCGGCTCCGGCGGCATTTCCTCGATGATGGCGACCGAGATGCAGAACCGGCTGTTTAGGCTGGGCGTGCCGGTGCTGGCGCAGGTCGACGGGCAGTTGCAGCGCATGTATGCCGCGGTCGCCACATCGGAGACGACGTTGATCGCGTTCTCGGTGTCCGGCTATGCGCGATCGGTCATCGACGCCGTGCAGGTCGCCCAGCAATATGGCGCCACCACCATCGCCGTAACCCCGCCGGAATCAGCGCTCGCCAAGGCCGCCGATACCGTCATCCAGTTCCAGTCGCTGGAGGACGGCAACATCTACAAGCCGACCTCGTCGCGCTATGCTCTGCTGTCGATCGTCGACATGATCGTCACCTCCGTGGCCGAGACGCGCGGACCCAGGGTTCTCGAAAACCTGCGCCGCATCAAGCAGAGCGTGAACACGCTGAAGGTCGACGATCCGAAGCTGCCGCTGGGGGACTGAGGATTATTCGGCGGCCAGTGCCTCGATGCTCTTCACCAGCGTCGATGGTTCGCCAACCACACGCACCGTCTTCAGCCGCGCCGTGCCGCCTGCAATGACCGACACGACCGATGCCGGAACGCCCAGCGCCTTGGCCACCAGCCGTTCCAGCGCCGCATTGGCCGCGCCATTCTCCGGCACGGCGCGCACGCGCGCCTTCAAATGGCTGCGCCCGTCGGCCGATACCTCGGCGCCTTCGAGCCTGTCCACCGAAGACTTCGGCGTCAGCCGGATAAACAGGTCGATGCCGTCAGCGCGCAAGCGGAATGGCGCGTTCATGCCATCGTCGGGTTCACAGGACCAGCGGCGCTATCGTGGTGAGAATGAGCTGCCTGAGGAAGAACAGGAGCAGAAGCAGGATGATCGGCGAGATGTCGACGCCGCCAAGGTCGGGCATGAACCGACGGATTGGACGCAGCGCCGGCTCGGTCAGCCGGTAGAGCATGTTGCCGATGCTGCCGACGAACTGATTGCGCGAGTTGACGACGTTGAACGCATAGAGCCAGGAAAAGATCGCCGAGGCGATGATGACCCACCAGTACAGGTCCAGCGCCATGACGATTGTTTGAATGAGGGCTAGCATGCCGGTCTCCGATTGTTGCCGACATGTAGCCATTGAGCGCGAAACCGGCAAGGGCCGGTCGCCTACAAGCATCGGGCACAAGGGATTTCGGCAAAACCCCGCCTTGACAGGAAACCGCAGCCTTCGATAAATGCGCCATCCGCTGGACGGGGCTGTAGCTCAGCTGGGAGAGCGCGTCGTTCGCAATGACGAGGTCAGGAGTTCGATCCTCCTCAGCTCCACCAGCGGAATTTTCCTGCCTGTCGACACATCTAAGTTCCGAGACGTCTCGTCAAAGCCCCGCCTTCGCTGCGAGATAGGGCGCCAGGGCAAGCGAGTAGCTGGCGGTCAGATGATGACTGTCCCGCCAGACGATGATGTTGCCGACAACTGCCGCGCATAGTTGCGGCCCGCAAATGGCATCGAGCATATCGATGGCGCGCACATTTTTCTGTCCTTCCGCGGCCAGCGCCAACACGTTGCTCCGCTCAATATCGCTCAGTTTGGTGACGCATTTCGTTGGGGTCGAACTCAGGCATTCGCCCGGGTCGAATTTCATATAGGGCGTGTTGCGGATGGCAACGATTTGCGAGCCGGCGTCCGTCAGCCCGCCCCAGAGACTTCGCAGCCCCTCGATCATCACGTCTTGCTGAACCGCTCCGTAATTGGACTGGCTGGTGAAGATCAGATCCGGTTTCAGCTTTAGGATCTCGGCCAGCACCTTTTCGTGCCACTGCGCGCATAAGACGTTGGGTTTGCCATCCGCCGTGATGGCCACGCGGGTGAATGGGCAGGCGGATTTTGTAAAGGTAACCAGTTTGAAGTTGCGGTCCTTTGCGATCTTGTCCAGTGCCGGCACCCACTGGGCTGCATGAGAATCTCCCACCAGAACCATTGTTTTCGCACCCGTGGGATCGCCTAGAGAGCATCGTTTGGGCTCCGAGCTTTCCTCCTGGTGGCACTTCCTTGCATACACGACCGGCACGTCCCGCCTCAGCCGGGCCAGCGGCGGCAGAAGGTTCACACCGTCCGGGACCACGGCGCCGGAGAGAAGAGCGGCGGGCCCAGGGTAGGAAGGCGTGCCGATCAGCGCGGTGTCGATGCGTTCGGTCTTCAGAAAGAGCAGCAGGCTGCCGGATGCGGCCACGCATGTGAGAACCGCCGCGGTGCCGTATCCCAGCGGCTTCCACCAGGCGCCGCCCCGGGCTTGCCGGTAGCGCTGCTCAACATATCGATAGGACAGATCCGATAGAAGCAGGGTCGCCGCAATCAGGCCGAAACCGCCGGCAAGGGTCAGCGAATGACCCTGCGCCTGGAAGATGGTGATCAGCGGCCAATGCCATAGATAGACCGAGTAGGAGCGATCGCCGACGAAACGAAGTGGCAAGGAATCGAGCCCACGAAACCGGCCGACATCAACCTCGCCAGCCAGGATGACAAGCACGGTGGCCAAGGTCGGCAACAACGCACTGACGCCGGGAAATGGAGTTGCAGCGGAAAACAGCAAGGCGGACGCAACGATGCCCAGGATGCCGGCGATCGCCAGCCACTGTCTAGTGAGTGCCGCCAGTCGAAACTGGTGTTCGGTCAGCACCAGCAGACCACCCAGCGCCAATTCCCACAGGCGGGTATGGCTGACGAAATAGGCCTGGGCCGGATCCGTCGCCGTCAAAACGACAGAGGCAACAAGTGATGCCGCGAAAATGACCGACAACGCCCCGATCAAGCAGGCCCTCAGCGGAAGGTCACGGCGGCGCGCCAGCCAGATCACGCCGATCATCACCAACGGCCAGGCGATGTAGAACTGCTCTTCGATGGAAAGCGACCAGTAGTGTTGCACCGGGCTCGGCAAGGTGTCGGCCTCGAGATAGCTGACCGCAATCGAGGCCAGCCGCCAGTTCTCGACATAAAGAGCGCTCGCCACGATCTGGTTGCCTATTTCCTCCCAGCGCGCCTTTGAGATGAAAAGCAGCGTGCCCAGCAATGCGACCAGCAGCACCAGGGTTGCTGCCGGCAACAACCGTCGCACCCGTCGCGAGTAGAATTCGATCAGTGAAATCCGGCCGCCGCGCAGCGCCATCTGCGCCAGCAGGCCCGTGATCAGATAGCCAGAGATGACGAAAAAGACGTCGACGCCGACATATCCGCCAGGCAGCACATCCGGCCATATGTGATAGACCACGACAAGCGCGACCGCCAAGCCGCGCAGCCCCTGTATTTCGGGTCGAAACCGACGGTTCTGATCGATTGTCACCGGATATCCCCAACAGTCTCAGCCGGCCTGGATCAACCGGCGAGTCCCCGCCACGATCTTCATAAGGGCAGAGTGCCGTGAAGCAAGAGCCGATCGCAGCAGCTCATTCTCTTTCCGCCTTCAGCCCGCTCACCAGCGTGTCGACGAAACCCAGCAGCTCACTTTCGAGATCGGTGGACGCCAGGCCAATGAAACGGTCTTCGAGCGAGATGGCGACGATCCCATGCACGGCGGAGAACAGCGTGCGCGCGCGGGCCAAAAGCTCCGGCGTTGCCGCCGCCGGGAGCAGCTGGGCCAGCGGCTCAACCAGATGCTGGACCAGCACCGCATGTTCGGCCAGATGCCATTCGGGCACCGCCACGCCTGGCGCCATACGGTGCTCGAACAGCGCCTTCCACGCCATGCGGTTGTCGCGGGCGAAGCCGAGATAGGCCTTGGCCAGCGCCTTCAGCCTTGCCCTAGGCTCGGCGACGCCGGTCGCCTCCTGATCCAACGCCGCCCCAAGTCTTGCCAGCGTGATCGAATTGACGTGCAGGATGAGCTCGTCGAGGTCTGCGAAGGCGGTGTAGAGCGCACCGAGCGCGCAGCCGGCATCGGCCGTGATGTCGCGCGCACGCAGACCGGCGAGCCCCGAGGACTGGATGCGCGCTTGCGCGGCCTCAATCAGCCTGCCTTTGAGGTCCTCGCGTTTGGCGTCCCGTTTTGCGGCCATTAACCTTCTCTTATGCGCAATCATGAACACCGTTCATTTTCTCCTTGAACGCCGTTCACAATGTGCTACTTTGCCTCGTGAACAACGTTCATAGAGGAGAAACGGAAATGTTGAAACAGTTTTTTGCTCTCGTTCGCGGCCGAAGCTACGAAGCCGCCGAGGCGGTCGTCGACCGCAACGCGCTGATAATCCTGCGCCAGCAGATCCGCGATTGCGCCGACGCTATCGCGGCCGCCCGCCGCGCGGTTGCAATTGCCATCGCCCAGAACGAACAGGAAGTCGCGCAGTTCAAGAAGCTTGTCCTCCGCATCGACGATTTGGAGAAGCGCACGACCGCCGCGATCGAGCAGGGACAGAATGAACTGGCCCGCGAAGCCGCCGAAACCATCGCCATGCTGGAAGCCGAACGCGACGCCTCCGCCGAGGCGCAGAAAAGCTTCGGCACCGAGATCGAGCGTCTCAAGCGGATTATCCGCGTCTCCGAAATGCGCCTGCGCGAATTGCAGCGCGGCCAGCGCATCGTTGCCGCGGTCGACTCGACCCAGCGCCTGCGAGAAAGCGCGCCCGGCTCCAGCCTGTCGGCGCTCAGGGACGCCGAGGAGACGCTGCTGCGCCTGCGCACCAGGCAAAAGCAGATCGACGCCACCGCGGCCGCCATGGCCGAGATGGAACAGTCGGGCGATCCTGCCGCGGTCTCAGAGAAGCTTGCGGCCGCCGGCTGCGGCGGGCCGCTGAGAAGCAGCGCCGACGCCGTGCTCGAACGGCTCACGAAGACCATGACCAAGCCGGCCTGATCGTACCCGGCCTGATTGTTATCCAGTCTGATTGTATCCGGCCTGATTGTATCCAGCCTGAAACAGACCCACGCCCAACCAACCTAACCTTGAAACGAAAGGACCATATCGATGACCCCGAACACCTATTCCCCCAAGGACTCAAGCGCCTGGAAGACCTTCACCATGGCCAGTTTCGCCGTTGCCACCACAATGATGGCCGGCGGCATCTACTTCATGGAGGCGAGCTTCGCCGCCAAGGGGTTTTACGCCATGGCCGCCATCATGCTCGTGCACACCTCGATCACCATCACCAAGACGCTGCGCGACTCGGAAGAGGCAAGCCGCTTCATCAACCGGCTGGAAGACGCCAAGACCGAGAAGTTGCTGATGGAAGTCAGCCGCAGTAACGAAGTGTAACCGGGTTCCCGCTAAACAAGGCTCAACGCGCAAGACCGCTGATCAATCCAGCCAGGATTTTAATCGGTCTTGCCCAATGGAAGTCGCCGCTATGGAAATCGCCCCGATCAACCGACCGACAGCTCATCTGATGACGTCCAGGCGCTTTGCGCCCTTGTTCTGGACGCAGTTCCTGTCCGCCTTCAACGATAATTTCCTCAAGAACACGCTGGTGTTCCTTATTCTGTTCACGCTGGCGGCGGACCAGGCGGCATCACTGGTCACCTTGGCGGGCGCCGTCTTCATGGCCCCCTTCCTGCTCCTGTCGGCGCTCGGCGGCGAGCTCGCCGACCGCTTCGACAAGGCTCTCATAGCCAAGCGTCTGAAATTCGCCGAGATCGCGGCGGCGGGTGTCTCCGTCGTCGGCATCGCCCTGTCGTCCATTCCCGTGCTGATGACGGCGCTGTTGATGTTCGGCGTTGTCTCGGCGCTGTTCGGACCGATCAAATACGGCATCCTGCCCGATCACCTCGAACGCAAGGAACTGCCCAAGGCCAACGCCTGGATCGAGTCAGCTACGTTTGCCGCGATTCTCGGCGGCACCATAGCCGGCGGCGTCGTTTCCGCCGATGGCATCGGTGTCGCGGTGTTCGGACCGATCATGATGGCGCTCGCCGTCGGTTGCTGGCTCGTCAGCCGCTACATCCCGTCGACCGGTTCGGCGGCGCCCGACCTTGTCATCGACAAGAACATCTTCCGCTCGACCTGGCGCCAGGTCGCCGAATTGCGCACCGACACGCGCATCTGGCGCGCCGGCCTGATGACGTCGTGGTTCTGGCTGATCGGCGCCATCGTGCTCTCGCTCCTGCCGGTGCTGATCAAGGATTCGCTCGGCGGCAACGAAATGGCCGTCACCGTCTACCTCGCCGTGTTCGCCGTCTCGATCGCCATCGGTTCGGCCATCGCCGCCTGGATGTCGCAGGGCCGCATCGTGCTGTTGCCGGCACCGGTCGGCACGGCGCTGCTCGCCCTGTTCGGCCTGCATCTCGCCTGGACCATCTCCGGCATGACGCCGTCGCCCCAGGCGGAAACCCTTCGCGCGTTCTTCGCCGGCCCAAACACGGTCCGCGTCGCCATCGACCTCGCCGGCATGGCCATTGCAGCCGCTTTCCTGGTGGTGCCGACCTTCGCCGCCGTGCAGGCCTGGTCGCCCGAAGCGCGGCGCGCCCGGGTTGTCGCCGCCGTCAGTATCGTCAATGCCGGCTTCATGACTGGCGGCGGCATCATCATGGCCCTGATCCAGACAAAGGTCTCGACCGGCGGCATCCTGTTCGGCCTCGCCGCGGCCAATGCGATTGCCGCCTGGCTGATGCTGAAATATTTGCCGACGAACCCCTTCCGTGACTTCGTCTCCATCCTGTTCCGCGCTTTCCTGCGCCTCGAAGTCGAGGGCATGGAAAACCTGAAAGCCGCCGGCAAGGCGCCGATCCTGGCGCTCAACCATGTCAGCTTCCTCGACGGTCCGCTCGCCTTGACGCTGACCGATGAGGAGCCGGTCTTCGCCATCGACTACACCATTGCCCAGGCCTGGTGGATGAAGCCGTTCATGAAACTTGCCCGCGCTTTGCCGCTCAACCCGGCCAAGCCGATGTCGACCCGCACGCTGATCAAGATCGTGCAGGGCGGTGACCCGCTGGTGATCTTCCCGGAGGGACGCATCACCGTGACCGGCGGCCTGATGAAGGTCTATGACGGCGCCGCCATGGTTGCCGACAAGACCGGCTCGATGGTTGTGCCGGTGCGCATCGACGGGCTGGAGAAGACCTACTTCTCGCGGCTGAGCTCGCAGCATGTGCGCCGCCGCCTGTTCCCGAAGGTCAAGGTGACCATTCTGGAACCGGTCAAGCTCGAGGTGCCGCAAGAGCTGAAGGGCCGCAAGCGCCGCGCCGCAGCGGGTTCCGCGCTCTACCAGGTGATGTCGGATCTCGTTTTCCGCACCCAGGACATCGACAAGACCGTACTGGAAAAGATCATCGAGACGGCGAACGAACGCGGCATGAAACAGCTCGCAGTTCAGGATCCGGTCACCGGTTCTCTCAGCTACAGCAAGCTGCTCACGGCTGCCGCCGTGCTTGGTGAGAAGTTCCAGAACCTTTATGCCGACCAGCAGACGCTGGGCATCATGCTGCCCAACGCCAACGGCTCTTGCGCGACGCTGCTCGGCGTCATGTCCGCCGGCAAGGTTCCGGCGATGATGAACTTCACCGCAGGTGCTGCCAATATTCTGTCCGCCTGCAAGGCCGCCGAAGTCCGCACCGTGCTGACGTCCCGCGCGTTCGTCGAACAGGCAAAGCTCGGCGCCGTGGTCGAGGAACTCGGTCGCTCGGTCGACATCGTGTGGCTCGACGATCTCAGAAAGACCATCAGTCTCAAGGATAAGCTGCTCGGCTTGCTGCGCAAGTCGACGCCGCGCGCGAAACGCAAGCCCGGCGATGCGGCGGTGATCTTGTTCACCTCGGGTTCGGAAGGCACGCCGAAGGGCGTCGTTCTGAGCCACCGCAACATCCTGGCCAACGCCGCCCAGGCGGCGTCGCGTATCGACTTCCATTCGGGCGACAAGGTGTTCAACGTGCTGCCGATCTTCCACTCCTTCGGCATGACCGCGGGCACGGTGCTGCCGTTGATCTCCGGCGTGCCGGTCTATTTCTACCCCTCGCCGCTGCACTACCGCCTCGTGCCGGAACTGATCTACGGCTCGAACGCGACGATCATCTTCGGCACCGACACCTTCCTCTCCGGCTATGCGCGCACCGCTCACCCCTACGACTTCCGCTCGATACGCTATTGCTTTGCCGGCGCGGAACCGGTCAAGACAGCGACGCGCATGACCTATATGGAGAAGTTCGGCCTACGCATCCTCGAGGGCTACGGCGTCACCGAGACGGCGCCGGTGATCTCCATCAACACGCCGATGTACAATCGCTCCGGAACCGTCGGCAAGATCATGCCCGGCATGGAATACCGCCTCGATCCGGTCCCCGGCGTCGACGAAGGCGGCCGGCTGTTCGTGCGCGGCCCCAATGTCATGGCCGGTTATCTCCGGGCCGAGAAGCCCGGCGTGCTCGAACCGCTGGAGGACGGCTGGCATGATACGGGCGACGTCGTCGCTATCGACGAAGGCGGCTTCATCACCATTCGCGGCCGCGCCAAGCGCTTCGCCAAGATCGGCGGCGAGATGATCTCGCTGGCCGCTGTCGAAGCGCTGGCCGGCGAATTGTGGAAGGGCTCGCTGTCGGCGGTCGCCACGGTGCCCGACGCGCGCAAGGGCGAAAAGCTGATCCTCATCACCGAGGCACCCGGCGCCACACGAGCGGAATTCCTCGCCTACGCCAAGGCCAACGGCGCCATGGACCTGATGGTCCCGGCCGAAGTGCGGGTGGTCTCAAAGGTACCGGTCCTTGGCTCCGGCAAGCTCGACTTCGCCGCCGTGACAAAAATGGTGCGCGACGAAGAAGCCTTGAAGACCAAGGCCGCCTGACCCGGCTACGGCAACGGGCCGACGCAAGAGCCGGCCCGTTCAGTAGATCAACCCTTCGCATGCCGCTGCGAGATCAGCATCGCCATGCGCTGGACTGCCCGCAGCTCCATTTCCACGCCTGGCGACGATGCCAGCGCCGGCATGTTGAGCGCCACCACGGTCAACGGCTCGAGCGTCGCCAGCAGCACATGGGTCGCCTCATATTTCTCGAACAGCCATGCCAGCTGCTCGCGTATATCCTGGTCGACTGGCGCCCCCGGCTGCGCATCGGCGAGCGAGCGCACGGGCTCCTGCTCCAGTGCACGGGCCAGCACCTTCAGGTCGAAATCGCCGAGGTCCCCTGCCGGCAGGATCAGCGCGCCGTCGACAAGGATATGGCTCTGCAGGCCGCGCAGGAAGCGCGCCGAATCGGTGAGGTCGCCCTCGGCCATATGCTTCAGCAACGAGTCGCGGCGCTTCTCGGCGGTGAGGCTGACGCTGTCATTGTAGATGACTGCCAGCAGCGTCGCCGAAAGCACGATCACCACGCCCTGCACGCTGCCGCGCCAGCCGAGATCGTCGATGCCGCCCAGCGCCAGCCCGGCGAAAACCGAGCTCAGCGTAATCACGGTAAAGGCGCCGATCGTGTCGCGATGGCCGAGGCTGGCGCGCCCGAGGCCGATCGTAAGCCAGCACAGGAACAGGATGGCGATGCCGCCAAGCCGAACCGGCACTTCGAACAGGCCGGGCCGGTAGTCGGTGACCATGAACGGAATGATCAACAGCAGCGACAGCGCCATGCGCTCGACCGTGCGGTTTTCGGCCGCCGACAGGCTGTCGCGATCGCGCGTCATCACCAGCCAGCCGATGGCGAGAAAACCTCCGAACTGGAAGGCAAGTAGTACCGCCATCCGCCATGGCTCGGCAAAGCGTTCCGAGATCGGCGCCAGCAGTAGCAACAGCAGCGCGCCGCCGGCGGCAAAGAACTTTAGCGCAAACGGCGCATGCCGGCGCAACAGCCCCTCGGTCAGCAGCAGTGCGGCCAGCGGCAGCAGGCCCGCCGCCGCGATGGTGACGAAGCGGAAGAGTGCGAGGCCGGTAGTCCAGTCGAGGATTCGGCAGGCGAGCAGCACCGCCAGCACCCGCAAACCGAACAGAAAACGCCGCGACAGCGGATCGCCGGTGTCGCGCCCGCCGACGACCGATATCACGATCAGCAGCCCGAACAGCGCCGCCAGCGAGGTGATGGTGTCGGCCACGAGCGTGCCATCGAGGTTCATCGGTCAGCGCCCATCAGCTCACACCCAGGCATCATCACGGATGAAGCCATCAGCGTGTCCATGGTCTCAGCACATTCCATTGGCGGCTGCTATCCGCCCAGTGTACCACCGGCAAAACCAGCCGCTGCAGCGTGGCCGCCGCACCTGCTACCGCAAGGGCGGCAAGCGAGCCGCGCGGAACCGCGTCGGCGAGATAGGTGCGCGCCGACTGAAAGCTCATCTGTCCGATCTGCAGCACATCATCGCCGCGCGTGTAGTCGAGCTCTTTGTGGCAGAACTCGTTAAAGGTCTCGACGCGGTGCTTGGCCGCCTCGTCGAAGGTCTTCTTCAGATCGTCCGAGCCGCCCGTATAGGCGTTGGTGATGACGAAGCGCTCTTCGTCGAAACCAGCTTCGGGGCCGACACCGAAGACATGGCGATGGCGCGCCATGATCTGCCGCGCCAGAAGCACATGGGTAAGCGAGCGGCGCGCGCCGGCATGCGGTCCTGGGAACACATTGCTGAACGCCTCCGCGACCATGCCGACGACAGCGGGTACCTGGGTGACATTGGAAATCCAGATCGGCCGCAGTTGATTGCGCAAAAACATCAGGAAGCAGGTTAGGCCGTAGAGGATCCAGCTCAGCCCGCGGCTGCGCTCGTCGGGATCGATCATGACCAGACCGAGGTGCAAGACTTCATAGGGCTTGCCGGCGAGCGATATCTCCATCAGCGCCAGCGAGTTGAAGGCGATCGGCTGCCGGTCGCTGCGCCGGTAGACAATGGTGATGATGGAATGTTCCAGCCGGCTGCGGTCGCCGGAAAACACGCCATAGGTCAGGCTGCCGAACTTCAGTGTCTTGGACGCTACCAGCCGCAGATCGCTGCTCAGCTGCTCCAGTTCGGCAGCCTTCATCCAGCGCCCGGGCCGCTCCACGACGCGCGTCTCGTAGTCGGCGGATACGCGCATGCGCACATCCATGAACCGACCCGGCAGCAGCTGCAGAACCGCCTTGAGCACTATTTTTCCCCGTGGCAAGAACGCCGACCGTATAGTGGCCGCCGTCCACCTAAGACGCGGTAAACCCGAGACGGCAGTTCTTGGTTGTACTCAACAAAGTAAAAGAACAGCTGCCAGCCAGTGCGGGCTCAGCTTTCCGCAGCAACCAGATGGCCGCCGCCGACATCGTTCAGCGCCAGCTTCAGCGGCGCCTCGCCGATCCTGCGGGTGGCGCTCGGTATCTCCTGGTCGAGGCGGGCGAAGCGGGTTCTGCGCTTCGCCGGATCGGGCACCGGCACGGCGTCGATCAGCCGCCTGGTGTAGGGATGGCGCGGGTTGGAAAACACCTGGTCGCGCGTGCCCATCTCGACGATCTGGCCGAGATACATGACGGCAACGCGGTCGGAAATATTCTCGACCACCGCCATGTCGTGCGAGATGAAGAGATAGGCGACGCCGAATTCGCGCTGCAATTCCTTCAGGAGATCGAGCACGCGCGCCTGCACCGAAACGTCGAGGGCCGAGACGCTTTCGTCGGCGATGATCAGTTTTGGTCGGAGCGCCAGCGCCCGTGCAATGCAGACGCGCTGGCGCTGGCCGCCGGAGAATTCATGCGGATAGAGCTCCATCTGGGCGGCCGACAGGCCGACGCGCTCGAACAGCGCCGCCACCCGTTCCCGGCGCTCGTCCTGCGAGGCGATGCCATGGATCACCAGCGGCTCGGCGACGAGGTCGCCGACGCGCATGCGCGGATCGAGCGAGGCGAAGGGATCCTGGAAAATCATCTGGACGTCACGGCGCACCGCCTTGCGTTCGTCGCGGCCAAGAACGGAGAGATTGCGCCCGCCAATGACGATGTCGCCGCTATACGGCGCCAGTCCGGCCAGCGCCTTGGCGGTGGTCGACTTGCCGCAGCCGGATTCGCCGACCAGAGCGAGCGTTTCGTTGGGCGCGATCGAGAAGCTGACGCCCTCGACGGCGTGGACGCGGCGGGTGACCTGGCCAAAGATGCCGCCACGCAGATCGAAGCGGACATGCAGGTCGTTGACCTCGGCGACATTGGCCGGTTTCAAGACGTCAATCGCATTCCTGGATTTCTGTCGACCGACACCACTGCCGATGCGCGGCACGGCAGCCAGCAGTTCGCGCGTATAGTCGGCCTGCGGCCGGGCAAAAATATCCGATGTCGTGCCTTCTTCGACCATGCGGCCGTCGCGCATGACGATGACCCGGTCGGCCATTTCGGCAACCACGCCCATATCGTGGGTGATCAGGATGACGCTGGTGCCATGCTGGCGCTGCAGGTCGCGCAACAGCTCCAGCACTTCGCCTTGCACGGTGACGTCGAGCGCCGTCGTCGGCTCATCGGCGATCAGCACGTCGGGCTCGAGCGCCAGCGCCATGGCGATCATCACCCGCTGGCGCATGCCGCCGGAGAGTTCGTGCGGAAACTGCTTTAGCCGGCTTTCCGCCTCCGAAATGCGCACCGCCTTCAACGCCTCGATCGCGCGCTGGCGGGCCTCGGCCCGCGACAGGCTGGTATGCGCCTCGATGGATTCCGTCAGCTGCCGGCCGATCGACAGAACCGGGTTGAGCGAGGTCATCGGCTCCTGGAAGATCATGGCGATGCGGTCGCCGCGAATGCGCCGCATCTGGCGTTCGTCGAGGGTTGCTAGGTCGGTGTCGCCCCGATTCCCATCCCGAAGACGGATCATGCCTGACGATATGCGCGCCGCCGGCTGCGGCAAAAGCTGCATGATCGCCAGCGCGGTCATCGACTTGCCGGAGCCGGATTCGCCGGCAATGCAGAGCGTCTCGCCGCGCGCCAGCGTCAGCGACAGGTTGGAGACGACATCGCGCTCGCCGTCCTCGCCGCGCACGCTGACGGAGAGGTTGGCGATGGAGAGGATGGGGTTGTCGGCGAGGGTCATTGTGGGTGGAGCCCTGCGACGGATTGGTTCCGTCGCACCATTCGCACAAACCTTGGCGCTGACCCCCACCCGGACCTCCGGTCCGACCTCCCCACAAGGGGGAGGTAGGGTGGCAGCGCTTTACCCTCCCCCTTGTGGGGAGGGTCGCTGCGAAGCAGCGGGGTGGGGGTGCAGCGCCGACCTGACATCATTCAAACACGCAACGCGGAAAATAGAACGACACCACCCAATTCGGCATGTCGACGATCTCGCTGATGCGCAGATCACCACACACCGAGGCCAGCATATAGGCCTCGACCGGATCAATCTGGTAACGCCCAGCGAGCAGATCGACCATCTGCGCCACCGCCTCCTTCGCGCCCGCCATCAGATCCGGCCCAATCCCCGTCGTCACCTCGTAACCCTTGGCGTCGAGATGGCGCGTCACCGGGCCCGGCGTGGTGAAGCGCGGCGTCTTCAGCCTGGCGTCCTTGACAAGGTCGAGCTTGAGCACGACGTCCATCGGGCTCTCGATCGCCGTGCCGCAGACCTCGCCATCGCCTTGTGCGGCGTGCGTATCGCCGACCGAGAACAGCGCGCCGGCCACCTCAACCGGCAGATAGAGCGTCGTGCCGGCAGCGAGATCGCGGATGTCGAGATTGCCGCCGACCCGCCGTGGCGGCACCACCGAGTGAAGCCCCATCTCAGCCGGCGCATTGCCGATGGTGCCGGCGAACGGCTTCAGTGGCACGCGCGCGTTTTTCCCGAACAGCGCCGGTTCGAGCGCGGCTGCATCGTATTTCCAGATGTTCAGCGCCGGTTCCGTGAAGTCGTCGGCGAGCAGGCCGAAACCGGGAATGTTCGCCGTCCAACCGAAGCCGGACGGTTTGAACATCTCGATCGTCACCTTGAGCGCGTCACCCGGCTCGGCGCCCTCGACGAAGATCGGCCCGGTCACCGGGTTGACCCCGGCGAAGTCGAGCTTGACGATTTCGGCGACCGTGCTGTCGGCGTTCAGCTGGCCGCCGGCGGCATCGAGGCACTGGAACTCGATGGTCGCGCCGGGCGCCACCCGCTCGGCCGGGACAAAGGAATTGTCCCAGCCGAAATGGTGATGGCGCCCATGGATGGTGTAGTCGCAGCTATTGCACATCTTTTACGTACACATTGTCATAGTTGATCGGGATATGGACCGGGTCGACATAGAGGTTGTCGGCGCCGCCCATTCGGGCGGATTTCATGGTGAAGCGCTGTTCGTTGAAGACCGGCGCCCAGGGCGCGTCTTCCATCACCTTGTCGTAGATGGCGCTCCACATCTTGTCGCGTTCGCCGGCCTTTGCCGGGTCGACCACAGAATCCGCCTCGGCCGCCTTGGCGTCGAGGTCCTTATTGCAGTACCACGACCAGTTCCAGCCGCCCGGCACCGCGCCGGCGCAGCCGAGGATCGGGCCGTAGAAATTCGACGGATCGGGGAAGTCGGCGATCCAGGCCATGCCGCCCGACCAGATCATCGGCGCGCCGGCCTTGTC
This sequence comes from Mesorhizobium sp. M0058, assembly GCF_040323095.1. NCBI lineage: Bacteria > Pseudomonadati > Pseudomonadota > Alphaproteobacteria > Hyphomicrobiales > Phyllobacteriaceae > Mesorhizobium > Mesorhizobium sp. M0058. Next base: position 18,245 of record NZ_JAMYUQ010000024.1, read on the forward strand.
ACCGCCGGCGGCGATGACATTGGCCTGCGCCAGCGACTGGATGCTGGCCTTGATGCCGATGGCCGCCAGGTCCTGCTGGATCGCCTGGGCAATGCGCGGGTTGGGATCGGTGTTCATGGCGAACAGCTGCGTGTCGAAACCATCGGGATGACCGGCCTCGGCCAGCAGCGCCTTGGCCTTGGCTACGTCATAGGGATAACCTTTGTATTCCTTGTCGTAGCCCGGCATCGACGGCGGCAGCGGCTGGTTGGCCGGCACGGCGCGGCCGTTGATGATCTGGATGATGCGCGCCTTGTTGAGCGCCATGTTGACGGCCTGACGCACCTTCACATTGTCGAACGGCGCCATGGTAGTGTTCATGGTGACGTAGCCGGTGTGCAGCTGACCGCCTTCGACGACGCGCGCCTTCTGCTCGGGATCGGCCATCACCTCCTGGAATTTTGCCGGCGGAATGCCGTCGCCGGGCACATCGATCTCGCCCTTCTGCAAGCGCAGCAGCGCCACGATCGGTTCCTGGCCGATCTCGAAGGTGATCTTGTCGAGATGCGGCAGGCCCTTGTGCCAGTAATCCGCATTGCGCTCGAAGACGATGCGTTGGCCGAGTGTCCACTCGGCGAGCTTGAAGGCGCCGGTGCCCACCGGATGCTTGCCGAAATCGGCGCCATATTTCTCGACCTCTTCCTTCGGCACGACATGGGCGAAATTGATGGCCATGACATGCAGGAAGGTGGCGTCGGGCCGGGTCAGCTCGAACTTCACCGTGTAGGGATCGACGACGGTGACGCCGGAAAGGCCTTCGGCCTTGCCGGCGGCGACATCGTCATAGCCCTTGATCGAGCCGAAGAAGCCAGCGCCGGGGCTCTGCGTCTTCGGATTGGTGACGCGGTCAAGCGAATATTTCACGTCGTCGGCCGTCATCTCGCGGCCATTGTGGAATTTCACGCCATGGCGCAGCTTGAAGGTGAAGGTCTGGCCGTCGGGCGAAATCTCGTAGCTTTCGGCGAGGTCGGGCTTCAAATTGGTGGTGCCCGGCTCGTAATCCATCAGCCCATCGAACAGGCTCTTGATCATCGACCAGTTCTGCCAGTCATAGCCGATCGCCGGATCGAGGGTCGCAACATCGTCCTTGTAGGTGATGGTGATGGCGCCGCCTTGCTTGGCGTTGGGATCGACCGTGTCTTCGGCGCGGACGCTTGTCATGCCGAGCATGAGGGCCAAGGCGGATGCCGCGACTGTGGATGCGAGAAACTTTTTCATTGTTGTGTTCCCTTTCTCTGTTTCATTTTCATCTGAGCTTGATGCGGGGATCGATGAACGGCGCGATGATGTCGGCGAGCAGATTGCCGAGCACGATGGCGAAGGCCGACACCAGCGTGACGCCCATGATGATCGGAATGTCGACGCGCTGGATCGCCTGCCACGCCAGCTGACCGATGCCGGGCCAGCCGAACACGCTTTCGACGACGACGATGCCGCCCATGAAGATGCCGATGTCGATGCCGATCATGGCGATGACCGGCAGGATGGCATTCGGCAGTGCGTGGCGGAATATGATGGCGCTGCGCGCCAGGCCCTTGGCCCGCGCCGTGCGGACATAATCCTGGCGCAGGACGTCTATCATCGACGAGCGCATCATGCGCGCATACCAGCCGGCGCCGAGTACGCCCATGGTCAACGACGGCAGCACCAGATGGCGCCATGTGCCGTAGCCGCCGATCGGAAACCAGCTGAGACGCACGGCAAAGACGTAGAGCAGCAACAGGCCGACGACGAATTGCGGCGCCGAGACGCCAACGAAGGAGGCCACCATCAGGGTCTGGTCGGTGGCGGTGCCGCGCTTGACGGCGGCGATCAGCCCCATGGAGAGCCCGATCAGCAACTCGCACAATATGGCGCCCACCATCAAAAGCAGGCTGGCCGGCAGCCGCGAGACGATGAGCTCGGTAACCTCCGAGCGCTGGATGTAGGAGCGGCCGAGATCGCCGCTGAGTAGCTTCGTCAGATAGTGCCAATACTGGACGACGAAAGGCTGGTCCAGGCCGAGCTGCTGGCGGATGTTTTCCACCGTCTGCGGCGTAGCACTGCGGCCGGCGATCTGCCGCACCGGGTCGGCCGGCAAGAGGTAGAGCAGCGCAAAAGTGATCAGCGAGACGCCAAGCAGGATGAGCAGCGACTGGATCAGCCGGCGGCCGAGATAGGCGATCATGACCGGCCCCCCATTATTCCCGGCCCCTTTGCGTCGGATCGAGGATGTCGCGCAGCGCGTCGCCGATCAGATTGAAGGCCAGCGCCAACGCCAGGATTGCGGCGCCGGGGAAGAACACCAGCCAGGGCGCGGCCTGGAAATAGGTCTGGTTCTCGAAAATGATGTTGCCCCACGACGCGGTCGGCGGCTGCACACCGATGCCGAGGAAGGAAAGCGTCGCCTCGAGCAGAACCGTGGTCGAGATGCCGAGCGTGCCCCAGACGATGATGGTCGGCAGCAGATGCGGCAGGATGTGGCGAAATAGGATGCGCGGCGCACTCGCCCCGATGCTGCGCTCGGCATCGATGAACTCGCGCTCGGCCAGCGATGAGGTCTCGGTGTAGATGACACGCGCCGTCTGCACCCAGTTGACCAGCGCGATGACCATGGCGACGATCCACAGACTCGGCTGAAACACTGCCGCCAGGCAGATGGCGAGCAGCAGCGCCGGGAACGCCATCATCAGATCGGTGAAGCGCATCAGCGCACTGCCGATCCAGCCGCGGAAATAGCCTGCGGTGACGCCCACCAAAGTGCCGATCAAAAGCGCCACGCCATTGGCGACGATGCCGATGATGAGCGAGGTGCGGGCGCCGTAGAGGATGCGGGTCAAGAGGTCACGTCCGAGCAGGTCGGTGCCGAGCCAGTACTGGGCGCTGGGCGGCAGCGGCGAGCCCTCGATGGTCAGGCCGTCGAACATCTGCTCGTTGGGGTCATAGCCGGTCAGCCGGGGCGCCAGCACAGCGCCGGCAAGGACAATGGCGACGATGACCAGGCCGAGCAGCGCGAGGCGGCGTTTCACCAGCCGGCGCCAGACACCGGCGCGCGGTTTTGCCGGCATGCGCACCGGGAGATCAGGCGCGATGGGACTGGTCATCGCCGCCTTCTTCCCCCGTCGCTTCCTCGCTTGTCATTGCCACGATCCGACGCGCGGCATCCTCGACGCTGATCTGCCAGCTCATCGCCAGCGAACGCAGCTGCGTATAGGCGCGCTCGTCGTCGCTGCCTTTCGACAAGGCCGTCACCGCGCGCACGATGGTCTGGCGCTCGGCGACGCGCTGGCGCAGCGACGCTATCTCGCCGGCTAAATGTTTTCGGGCCTCGAAACTCTGTCTCGCGATCAACAGAGCGCTGTAGACGCCGGCATTGCCGACCGGCTTCAGCAGCTGCGCATCGGCCTTGTGCGACAGCGCCCATTCGATACGCCCCGGCGCCTCGGAACCGATCAGCGCCACCAGCGGCATCGGCGCCTCGCCCGGCTTCCACGGGAATTGCTCGTCGAAACCGAGATCGGCATCGAAGAAGACGAAATCGGCGGCGAGAGCTTCCGGCGGCAATTCCGGCCAGCAGTCGATCGTAGCCAGGCCGATGGCCGACAATTGCCTGGTGATGGCCTGCACCGTCGGATGCGGGCGATGCAGGATGAAAGCCCGCGCGCCGCCGAGATTGGGGATGCGCGTCCGGGTCATGACACCACTCTCAGACGCGGACGGCCGAACGTCTTGGCGGGGTCGTAGCGCGACAGATATGGATCCGGCGCGACCTCATCCTCCTGGCTGACGACCTCGAAGAAGCCATCGGCGATCCGGCCGATGATCACCGGCAGCGTCGCGTGCTGGGAGTGGGCGTCGATGGCGATCGGCCCGAGCCGGGTGGAGAAGCGCCGCTCGGCGAAGGCTTTGGAAAATTCCGCCGGGCCGGCATCAGTGTCGCGCGACAGCACGTCGGCCATCACCTGCACCGAGGCATAGGCGGAGGCCTCGAAGGACGAAGCGAAGGCAGCCGGCTGGGGCGCGAAATAGGGCCCGACCGACAGATGCCCTTTCCCTGTATCGCCGATCGCCGGCAACTCGCCTTCCGTGAGGTTGCAGGAGATGACGGGGCAGTTTTCCGGCCTGAATGCCGCATCCTCATCGCCCAGCTCGCGGTAAGCCGCCAGGAAGGCGTAGGATGAGGTGCCGATCAGATTGTTGAGGATGAAGCTCGGCCTCGTCGCCCGGATTTCCGCGATCAGCCGCGACACGTCGGTCTCGCCGATGCGCAGATAGCGCTCGCCCAGCACTTTGCCGCCGGCATCCGCGATCAGGTCGCGCGCCACGCGGTTCATCTCCCAGCCCCAAATGTAGTTCGAGCCGAGCAGGAAGCCGTTGGCGCCGAAACGCGGCACGACATGCGCCATCAGCGGAACCAGATGCTGGTTGGGGCAGGCGTGCATGTAGACGACATGCTCGTTGGCCTCGAACCCTTCATAGGGGCAGGCATACCAGAGCATGCCGGCGGCCTTCTCCAGCACCGGGATGGTTTCCTTGCGGCTCCACGAGGTGACGCAACCGACGACATGGCGCGCGCTGCTGGTCCTGAAAATGTCCTCGCACAAAGTCGCGTAGCGATCGGCATTACTTTGCGGATCGCGCTCTACCGGAACCAGTTCGATGCCATAGCTCCGATCGGCATTGATGTCGGCGATGGCGCGCATGGCGCCCATCCGGCACGCATCGGAGACCAGCTGGTAGCTGCCCGAGCGGGAATACAGGATGCCGATCTCGATACGCCGTTTCAAACCGATCCTCAGAAATGACAATGCCCCGCAGCCAGCGCCGGAGGGCGAGGCATACGAGGCATGTTTGCCGCCCGGCGACCAAGGCCGGTATTTTGCGCTAGCGTATTCGGTCCGGCGGGTCAGTCAAGCGGGAAAGTACGTGGTCATGGGATCGGCCTTGTCCGGCTGCTTCTAGTTCCGCAGCGTGAACATCAAAGGCGCCACGACAGCCGTACCGGCCTTCTCAGGCGGTGGCGCGGGCACCGTCGCACCCTGCAGAATGCCGAGCGCGGCGCGATCGAGATCGGCGTCCCCCGAAGATCGTGTCAGCCGGACGGAGGTCACCTTGCCCGAAGCGCTGACGACGAAGGTCACATTTGCGGTACCCACGGCGCGCCGCGACCTTGCCGCGCTCGGGTAGCGCTTGTGCCGATTGATCCATCCGATCAGCTGGGAGTTCCATTTGCTTGCACTGACTGATGATCCTCTCGATTGCGAAGCCTTCGGCGCCGACGCCTTCGCCGCTGCCTTTTGATCGACACTGGCGGTCACGACCGCTTTCGCCGGCGCGGCCTTTTCCTTCTTCTCTTTCGGTTTCGGCTTGGGTTTTTCGGCAGCCTTCTTCGCCTTCTCGATCGGCTTGGCCTCCACCGGCTTGGTCTCCGCCGGCTTGGTCTGGGGCAGCGGAATGACCACATCCGGCGCTATGGTCGGGACGATGTCGGGCACCACCTCATCCAGCGGCGGCGATTGATCGGGCTGCTCGGCCGCTGCCGTCTCGATCGGAGCGGTCTTATCGAGTTGAGCCGCTTCCCTCTTCTCGGTGACCAGCTCCGGCTTACCGGGCTCGGGCTCCACGACGGGCTTCAGTTCGGCAACCGCCTCCTCGATCTGGTTCGGCGGCTCGGGCGTCACCACGTCGGCCGCTGAGTCCACCCGCACCGCCGGCGCCACCATCATCGGCGACAGCTCGATAGCCACAGCCGGCGGCGGGCCGCCATCGGCCATGTTGGCCAGGCTGAAGCTCTGGACGGCATAGACGAACGCGACATGCGCGCCGACAATGACAATGGCCGCAGCCGCCCACAAGCCAATTTCGCGCACGCCGGCGCGCGGCGGGTCGGCCGCGGGGGCGGCGGCCAGTTGCGTCACGGGGCGGCGCCCGGGTGCGCCGCGGATGCGTCCGCCGGCACCGTCTCCAGCCCCACCAGCGCGATCTTCAGATAACCGGCGCCGCGCAGCAGGTTCATCACCTCCATCAGCTCGCCATAACCGACCGCCTTGTCGGCACGCAGGAAGATGCGGGTCTGCTTGTCGCCCTTGGTTCTGCCGTCGAGCACCGCGGCGAAAGCCTGGCGCGGCACGCTGTCATTGCCGATCGCCAGCGTCAGATCGTCCTTCAGCGTCAGGAACAGCGGCGTTTCCGGCCGGGGTGCTGGCGTCGCCGTCGAACCCGGCAGATCGACATTGACGTCGACTGTCGCCAAGGGGGCAGCGACCATGAAGATGATCAGCAGCACCAGGATGACGTCGATGAACGGGGTGACATTGATCTCGTGGTTTTCTTCGAGATCGCCATCGATAGCCTCGCGAATTCTAGCCGCCATGGCCCATCACTCCGCCGCCAGCGCGGGCGCCTGCGGCACCGTGCGGAAATCGAGATCGCGGCTGACCAGCCGTTCGACCCCGGCCGAGGCATCGGCAAGAAGCTGCCGGTAGCCGGCTATCGACCGCGCAAAGACGTTGTAGATGACCACCGCGGGAATGGCCGCGACCAGGCCCATCGCCGTGGCGAGCAGCGCCTCGGCGATGCCGGGCGCGACGACCGCGAGGTTGGTGGTCTGCGCCTGCGAGATGCCGATGAAGGCGTTCATGATGCCCCAGACGGTGCCGAACAAGCCCACGAAGGGCGCCGTCGAGCCGATCGTCGCCAGCACGCCGGTGCCGCGCGACACGCGCCGCGCCGCCGCCGCCTCGATGCGCGACAGGCGCGACGTCACTCGTTCCTTCAGCCCGTCGCCGGTAACATGGCCGAGCGCACCGGCCGAAAGGGCAGTCTCTTCCTCGGCCGCCCGCACCAAAAGCGCACCGGGGCCGCCACTGTTGCCAAGCGCGCGCCCGGCCTGGCGCAGCGTGGCGGCATTGCCGATGGCGCGCGCAGCGCGACGGGCGCCGAGCTTGCCGAAGAGAATCTCCAGCGATTTGGCCAGCCACACCGTCCAGGTGACGAGCGAGGCGAAGGCCAACCCGATCATCACCGCCTTGACGATGATGTCGGCGGCCATGAACATGCCCCAGGGCGACAGATCGTGCGGCAGCGTCAGCGATATTGCCGAAGGCTCGGCCTGCGCGGATGCACCGGGCTGGGTTGCCGGCTGTGGCGCGGTCGGCGCCGCCTGCCCGGCAGTTGGCGAAGCCGGCGCGACAGGCGCAGCCGGTGCGGGCCGTTCGACTGCGACCGGGGAAGGCTGGGCCGCCGACCGGGCAGCTGCAGCGGGTTCCGTCGTCACCCTGGGCTGCGTGTTTGGCTGCTCTTGCGCAGCAGCGCTGCCGGCCGACAGCATGACCGCGGCCAGCGCCGCCAACAAACCATTTCTGGACACGCTTCTTCCTCGCTTCGTCATTGCACGTACGATCGGCTGGTCGGTGACGGAATGTCGACCCCGGAAATCCAGCCACTGGTTCTGGCCTCTCTCAAACGCGGCACAGCCGCTGGAAACAATTCAGGCGGCCGAGTGCCCTGCTTGACTATAAAACATGAGTTTACTAGTCAACAAACAAGATGGCTTTTTTGGCCAACGATTATCGGCGCGATGTCTCAGCGGCACATCGTCCTGGCGTCGGTCTACCTGGTGTCGTCGCACTGAGGGATGGACGGCCGTAGGGTTGCTGGGCCACGATACCGGGCAGCAATTGAGGCAGGCTGCGATGATCAAGGCGATACCGTTCGATTTCCCCTATGACGGCCGGCTGGTGCCGGCAAACACCGCGTTGCTGGTCATCGACCTGCAGGAGGATTTCCTCTCGCCGACCGGCTATTTCGCCAGGAAGGGTTATGACCCCGCGCCGCTGCGCGCCATCCTGCCGACAGTCAACCGACTGATATCAGCGGCACGCGCGGCCGGCCTCACCATCATTCACACCAGGCAGGGATATCGCGGCGACATGGCCGACATGACGCCGTACGAGAGATGGCGCCGCAAGCGGGCGGGTCTCGAAGGCACCGACGTGCTGCTGCGCTCCGGCCCCGGCTTTCAGATCGTCGCCGACATCGACGTCGCGCCGCACGACATCATCGTCGACAAGACCTGCAACAGCGCCTTCACCTACACCGACCTGGAACTTGTGCTGCGCGCACGCGGCATCACCCATCTGATCTTTTCCGGCTGCACGACCGATGTCTGCGTGCACACGACGCTGCGCGAGGCCTGCGACCGCAATTTCCAGTGCCTGACCATCGCCGATGCCTGCGCCAGCGGCGACCAATACGCGCATGACGCGGCGCTGCATATGGTGACGGTGGAGGACGGGGTATTTGGTACGCTGACGGAATCTGACGCGGTGTTGGAGGCGCTGGCAGTGCTGAGTGGTGATTAGACGCTGGCGGGACAGCACCCCTCTGCCCTGCCGGGCATCCCCCGCAAGGAGGGCGATCAGACATCACGTCGGCTTTCGCCAATTACCAACGTTGAGAGCCGGCGCTCAAGCTGCCAATCTTCCCCTTTGAGGGGGAGATGTCCGGCAGGACAGAGGGGGGTGCTGTCCCCGCCGGCGTTCCCGATCGCGATCTCGCTACCCAGCTGCGTGAATATCCGACCCGCCCCGCGAGGCAAACGCGCCGGGCTGCGGCACCTCCGCCTCACGGCGTGCCAGCGAATTACGCAAGAGCGCGATCGTCTCGCGGCCGACGCCGGCGATCTCGCGCGGCCTGTCGACGCCAACGATCATGAACTCGCTGATGCCCAGCGCCGCATAGGACAGCAGCGACAGGGCGATCTGCGCCGGTGGTCCGGAAAGTTCGACCGCCTTGTGTCCGACGGTAGAGGCGCCACCCTCCGAGCGGACCCGGACCGGAAGCGCAAAACGCAGCTTGCCGGCGCGGCCATGCTCGGCGGCGGCGCTGCGCGCCCGTTCCATCAGCTGGCGGATCTCGTCGGGCGAACCAGGCGCCAGCTCGAAGACGTCGGCATGGCGGCCGGCGACCTTCAGCGCCGTGCCGGACTGGCCACCCATGCGGATGGTGATATCGACGCCATGCGGCCCCTTGCGCGGCACATAGCCACCCTTGATGCTGTAGAACGCACCTTCATGGTCGAAGGGCCGGTCGTTCGACCACAGCCGCTTCAGCAGCACCAGATATTCGTCGATGCGCTGCCAGACCACGGTGTGGCCGACCGGACGCGTCTCGGCATCGTCGTCATCCAGCGGCTCGCTCAGCATCCTCAGCGCCAGCCGGCCGCCGCTCCTGGCGTCGAGCGCCGCCAGTTGCCGCGCCGCAACCGCAGGCGCGATCACGCCGGCCCAGTGCGTCAGCACCACTTCCAGCGACGAGGTGCGGTCCAGCGCCTGGGCGGCGATGTCCATATTGGTCAACAGCCCGGCCGGGTCGTCGACGACGATGTTCTGGAAGCCGGAATCCTCGATCAGCGACAGCTTTGTCGCCGTCTCGACGAAATCATAGAAGAACGGAACGGCCGAACCGGCGTCGGCGGCATGCGTTTTACCGGGAACATGCGTGAACTCGATCGGCATTGCCATCTCCTCCATCACGTTGGATGTATGTCGCCCAAAAGTGGCCCCGGTTTTTGAGACGACGACATGCGTAAAAACAAGCGGTCAGCGCCAAAGCGCATCCGCATTCGGTTCATCAACTCCGGTCACTCACTGAAAGCGATAGGTCGCCACCCTTCGGCCTGAACGGGTCAGGGAATCAAGCCGAGCACGACTGCCCCGGTGAACACGAACGCAAGGGCAAAGACGAGATAGGCGAAGGCGCCGGCATAGGCCGGGCGGAAAGCCTGGCTATTGGCCAGCCTCTGGCTGGTGCGGTCCGTCTCGGCGTTCTGGATATAGGACATATCGACCTCCGTCTTGCGGATTAATCTATAAAATCAGTAGACTTTGTCGAGTGCTATTTTTTGGCGATATGTAGAACGATTTTCTCAGTATGCCTTATTATTTGGTTTTGGATTGCTGGGGGACCCCTGCTGGCGACAAGCGAGCGACAAGCTTGGCCGACGTCTGCATAGGCGATAGCATCGCCATTCCGGCATAAATGCGGATCATTTCGATCGGGAACGGGAACAGAACATGGGTACAAGACTAGCCGGCAAGATTGCAATCATCTCGGGCGGCGCGACCGGAATGGGCGGAGCGGCCTCGGAATTGTTCGCCGCCGAAGGCGCCAAGGTGGCGATCATCGACCGCAATGGCGAGGCGGCGGCAGCCACTGCGGCGGCGATACGCGCGCGGGGACATATCGCCGAACACTGGGTGGCCGACGTCTCGGACGAGGCGCAGGTCGAGGCCGCAGTGAAGGCGGCGACTGCCAGGCTCGGCCCGGCCACGGTGTTGTTCAACCATGCCGGCACCATCGTGATAAAGCCGTTCCTGGAGACGACAGTGCAGGAATGGGACTGGCTGCATGCGGTCAATGTCCGCTCGATGTTCCTGATGACGCGCGCCGTGTTGCCGGGCATGATCGCTGCCGGTGGCGGTTCGATCGTCTGCACCTCGTCGATCTCGGCTGTGGCGGCCACACCCATGGAGGTGCTCTACGACACCACCAAGGGCGCCTGCCACATGTTCGCGCGCGCCATCGCAGTCGAATTCCGCGACCGCAACATACGCTGCAACGCCGTCTGTCCCGGCTTCATCCGCACGCCGCACGGCCTGCGCGAGGTCGCCGATCTCGGCAAGCTCGGCGTCGACGTGTCGGACGCCGCATTGGCCGCACAGCAGGGCCGCATCGGTGAGCCGGAGGAAGTGGCCAAGGCAGCGCTGTACCTCGCCAGCGATGAGTCCAGCTTCGTTAACGGGACGCATCTGTTTGTCGATAATGGTTTTACGGCGATGTGAGTATCCCAGGCTTGGCCTACTCGCTTACCGCTCTTCTCGTCGAAACGGCTTCAGCAGCGCCGACGGCGCAACCGCGTTGCGTGACATCACGGCCATCGCGACGATGGTGAAAATGAACGGCAGCATCAAGAACGTCTCATAGGGAATATGCCCGAGGCCGCTCGCCTGCATGCGCAATTGTAGCGCATCGACGAAGGCGAACAGCAGCGCCGCGCCCGCAGAGCGCCACGGGTCCCAGCGGCCGAACACGACCAGCGCGATCGCCACCCAGCCACGGCCCGACACGACACCAAAGGTGAAGGCGTTGAACTGTGCCATGGTGAGGAAGGCGCCCGCAAGCCCCATCAGCGCACCGCCGAGGATGACCGCCTGGAAGCGCGTGGCGATGACGCTGACCCCAGCGGAATCAGCGGCGCGCGGGTTCTCGCCGACCATCCGCACCGACAGCCCCCAAGGCGTGCGGTCGAGCACGAAAGCAGCGAGCGGGATGGCAATGATTGCCAAGTAGACCAGCGCAAACTGGTTGAAAACCGCTGACCCCAGAACCGGAATATCCGACAGCAGCGGGATCGGCACCGTCTGAAAACCCTTGATGCTGGGCGGCACCGATTGCTGGCCGAAGGTCAGACGGTAGAGGAAATAGGCAAGGCCGGACGAGAACAAAGTAACGCCGATGCCGCAGACATGCTGGCTGAGGCCGAGCGCCACCGTGAACAGCGCATGCAGCGCGCTCATCGCCATGCCGGTCAACACCGCGGCCAGCACGCCGAGCCACAGGCTGCCGCTGAGGCTGGCGGCGGTGAAGCCGGTCATCGCGCAGAGCAGCATGATGCCTTCGATACCGAGATTGAGCACGCCGGCCCGCTCGGAGAACATCTCGCCCAGCGTGGCAAATGCCAGCGGCGTGGCGATGCGGATAATGGCGGCGAGGAAGCCGACCTGAAAGATCTGTTCGAACACCGCGCTCATAAGGCGGCACCGACGCGGCGGATGCGATAGGCCGTGAACAGCAGCGCCACCAGCATGGCGAGCAGCGCCGTGCCCTGGATGACATCGCTGAGGAACGCCGGCACGCCGGTGGCGCGCGACATCGCTTCGGCGCCGGTCATCACGGCGGCCAGGAAGATCGCCGCCGGTACGACGCCGAGCGGATTGAGCCTGGCCAGCATGGCAACGACGATGCCGGAATAGCCATAGCCCGGCGAAATGTCGCTCATCACCTGGAAATGCACGCCGCCGACCTCGCCGACGCCGGCAAGCCCGGCCAGCGCGCCCGACAGCAGCGCCGTCGAGATCAGCACCCGCTCGACATGTATGCCGCCATAGCGGGCGGCTTCCGGGCTTTCGCCGGTGACCCTGATCCGGAAGCCGAGCGTGGTCCGCACGATCAGGAACCAGATCAACGGTGCCGCGATCAACGCGGCGATGACACCCAGATGCAGCCTTGTGCCTTCGAGCAGCACCGGGAAATTCGCCGAATCCTCGATCGGCGGCGAGATCGGATAGCCGCTGAACGAGTCCTTCCACGGCCCCTCGATCAGCGCCATCAGCGCATAGTAGATGACCGAGTTGAGCAGCAGCGAGCTGACGACGTCATCCACCTTGAATTTGACCCTGAGCGTCGCGGGCACCAGCGCTACCGCGGCACCGGCAGCAGCGCCCGCCAGCGCCATCGACAGGATCGCCAGCGCGCCCGGCATTGGGATGGCGCCGACGAAGCAGCTGGCCACGGCGCCGGCCAGCAATTGGCCCTCGGCGCCGATGTTCCAGAATTTGGCCCGGAAGGCGACGGCCACAGCCAGCCCGGTGAAGATCATCGGGGCGGCGCGCACCAGCGTTTCGGTGATGGCATAGCTGTCGCCGAACGAGGCCGACAGCATCACGCCATAGGCCTCAAGCACGCCGGCGCCGGCCAGCGCGATGAGGCCGCTGCACAGGACCAGCGCTGCGCCGATGGCCAGCAGCGGCAAAGCGAGATTGAACCAGGCGGGGGTGGAACTGCGGGCTTCGAGGCGGAACATCAGCTATGCCCCTTCGCCGCCCAGACGGTCGCGCCGCCCTTCATCCGCCTGCCGGCACCTTCTCCCCGTATAGACACGGGGAGAAGGGATCTGGGCCCTATGCAACTCCCCTCTTGCAGCTGTGGCGATTGGCGAAACCATGGGTGAGAGCCCCTCTCCCCGTCTCTATACGGGGAGAGGATGCCGGCAGGCAGGTGAGGGGCAGCGCTGACGCTTAAAGTCAGCCAAAAGCGGGCAGTATTATTTGAGGTTTCTGCGAGGAACCGAGTGAGAAAGTCCATCTAGGCTCTGCCCTCCGCCCCGGTCATCAGCAGCCCAAGCCGCGCGATGTTCGCATCGGCGCTGTCCAGCGTGCCGGCGATGCGGCCCTCATACATCACCGCGATGCGGTCGCAGAGCACCAGCAGCTCTTCGAGATCCTCGCCGATGACGATGATCCCGCAGCCCTTCGCGCGCATGTCGAGGAATTTTTCGTGGATGAAGCGGGCGGCGCCGATGTCGAGGCCGCGCGTCGGCTGCGAGACGATCAGCACCTTCGGGTCGAAAGCCAGTTCGCGCGCCAGCAGCGCCTTCTGCAGATTGCCGCCCGACAGCGCGCCGGCGCGGGTCATCGGCCCGGGGCACCTGATGTCATAGGCCTTGATCTGTTCTTCGGCGAAGGCGCGGATCGCATCTGGCTTGAGCAGGCCCCGGCTGCTGAAAGCCGCAGTACCAATGCGCGGCAACACCATGGAATCGGCGAGCGGCAGATTGGTGACCAGCCCGGTCGTCATACGGTCTTCCGGGATGCGGCCAAGGCCGAGCGCCTGCACCTCGCGCGGCGAGAACCGCGTAGCAGGTTTGCCGGCTATCGTCATCGCGCCGGCGTCGGGCGCGCGCGTGCCGGAAATCACCTCGGCCAGCGCCCGCTGGCCATTGCCGGAGACCCCGGCAATGCCGAGGATTTCGCCCGCGCGAACGGCAAGCGATACGTCGCGCAGCGGCGTCCCCGAATGCCGTGAGGTGGAAATACCGTCGAGCGTCAGCACCGCCGCGCCTGGGGTCGAAGGTCCTCTTGCCGGCGGCACGATCTCATGGCCGCACATCAGCTGCGCCATTTCTGCCGATGTCGTGTTCGCCGGATCGTCGACACGGCCGGCGACGCGGCCGTGCCGCAATACGGTGCAGCGATGGGTGAGCGCCCGCACCTCGTTCAATTTATGCGAGATGAAGATGATGCCGAGCCCCTGCGCCGCCATCGAGCGCAGCGCCGAAAACAGCCCGTCGACCTCGCCCGGCGCCAACACCGCCGTCGGCTCGTCGAGGATTAACAGCCTGGCGCCGCGAAACAGCGCCTTGACGATTTCGAGCCGCTGCTGCTCGCCGACCGACAGCGCGGAGACAGGCAGGTTGGGGTCCAGCGTCAGCCCATGCTGACGGCTGATGTCGGACAACCGGGCAAGTCCGCCGGCGCGGTCGATGCGGCCGGATTTGCCGGGAATGCCAATCAGAAGGTTTTCCAGGACCGTCAGCCTTGGCGCCAAATGAAAATGCTGGTGCACCATGCCGATGCCGGCGGCCAGCGCATCGGCCGAACTGGTGATCCGCACGGTCTTGCCCTGGATAAGAATTTCGCCGGCATCCGGCGCATAGGCGCCGAACAGCACATTCATCAGCGTCGTCTTGCCGGCGCCGTTTTCGCCCAGCAGGCCGAGGATCTCACCTGGGGCGACGCTTAGATCGACAGCCTCATTCGCCTTGACGGCGCCGAAGCTCTTGGTGATGCCGCGCATTTCGATGAGAGGGGCGGACAAGGATGCTCCTGCGGAGATACCCCTCCCCCTCGAGGGGAGGGTGCCTAGCGAAGCGAGGCGGGTGGGGTCACCTCAACTGCCTCAACCCATGACTTAGCAGGATGGAGCACTTCGCGGAGGACCCCACCCGGCCCTGCGGGCCACCCTCCCCTCAAGGGGGAGGGGTACGCCGAGCTAATCCGAAACCGGCGTGTTCTCATCCACATCCACCCGGAAATTGCCTTCCAGGATCTCGGCCTTCTTCTTCTCGACCAGATCCTTCACATCCGCCGGCAGCGTCTTGTCGAATTTATGGTAGGGCGCCAGGAACGACCCGCCCTTGGCCATGCGCGAGAAATCGCCATAGTCCTGCGCGGTGAAGACACCGGCCTTGACCAGCTTGATCGCCTGCTCGACCGTCGGATACATGTCCCAGACCGGCCCGGTTATGACCGTGTCGGGGCCGAGGCTCGACTGGTCGGACATGTTGGAGATGGCGAGGATCTTCTTGTCCACCGCCGCCTCGATGACGCCGAAGCGCTCCGCATAGATGACATCGACGCCGGCATCGATCTGGGCGACCGCCGCTTCCTTGGCCTTGGGCGGATCGAAGAACGAGCCAATGAAGGCGACCTTCTTCTTGATGTTGGGATTGACCTCCTTGGCGCCGGCAAAGAAGGCGTTGACCAGCCGGTTCACTTCCGGAATGCCCATGGCCGCCACCGCGCCGATCGTGCCCGACTTCGACATCTTGCCGGCGATCATGCCGGACAGATAGGCCGGCTCGTGGATCCAGTTGTCGAAGACGCCGAAATTGGGCTCGGCCGGGCCGGCGCCCGAGCCGAACAGCCATGCCGTCTTCGGGAACTGCTTTGCCGTGCGGCGCGATTCACGCTCGGCGGCGAAGGCGTCGCCCAGCACCAGCTGGTACCCGCCTTGCGCATATTCGCGCATGACGCGGCTGAAATCGGCGGTCTGCACCTTTTCCGACCATTTGTATTCGATGCCGAGTTCCTTCTCGGCCTTCTGCAGGGCGACGTGGATCTGGTTGTCCCACGGCTCCTCGATCGGCGTGGCGAAGATCGCCGCCACCTTCAGCTTCTTGTCCTTGGCGAGGGCTGCACCCGGCAGCATGGCTGCGGCCAGGCCAAGTGCGCCGAGTTCCAGCACGTCGCGCCGCGACAGGCCGGTCGATTGCGATTTGTTTTTCCGGTTTTCCATCTAGTGCCCCTCTGTTTGACAGCCGTGTCGAGCCGACTGTTCCGAAATCAGACGCGGAACTATGGAACGGGTGCGGACTTTTGTCCACATGGTCAAATTTGGCGGGACTGCTGCCGGGCTCACGCCTTTTAGCGCAGCGCTTCCTCGCCGCCGGCTACGGTGATGACGCCGACGATGATCAGCCCGGTCAGCAACAGCCGAACGCCGGCGCTGACGCCGAACGTGTTGAGCATGGTCAGAAGCAGCACCAGGAACAGCGCCGCGCCCCAGACACCGGGAACATTGGCCTTGCCACCGGCGACCGAGGTGCCGCCGATGACGACGACGGCGATCGAGGCCAGCAGGTACTCGTTGCCGATATCGACATTGGCGCCGCGGAAATAGCCGGCGAGCAGCGCCCCATCCATGCCGCCGAGCGCGCCCGACAGCGTGTAAGTCAGGAAGCGGGTGCGGCCGACATTGACGCCGGCAAGCCACGCGGCGCGGATGTTCTGGCCGATCGCCAGCACCGAGCGGCCATAGATCATGCGCTGCAAGGCGATGGCCGCACCGATGCTGAACAACACGGTAAGGATCGCCAGCACTGGAATGCCCAGGATTTGCCAGTTCGCAAAATCGGCAAAGCCGGGCGGCGGCTTGATCTGCAGGCCACGCCCATAGCTGATGTCGATCGACTGGATGATGAAGCTGGCCGACAGAGTGGCGATGATCGGCGGGATCCTCAGCGCCCAGATCAGGAGATAGTTGACGGCACCGATGGCGGCGCCGCAGGCGAGCGCGGCGAGCAGCCCGACCACGATCATGGAATCGCTGCCGCCCATGACCTTCATGGCGACGGCACTGGCGAGCCCGATATTGGCCGGCAGCGACAGGTCGACATTGCCTGGCCCGAGCGTGATGACGAACATTTGGCCGACTCCGACGATGACGGTGAACACCGCCAGCGACAGTGCCGCCGTGACCATGCCACCGCCGCCATAGCCGCCGGTGAAAGCGATGGTCGCCAGCCAGACGAACATCGCGCCGATGAACGACCATATCCAGGGTTTGGCGGCCAGCGATTTAACCAGCGTCATCGCTACCTCTCCCTGCGGCTGATCAGGACGCGGGCTGCCAGCACGATGATCAGGATGGCGCCGTTGGCGGCGACCTGCCAATCCGGCGGAATGTGCATGAAGGTGAGCAGAGGCGATGCCGCCAGCGCCAGTGTCAGCGCGCCGAGCACGGCGCCGATCGGCGACACCCGGCCGCCGACGAACTCGCCGCCGCCGAGAATGACGCCGGCGATCGCCAGCAGCGTGTAGCCATTGCCGATATTGGCGTCGGCCGAGGTGGTGATGCCGATCAGCGCCATGCCGGACAGAACGCCGAATAGGCCGGTCAGCGCAAACAGCACGATCTTGGTTCGAAGCAGCGACCAGCCAGCGCGCCTGAGCGCCGCCGGATTGCCGCCGGATCCCCGCAGGATGACGCCATAGGAGGTGCGCATCAGCCCAAAATGCACCACCGCTGCGATCGCCAGCGCGGCGATGATAGGGAACGGAATGAAGGGCGGCTTGAAGGCCATCAGCGACAAGAGCCAGTCCGGCGCCTTGCCACCGGGCTTGGGCAGCACCAGAATGGCAAGCCCCTGCCAGACGAAGCTCATGCCCAGCGTTACCACGATCGACGGCAGATTGCGCAGATGGATCAATGCGCCCACCAGTGCATAGACCCCGATGGCGCCGAGCAGGATGACCACGCCGAGCAGCGGCGCGTCCTTCAGCCAGGTCGCGGTGACGCAGCCGACAAAGCCGACAAAAGTGCCGATCGACAGATCGAGCTCATTGCCGGCGATGACGAACATCTGGGCGATCGTCGCCAGCGCGATCGGGATAGCCAGGTTCAACATCAGGCTGAAGCCGAAATAGCTGATGGCGCGTGGGTTGAGCCAGGCGATGGCGATAACCACCAGCGCCAGCGACAGCGCCGGCAACAGGCTGCGCAACAGGCGCGCGCGGGCGGCACTGCTGCGCGGCGAGGTCGTCGGGCCGGGAGCGATTGCCGTCATCTCAGGCCGCGTCGCCGAATGAGGACTGGATGATCTTTTCCTCGGTCAGCTCGTCGCGCGTGAGATTGGCGACGATGCGGCCGTTCTTGAAGACATGGATGTGGTCGCAATTGTCGAGCTCTTCCGTCTCGGTGGTGTACCAGAGGAAGGTCCGGCCCTTGGCCGCCTCCTCGCGCACGAGATCGTAGACCTCGAGCTTGGTGCCGATGTCCACGCCGCGCATCGGATCGTCCATCAGCACGATCTGCGCATCGGAACCCAGTGCGCGGGCAAACAGCGCCTTCTGCTGGTTGCCGCCGGACAGCGAGAAGATGTTGTTGGTCATATCAGGCGTGCGGATGCCAATCTTCTGCTTCCAGAACTCGGCAAGCTCGGCCTCGCGCTGCGGCGAGATCAGCAGCCCTTTGCGCAGCTGCGCCAGCGAGCGGATGCCGATGTTTTCGGCAATAGACCATTGCGGGAAAATGCCGTCCGATTGGCGGTCTCCGGCCACCAGCGCCACCGGGGCGGTCACCTCGATATCAAGCCTTCTACGCGTCGCGGCGGCAAAGATCGCCAGCAACAGGTCGGTCTGGCCATGGCCGGCAAGCCCGGCAAGCCCGATGATCTCGCCGGCGCGGGCGACAAGCTCCTTGCCGTCCTGCTGCCGCTCGGGCCGCGCCCGCACCCTGACCAGGCCACCCGCCGGCCTGGCGGCGATCTCCGCCGCGATCTTCTCGCGCGCTTCCGCGCCACCCATGGTGGCCACCAGCCGGTCGCGGTCGAACGCTTTTGCAACGTCCGTGGCGACCACCTTGCCGTCGCGCATCACCACGATGCGGTCAGCATTCTGCAGCACCTCGCCCAGCACATGCGAGATCAGGATGCAGCTGCCCCCGGTGGCGACGAAACGGCGCACGAAGGCAAGCAGCTGGCCCGCAGTATGCGCGTCCAGCGAAGAGGTCGGCTCGTCGAGAATGACCAGGTCGAGCGGATCGCGCGTCACCGTGAAGGCGCGCGCCACCTCGACCATCTGCCGCCGGCCGATGGAGAGATCGCCGGCAATGTCGTCCGCCGAGATGCCGTGATCCGGAAAGATTTCGTCCAGCTTGGCGGCAATGAGAGCAGCCGCCTTGCGTCGCCAGCCGAAGCCGGTGAGCGCCGGATGGTTGATGCGCGTATTCTCCGCGATACTGAGGTTAGGGCAGAGCGACAGTTCCTGGAACACGCAGCGTATGCCGAGTTTCAGCGCGCGCGCCACCGAGTAGTCGGTTTCGGCATTGCCACGCACCGCGATCTCACCGCCATCGGGCTGCAGCGTACCGGCCACCATATGCATCAGCGTCGATTTGCCGGCTCCGTTGTGGCCGACCAGCCCGACGCATTCGCCTGATACAACATGGAAGTCGACGCCGTTAAGCGCCCGAACGGCGCCGAAATGTTTTTCGGCGCCGTTAAGCCTGATGATGTCCAAATGGGCGGCGCCGAAATGTTTTTCGGCGCCGCCCAGTCTGATGATGTCCGTATTGGCCTCAGGCATGCTCAACGATATCCGGTCGGTCATGCCGCTGGCAATGAATGCAATGCATCACTTGATATTGGCTTTGATCGCCGCGATTGCGTCTTCCTGACTGTATTCGTGGGTGGCGACGCCGCCCTCCTTGATTTTCGGCAGCTCGGTCTCGAAATTGTCCTGGGTAAAGGCGAGATACGGCACCAAAAGGTCATGCGGAATGTCGGTGCGGCCGTCGAGCACCTGCTGCGCCACCCAGAAGGCCAGCGACGACACGCCGGGCGCGATCGAGGCCGACCAGGTCTGGTAGCCATCCTTGTCCTTCTGCTCCTTCCACCATTTAAGCTCGTCCTGGCGGTTGCCCATGATGATGGTCGGACGCGGCTTGCCTGCGGCGGCAAAGGCTTGTGCCGCGCCATAACCGTCACCGCCCTGGTCGACGATGCCGACGATGTCGGGCAACGAAGGCAGGATCGTCGCGACCGCCTTCTGCGCCGTCGTCTGGTCCCAGTCGCCGGTCACCGAACCGACGATCTTGAACTCGGGATGGGCGGCGACGCCTTCGAGGATGCCGGCATGGATGGCATCGTCGATCGAGGTGCCGGCAAGACCGCGGATTTCCAGGAGATTGCCGCCCTTGGGCTGGAATTTGGCCATCTGCTCGACTTCCTGCTTGCCCATGTCCTTGAAGTCGACGACGACGCGGTAGGCGCAAGGTTCGGTGACCGTCCCGTCGAAGGAGACGACGACGATGCCGGCATCGCAGGCCTGCTTGATGGCGCCGTTCAGCGCATCCGGCGATGCGGCATTGATGACGATGGCGTCATAACCCTGCAGGATCAGGTTCTGCACCTGGGCAGCCTGGGTCGGCACTTCCTTGTCGGCGGTGGTGAAGATGTCGGCGGCGCCGACGATCTTATCCTCCACCGCCTTCTTGGTGACGATGCCGTAGCTGTCGAGCATCGCCTGGCGCCACGAATTGCCGGCGTAATTGTTGGAGAAGGCGATCTTCTTGCCGCTGGTGTCGGCAAGCGCCGTGCCCGAGGCGAGCATCGCCGCCAGAGCGCTCAGGACGAGCAGTGTCTTCATGTCATAATCCTCCCATGGATTGTCGGCCCCGCCGACTGTTGCAGATGGTTTTGGCGTTGTCTGCCTGTTTTTTATCTATTGTCAGACAAATTCAGATACGCCCGCTTGTCAACTGCGATCGATCACGCTTGGACGATCAACTTCAGGTGCGGCGGTTGAAAAGCCTTCGCGTGCTGGTCTAGGGAAGGGTCCAGGAGACCATGCATGGCAGCGATGCCGCCGACCCTTCCCCCCAGTGCACCCAAAAGAATGGGCGCCCCCGGAATTCCGGCGCGCTGGACCTCAAGCGCCAAGAGCGGCGTAGGTGCCGCGCTTTCAACGGCGAGTCGCGTCTGGTTCACGCTCAGCCATGGCATCGTCAATGAAGTCTACTATCCCGGCCTCGACAGCGCCTGCACGCGCGACATGGGACTGCTGGTCACCGGCCTCGGCGGCTGGTTTTCCGAGGAGAAGCGTGACGCCACGCATGCCATCGAGCCGTTCGAGGAAGGCGTGCCCGCCTACCGGCTGGTCAACGCGACGGCGCGTTACCGGATCGAAAAGCGCATCCTGGCGGATCCGGCGCGCCCGGCCCTGCTGCAGGAAATCAGCTTCACGGCACTCGAGGGCGTGGCCACGGACTACCGCGTCTACGCCCTGCTGGCGCCGCATCTGGTCAATGCCGGCATGGGCAACACCGCCTGGATCGGCGAGCACAAGGGCAAGCCGATGCTGTTTGCGTCCGGGCACGGCGCCTGCTTGGCGCTTGCCTCCTCGCTGCCCTGGGGCGACTGCTCGGCCGGCTATGCAGGCTTTTCCGACGGCTGGCAGCAACTCAGCCGCGCCGGCCGGCTCGATCCGACCTGCCAAAGCGCGGAGGACGGCAATGTCGCGCTGACCGGCGAGATCGGCTTTTCTTTAGCCAACAGCGAAGCCTTGCTTGCGCTTGGGTTTGGGGCGACGCCGGATGAAGCGGCCGAAAACGCCGCCGCCAGCCTGAAACGCGGTTTTGAGCCGGCGGCAAAGGCCTATGTCGCGAAATGGCGGAAATGGCAGGCAGGCCTGACGCCGCTCGACCACCATGATGCATCCGGCCTCAACACCTACCGCGTCAGCACAGCGGTGCTGGCGACGCACCTGTCGCTGGCGAGGCCCGGCGCGGCCGTTGCCAGCCTGTCGATCCCGTGGGGAGCGAGCAAGGGCGACGACGACCTTGGCGGCTATCATCTGGTCTGGCCGCGCGACCTCGTCGAAACTGCGGGCGGCTTCCTCGCCGCCGGCGATCCGGCGCAGGCGCTTGAGATCCTCGCCTATCTCCGTTCCATCCAGCAGCCGGACGGCCACTGGCCACAAAATGTGTGGCTCGACGGCTCGCTCTATTGGCCGGGCATCCAGATGGACGAATGCGCCTTCCCACTGCTGCTTGCCGATGCGCTGCACCGCGCCGGCCACCTGCCGCGCGCCAAGCTCGCCGCCTTCATGCCGATGGTCGAGAAAGCAGCGTCCTATGTCGTGCGCAATGGTCCCGTCACCGGGCAGGACCGCTGGGAAGAGGATGCCGGCTACAGCCCATTCACGCTCGCCGTCGAAATATCGGCACTGCTTGGCGCCGCCGATCTGTTCGACGTTGACGGCAAACCGGAGCCGGCTAACTATTTGCGCGAGGTCGCGGATTGCTGGAACGACCAGATCGAGCGCTGGACCTATGTCAGCGGCACACCGGCGTGCCACGAGGCTGGCGTCGACGGCTACTACATCCGCATCGCGCCGGCCGACGGTTCAGGCGCCGCATCGCCGAAGGACGGCTTCGTACCGATCAAGAACCGTCCGCCGGGCGATACCGACAAGCCGGCCGAAGCGATTGTCAGCCCGGACGCGCTGGCGCTAGTCCGCTTCGGCCTCAGGGCCGCGGACGATCCGCGCATCGTCGGCACGGTCAAGATCATCGACGCGCAACTGCGCTGCGACCTGCCGCAAGGGCCTCTATGGTACCGCTACACCAGCGACGGTTATGGCGAACACGCCGACGGCGCCCCCTTCGACGGCAACGGCCAGGGCCGACCCTGGCCGTTGCTGGCCGGCGAACGCGCCCACTACGAGCTGGCCGCCGGTAACAAGGACAAGGCGGCAAGCCTGCTCAGGACATTCGAGGCTTCGGCTGGTGTGGGCGGTCTGCTGCCGGAACAGGTCTGGGACGGCGCCGACATACCGGAGCGCGAATTGTGGCTGGGCAGGCCGTCGGGCAGCGCCATGCCGCTGGTCTGGGCGCATTCGGAACACATCAAGCTGTTGCGCTCGCTCCGCGACGGCGCCGTCTTCGACATGCCGCCGCAAGGCGTCAAGCGCTATGTCAGGGACAAGACCGGCTCGCCGCTGAGGATATGGCGCTTCAACAACAGGCTGCGCACCCTGGAAGCCGGCAAGACGCTGCGGGTTGAACTGCTGCAGCCGGCACTGATCCGCTGGAGCGGCGACCAGTGGCAGACCAGCCATGAAATCAACACGTCCGTGAATGTCTTTGGCGTCCATCTGGCGGATCTGCCGGTGGCCGATATTCCGCGAGGTAATACGATCGTCTTCACTTTTTTCTGGCCCGACGGCGACCGTTGGGAGAATGTCGACTTCACCGTCGGCATTGAGAACTAACTCGCCCACAATTTTCTTTCCTCAAGCGACTAGGACAAGACCATGCAGATCGGAATGATGGGACTGGGCAGGATGGGCGCCAACATGGTGCGCCGCCTGATGCGCGACGGCCATGAATGCGTCGTCTACGACATCAACCCGGCAAGCGTTGCCGCCCTGGTTGCCGATGGCGCCATCGGCGCCGCCTCCATGGAAGAGTTCGTCGGCAAGCTGTCCAAGCCGCGTAGCGCCTGGCTGATGCTGCCGGCGGCGATCACCGGCAGGATCGCCGACCAGATGGCAGCATTGATGGAGCCCGGCGATATCATCATCGACGGCGGCAATTCCTATTATCACGACGCTGTCGACCAGGCGGCCGAGCTCGCGGCCAAGGGCCTGCACTATGTCGATGTCGGCACCAGCGGCGGCGTCTGGGGCTTGGAGCGCGGCTATTGCCTGATGATCGGTGGCCCCGACACGGCGGTCAAACACCTCGACCCGATCTTCGCCACGCTGGCGCCCGGCGCCGATGTCGGCGCCACGCCCGACAAGGCGGGTGGAACCGCACCCTTTGGCTACCTGCATTGCGGACCGAGCGGCGCCGGCCATTTCGTCAAGATGATCCATAACGGCATCGAGTATGGCGTCATGGCCGCCTATGCCGAAGGCATGAACATTTTGAAATCGGCAAATGCCGGCAAAAGACAGCGCACGGCGGACGCCGAGACCAGCCCTTTGGAAAACCCGCAATACTATCAGTTCGACATCGACCTGCCGCAAGTGGCCGAGGTCTGGCGCCATGGCAGTGTGATCGGCTCGTGGCTGCTCGACCTCACCGCCGGCGCACTGAAGAGCGACCCGGCATTGGCCCAGTTCGGCGGCCGCGTCTCCGATTCCGGCGAAGGACGCTGGACGCTGAAGGCGGCGATCGACACCGGCGTGCCGGCGCCGGTTCTGTCCTCGGCTTTGTTCGACCGCTTCTCCTCGCAGGGCGAATCCGAATTCGCCGACAAGCTGCTGTCGGCCATGCGCTATGCCTTTGGCGGCCATGTCGAAAAGCCGAAGGCCGGCAAGTGAAGGCCGCAGGGGAGACGCGCAAGATGAGCCCGGAACGGTCCGACACGCTGGTGCTCTTCGGAGCAACCGGCGACCTTGCCCACAAGAAGATATTTCCGGCCCTCTACCAGATGGTAGCCAAGGGGACGCTGACCGAGCCGGTGATCGGCGTCGCCTTCGATGCCTGGGACATCAACCAATTGCAGGCGCGGGCCCGCGACGGCATCGTCAACGCTCTCGGCAAGATCGACGAAAAGATCTTCGCCAAATTCGCCAGTCTGCTGCGCTATGTCAGCGGCGACTACCGCGACGGCGCGACCTTCGAGAAGCTGAAGACGGCGCTCGGCTCGGCGCAGCGGCCTCTGCACTATATGGCGGTGCCGCCGACCATGTTCGAGACCGTCGTCCAGGGGCTGGAGCAATCCGGTACCGCGCATGGCGCGCGGCTGATGGTGGAAAAGCCGTTCGGCCACGATCTCCAATCGGCGCGCTGGCTGAATCGCGTGCTGCATCTGGTGTTCGAAGAGCAGTCGATCTTCCGCATCGACCACTATCTCGGCAAGGAGGCGATCCAGAACCTGCTCTATTTCCGCTTTGCCAATTCCTTTCTCGAGCCGATCTGGAACCGCAACTTCGTCGAAAGCGTACAGATCACCATGG
Organism: Mesorhizobium sp. M0058; assembly: GCF_040323095.1. Taxonomy (NCBI): domain Bacteria; kingdom Pseudomonadati; phylum Pseudomonadota; class Alphaproteobacteria; order Hyphomicrobiales; family Phyllobacteriaceae; genus Mesorhizobium; species Mesorhizobium sp. M0058. The sequence continues at coordinate 43,072 of NZ_JAMYUQ010000024.1, forward strand.
CCGAGGACTTCGGCGTTGAAGGCCGTGGCAAATTCTATGACGATGTCGGCGCTATCCGCGACGTGATCGAGAACCATCTGCTCAACATCCTTTTGCTGCTCGCCATGGAACCGCCGGTCGGCCGCTCGGCCGACGATCTGATCGACGAGAAGGTGCAGGTGCTGCGCGCCATCCGCACGCTGACCAAGGACGACGTCGTGCGCGGCCAGTTCACCGGCTACCTCGCTGAACCCGGCGTGAAGCCGAACTCGCCGGTCGAAACCTTTGCCGCGGTGCGCTTCATGGTCGACACCTGGCGCTGGCAGGACGTGCCCTTCTTCATCCGCACCGGCAAGAACATGCCGGTGCATGTGACCGAAGTGATCGTGCGGCTGAAGCGGCCGCCGCTCGACGTCTTCGATCCGATCAAGCCCAGCGACGCCAATTACGTGCGCTTCCGCATCGACCCGCAGGTGGCGATCTCGATCGGCGCGCAGCGCAAGGCGCCCGGCGACGACATGGTCGGCGAGCAGGTCGAGCTCACCGCGCTGGACGATTCGAAGGGCGACATGCCGCCCTATGAGCGGCTGATCGGCGATGCCATGAACGGCAATGGCCAATTGTTCACCCGCCAGGATGCCAGCGAGCTTGCCTGGCGCATCGTCGGCCCGGTGCTGGGCGACACCACGCCGCCGCATATGTATGAGCCGAAGACCTGGGGGCCTGCCGACGCCATGGCCAGCTTCGGGCCGCCCAACGGCTGGATCAATCCGAGTTGAGCAATTCCAGGAAAAGTGCGAGCGGTCTTTCCGTCCGAAATTGGGTAAAAACAAAGAGTTGGAGCATTCCCCCGTTTCCCTGAAACGCGGGAATGCGCCAAGTGAGCGGAGGAAACGACATGGCCAAGGCAGCCAGGCCCGCGAAGGCCAAGGCCGAACCGATCGTGCTGACGATCGATGTCGGCGGCTCGCATGTGAAAATCCTCACCAGCGCAGGCGGCGAGATGCGCCGCGCCGATTCCGGACCGGACCTGACGCCGCAGCAGATGGTCGCCACGGTGAAGACGCTGGCCGAAGGGCTGGCCTATGACCTGATCTCGATGGGCTATCCCGGCCCGGTCAGGCACAACAGGCCTTCGCTCGATCCCGCCAATCTCGGCAAGGGCTGGGACGGCTACGATTTTGCTGCCGCCTTCGGCAAGCCGGTCAAGGTCGTCAACGACGCGCTGCTGCAGGCGATCGGCAGCTACGATGGCGGGCGCATGCTGTTCCTCGGCCTCGGCACCGGCCTGGGCGCGGCGATGATCCTCAACAATGTCGGCCAGCCGATGGAACTGGCGCATCTGCCGTACCGCAAGGGCGGCAGTTTCGAAGATTATGTCGGCGAGCGCGGCCTGGAGAAATACGGCAAGAAAAAATGGCGCAAATACGTTTTCGACGTCGTGGGGCGGCTGCGTGCGGCGCTGCAGCCGGATTATGTCGTCATCGGCGGCGGCAATGTCGACAGACTGGATGAATTGCCCGCCACATCCAGGCGCGGCGACAATACGCGCGCTTTCGAGGGCGGTTTTCGACTATGGCGCGACAAGGCGCTGATCGTCTGATAGTATTAAAATTCAGTATAGTTGTTCAAAATGACGTGTGGCGCGATACGAAGTCATTGCGTTACGCAGATTTGGCGATTAGATCGGTGGCACCGGATGGAATCATCTGGCGCAACCGCACATATGCGGCAAGACAAATGACTAGAGCGGATTTCCGGCTCCGCTGGGACCACTCTGGGAGTTTCCGCCACCCCCCTAGCGACGGAGAGATAAATTGGCCGACGACAGCAACGACTCTGACAAGGACATCGACCTGCTCGAGCTTACCGCCCATATCGTGTCCGCTTACGTCGAGAAGAACCGCTTGCCCGTTGCCGGCCTGAGCGATCTCATCGCCAGCGTTGCGGCGTCGATCGGCGGGCTCAGCCAGCCGCCGGCCCCAGTGGCGGCGCCGCAGATCCCGGCCGTCAATCCCAAGCGGTCGGTGACGCCGGATTACATCATCTGCCTCGAGGACGGCAAAAAATTCAAATCGCTGAAGCGCCATCTCGGCGTCCATTTCAACCTGACGCCGGAAGCCTATCGTACCAAATGGGCCCTGCCGGCCGACTATCCGATGGTTGCCCCCAACTACGCGGCGTCGCGCTCCGAGCTGGCCAAGTCGATCGGCCTCGGCCGCAAGGCCGCAGTTGCCGCGCCGGCGAAAGCCAAGGGCCGGAAGGCCAAAGTTCCGGCCTGAGTGGGATCAGCGCCTCGGCCCTGAGCCAATCGTTTGGACGACTGGAACAGAAGCCTGCCGGCGAATGAGCCTTGGCAGGCTTCGTGCTTTTATGGCTTGTACCTCTGAGTGTCAGGACTTTGGGGGAGCAGCCATGAACTACGCCAGAATGGTGATCGAGAAAGAGGCGCCGGAGGAATACGGCTACGATCGCATTCGGTTCAATCTCTCCGAAAGCTCGATCGCCGATCAGAAACTCTCCGACGTCGGCCTGTCGCTGCCGGATCTCACGCTGTTCTACGGCGAGCATCGCGGCGACAAGGAGTTGCGGGCGCTGATCGCGGCGCAGGATTCCGGCATTTCGCCTGACGATGTTCTTGTGACCGCCGGTGCGGCGGGCGCGCTCTTCATCATTTCGACCTCGCTTCTGTCGGAGCGCGACCACCTTGTCGTCGTCCGGCCGAACTACGCCACCAACATCGAGACCCCCAAGGCGATCGGCTGCGCCATCTCCTATGTCGATCTCGATTTCGACGCAGGCTTTGCCATCGATTTCGGCCGCGTCGCCGCCAGCATGCAACCGAACACCAAGCTGATCAGCGTCACCTGCCCGCACAACCCGACCGGCACGATGATGGGCCGGGCCGATCTCGACGCGCTGATTGCGCTGGCCGAAGCGAGCGGCTGCCATCTGCTGGTCGACGAGACCTATCGCGACCTCTCCTATGGACAGCGCCTGCCGGCGGCGGCTTCTCTCAGCCCCAAAGCGATCAGCGTCTCGTCGCTGTCGAAAGCCTTCGGCATTCCCGGCATCCGCATTGGCTGGCTGATCACCAGCGATGCCGAACTGCAGGAGCGCTTCCTCGCCGCCAAGGAGCAGATCGGCATTTGCGGCAGCGTCATCGACGAAGGCATTGCGCGCGGCATGCTGGGGCGCCGCGACGCTTTCTTGGGCGCGCTGCTGCCCGAGATGGCGAAACGCCGCGACATCGTGCAAGCCTGGATCGACCGCGAGCCGCTGGTCGACTGGGTGCGGCCACAAGGCGGCGTCGTCGGATTTCCAAGGCTCGTTGTCAGTCCAGACTTCGACCTCGACCGTTTCTACGTCAATCTCTTGGAAAACCACGGCACCTATGTCGGTCCCGGCCACTGGTTTGATATGCCCAAGCGCTTCTTCCGCGTCGGTTTCGGCTGGCCGAAAGAGGCGGAATTACAGGGCGGCCTCGACGCCATTTCCGCCGCGCTGAGGCAGTAACGTCCGCGTGCAATCGGGCGAGCGGCTTGAAAACCGCTTGATCCGGGCCCGATTTTCACGCATACGCGCCCCGAACTTTGATAAGTTTCATTGGCCGGAACAGCGCCCATTTCCGGGAAGTGCCCCGCCGGCCAATGCAAGCAACGGGGCCTGTATCCATGACATCCCATTCCCATACACCGCCTGACCGGCGTTACGCCGCCTTCCGCCATCGCTCCTTCCTGAGCTATTGGGCGGCGCGTTTCCTGACCACCTTCGCCACCATGATCGTGTCCGTCGCCGTCGGCTGGCAGATCTATGATCTGACGCGCGATCCCTTCGATCTCGGCATTGTCGGCATCGTCCAGTTCCTGCCGTCGCTGCTGCTGGTGCTGGTCACCGGCGTTGTCGCCGACCGTTTCGGCCGCCGCCTGATCATGGCGCTGGCGACGGTAGTCGAGGCAGGTTGTGCGCTTGTCCTGTTGTACTTCACGCTGCGCGGTCTCGTCAGCCCGCTGCCGATCTTCATCGTGCTGGCTATGTTCGGCCTGGCGCGCGCTTTTTATGGGCCGGCCTCGTCGTCGCTGTTCGCCAACCTTGTTCCGCCGGAAGATTTCGGCAATGCGATCGCCTGGAACTCGTCCGCCTGGCAAACGGCGACCATTGTCGGCCCGGTCGCCGGCGGCCTGCTCTATGGCGTCTCGGCCGAAGCCGCTTACGCCGTTGCCTCCGTGCTGATGCTGGTGGCCGGTCTGCTGATCTTCACCATTCCGAAACCGGCCCAGCAGAGCGCCACCGACAAGCCGACGATGGAGACGCTGTTTGCCGGCTTCCGATACATCTGGAGCGAGAAGATCGTCCTGGGCGCCATCTCGCTCGACCTCTTCGCCGTGCTTCTGTCCGGTGCCTCGGCGCTGCTGCCGGTCTATGCCCGCGATATTCTGGAACTCGGCCCGTGGGGCCTCGGCCTGCTGCGCTCGGCGCCCGGCATCGGCGCCATCTGTGTCGCGGTCTGGCTTGCCGGGCACCCGCTGCGCGACAGTGCCGGCAAGATCATGCTCGGCTTCGTCGCCGGGTTCGGCGCCTTCACCGTGCTGTTCGGCGTCTCGACCATCACCTGGCTGTCGATCCTGGCCCTTGCCGGCCTCGGCGCCACCGACATGTTCAGCGTCTATATCAGGGAGACGCTGATCCAGCTGTGGACACCCGACGAGGTGCGCGGCCGCGTCAACGCCGTCAACCAGGTCTTCGTCGGCGCCTCCAACGAAGTCGGCGAGTTCCGCGCCGGCACCATGGCGGCGCTGATCGGCACCGTGCCGGCGGTGGTGATCGGCGGCGTCGGTGCGATTGCCGTCGCCGGACTGTGGGCGGTGCTGTTTCCGCAACTGCGAAGGGTGCGGCATCTCAACAGCCGCAACTGATCGAGTAAGCCGCAGGATCCGGCGCTCGGTCCAAATCAGCTTGCGCCGATGACGGCTGAGATGGGCCGGAAGCGGATGGGCCGGTTCTGGGCGAACTAGCCAGAAGGCGGGGCAGCCACAGGGTGGACATTTCAGTCCATATGGAAAATGATTATGTTGCCATGCACAATACTGCAGTGCTCTGGTCTCGACGAGAAACCTTAAATATAGAAGAGAACCACCCGACCTCCGGGTCCAGCTAGCGGGGACGCAAATGGACACTTCAGGGAATCGGCAATCGCATCGCGACGCAAGCGGGCGACCCAGCCGATCGGTCGGCTGGCTGGCCCGCTCCGCCGTCCCAGTGGCATTCCTGCTCGGCATGGCTTTCAGCAGCAACGCGTTTGCGCAGGACCAGCAACTGCCGGTGGTGACGGCGGCCAAGCCGGTGGTGCGTGAAATCGTCGAAGACGACGAGTTCGTCGGGCGCTTCGAAGCCGTCGACGAGGTCGCCATCCGTTCGCGCGTCAGCGGCTATCTGGACAAGATCAGCTTCCAGGACGGCGCACTGGTCAACAAGGGCGACCTGCTCTTCACCATCGACCAGCGTCCGTACCAGGCGGCCTACGATGCCGCCAAGTCGCAAGTAGACGTCGCCAAGTCCCTGCTCGAATTCTCCAAGATGCAGCTGGATCGCGCCGATGAACTCGCCAAGACCGGCAATATCTCGGCCGCGACGGTCGACGACCGTCGGCGGGAATACCTTTCGGCGCAGGCGCAGATGCAAGGCGCGACGGCTGCGCTGACGACGGCCAACCTGAACCTGGAGTTCACCGAGATCAAGGCGCCCTTGTCCGGCCGCATCGACCGCCGGCTGGTGTCGGTCGGCAACCTCGTGCAGCCGGATTCCACCTTGCTGACGACTATCGTCACACGCGATCCGATCGACTTCTATTTCGACGTCGATGAGCGCCTGTATTTCAGCTACGCCCGCGACGCGAAGGAGCGCGGCGGCAGCATGCAGGAAGGCGCCGGCGGGCTCGAGGTGGTGGTTCGCGTCGCCGACCGCGCGGAGGCGGTATTCAAGGGCAAGCTCGATTTTGCCGAGAACCGGATCGACAACGCGACCGGCACCATGCGGGTGCGTGCAAGGTTTGCCAACGCCGACGGCGTTCTCCAGCCAGGCATGTTCGGGCGCATCAACGTGCCGGGGTCGCTGCCGCATAGCGGCGTCCTGGTGCCCGACGAGGCGGTCGGCGCCGATCAGGATCGCCGCATCGTGTACCTGGTGGATGAGGCCGGGATGGTGTCGGCGAAGCCCGTGCGCACCGGCCCGCTTCTCGACGGCTACCGGGTGATCCGCGCGGGCCTGACCGGCGACGAGACGATCATCGTCAACGGGCTGATGCACGCCAGGCCCGGCACCAAGGTGAAAGTCGAGATGGTGACGTTGCCGCCCAAGGTCGAGACCGCCGGGTTGCAGCAATGAGGTTCGCCCATTTCTTCGTCGACCGTCCGATCTTCGCATCGGTGGTTTCGATCGTCCTCCTGATCCTCGGCGGGATTGCTTATACCCAGCTGCCGATCGCGCAATATCCCGAGATCGCGCCGCCGACCATCGTCGTTCGCGCCCAGTACCCGGGCGCCGACGCCGAGACGGTCGCAGCGACGGTGGCAACGCCGATCGAGCAGGAGATCAACGGCGTCGAGGGCATGCTTTACATGTCGTCCTATTCGTCCGGCGACGGGGCGATGGCGCTGACCATCACCTTCAAGCTAGGCACCGATCTCGACCAGGCGCAGGTGCTGGTACAGAACCGCGTGTCGGTCGCCGAGCCGCGCCTGCCCGAAGAAGTCCGCCGCCTCGGCATCACCACCATCAAGAGCTCGCCCGACCTGATGATGGTCGTGCACATGCTGTCGCCCGACAATACCTACGACCAGCTCTACGTCTCGAACTACGCCCGCTCGCGGGTGCGCGACATACTGCTCAGGTTGGACGGCGTCGGCGACCTCATCATCTTTGGCGAACGCGAATATTCGCTGCGCATCTGGCTCGATCCGGAAAAACTGTCCGCCCTGGGGATGACCTCGGGCGATGTGGTGCAGGCGCTGCGCGACCAGAACGTCCAGGTGTCGGGCGGCTCCATCGGCGCGCCGCCGACCAATACCGGCACGGCGTTCCAGTACACGGTCACCACGCAAGGCCGCTTCAACGACGCACGCGACTTCCGATACGTGATCGTCAAATCGGCCGAAGACGGCCGCCTGATCCAGCTGCAGGACGTGGCGCGCATCGAGCTCGGCGCCAAGGATTACGTCACCAACTCCTATCTCAACGGCAAACCGGCGGTGGCGCTCGCCATCTTCCAGCGGCCAGGCACCAATGCGCTCGCCGCAGCCGCGGAGATCCAGGACAAGATGAAGGAGCTTTCCCAGGACTTCCCGAAGGGGTTGAGCTACGACATCGTCTACAATCCGACCGAGTTCGTCGCCGAGTCGATCCAGGAGGTCTACAAGACGATCCTCGAGGCGATGGTGCTGGTCATCATCGTCATCATCGTCTTCCTGCAATCGTGGCGGATGGCGATCGTGCCGATCGTGGCGATCCCCGTGTCGCTGATCGGCACGCTGGCGGTGCTTTACGCCGCCGGCTTCTCCCTCAACATGCTGACGCTGTTCGGCCTCGTGCTGGCCATCGGCATCGTCGTCGACGATGCGATCGTCGTGGTCGAGAACGTCGAGCGCAATATCGCCAGCGGGCTGGCGCCCAATCCGGCGTCGCATCTGACCATGGACGAAGTCGGAACGGCGGTCATCGCGATCTCGCTGGTGCTGATAGCGGTGTTCGTGCCGACAGCCTTCATTCCCGGCATTTCCGGGCAGTTCTACCTGCAGTTTGCGATCACCATCGCGGTGTCGACGGCGATCTCGGCATTCAATTCGCTGACGCTCTCGCCGGCCTTGGCCGCGCTGCTGTTCAAGCCGCACCACACTGCTGCGGCGCCGCCGCGCTTTTTCCTGGCGCGGTTCGGACGGGCGCTCGCCGACGGCTTCAATCGGGGCTTCGACAAGGTCGCCCATTGGTATTCGAGCATCGTGCGCGTGCTGGTCGGCTCGCGAATAGCGATCGCCGCCACGCTGGCCGTTTTCCCGGCCCTCATCTACGCCACGGTCTATATGGTTCAGACGGTGCCGCGCGGTTTCATTCCGTCGCTCGACCAGGGCTATGCGATCGTCGTCGTCCAGTTGCCGGACGGCGCCTCGCTATCGCGGACCGATGCCGTCATCCAGCAGGCGTCGCAGATCATCCAGAAAACACCGGGCGTCGACTACGCGGTCGCCTTCGCCGGCTTCTCCGGCGCGACCTTCACCAACGCCAGCAACGCGGGCGTGATCTTCGCCAGGTTCAAGCCGTTTGACGAGCGACTGGAAGCCGGCCAGTCGGCGACCCAGGTCATCGGCAATCTGTTCGGCAGCCTGCAAAGCATCAAGGAAGCCTTCATAATCGCACTGCCGCCGCCGCCGATCCGCGGCGTCGGCAATGCCGGCGGCTTCAAGCTGCAGATCCAGGAGCGCAACAGCGCCGACATGCGGCAGATATTGGCGCTTGCCTATGAAATTGCCGGCAAGGCCAACAAGACGGCGGGGCTGACCGGCGTGTTCACCACTTTCTCCGCGTCCAGCCCGCAATTCTTCCTGGCGATCGATCGCGACAAGGCGCGCATCCTGAACGTGCCGATCCCCAACATCTTCGAGACGCTGTCGATCAATCTGGGCACCGCCTACGTCAACGACTTCAACGCTTTCGGGCGCGTCTACCAGGTGCGCGCGCAGGCCGACCAGGCGTTCCGCCTCGATCGCGCCGACATCTTGAAACTGAAGGTGCGCTCGGCGACCGGCGCGCTGGTTCCGCTGGGCACGTTGATCGAGATCCGCGACGTCACCGGCCCGGCGCTGGTCCAGCGCTACAACATGTACGTCTCGGTGCCGCTGCAGGGCAACGCCGCGCCCGGCGTTTCCACCGGCGATGCGCTTGCCAAGATGGAAGCGATCACGGCACAGACGTTGCCGGCCGGTACCTCCTACGAATGGACCGAACTCGCCTATCAGGAGCGTAACACCGGCAATGCCGCTGTCTATATCTTCGGACTGTCGGTGCTGTTCGTGTTCCTGGCGCTGGCGGCGCAATATGAAAGCTGGGTGCTGCCGTTCGCCATCGTGCTGGTGGTGCCGCTCGGCGTGCTCGCGGCGTTGCTCGGCGTGTCGTTCCGAGGGCTGGACAACAACATCCTCGTGCAGATCGGCCTCATCGTGCTGATCGGGCTTGCCGCCAAGAACGCGATCCTGATCGTCGAGTTCGCGCGGCAGGCCCAGGAACGCGGCCTGTCGGCCGCCGAGGCTGCCGTCGAAGCCTGCCGGCTCAGGCTGCGGCCGATCCTGATGACCGCCTTCTCGTTCATCCTCGGCGTCGTGCCGCTGATGATCGCGACGGGCCCGGGCGCGGAAATGCGCCAGTCGCTCGGCACCGCGGTGTTCTCCGGCATGCTGGGCGTCACTTTCGTCGGCCTGTTCCTGACGCCGGTGTTCTACGTCACGCTCAGGTCGCTGTTCTCACGGCGCAAGCCGCATGCCGAGGCCGAGTCTTCGGCACCGGCAGAGGTGCCGTCCGAGACGGCCGCCGAGTAGTGTTACACGGGCAGTTCGTGGCGCTGCCGACTATTTCGTTTTGGTGTTGAATTCACGGTTTGCAGCATAGTCGATAGTGAAGGTGCCCGCAGGAGCGCGAACGCCCTGCTTCACGTTGGATATGGTGACTGTCGAGGTAAGGCCCCTCTCGTCAGTCAGGGTCCATCTGCGTAGATCGAGCGATTCCCTGTCAAACACCATAGTGATATTCGAATTGCCGAAGGCCGACTTGTCGGCCAGCCTGATGATCACCTGGGCGCCATCGTCCCTGATACTTTTGAGGCGATTGCCGGAAAAGTCGACCTGATTGTCGAGGAGCAGCTTGAGCGGCGTCTTCGAGAGAGCATAAAGCCGCGATGTCTTGAGCTTCTTGTTATAGACCACCAAGGATTTTCCATCTGCAATTACGCTGACCCCTGATTGGCCTGCATAGTTGAACCGGATCTTGCCCGGCCGCTGGAGGAAAAATTTCCCTTTGGTCCTTTCCGCTCTTGGGCCCGACTGGACAAAGTCCCCGGACATGGACTTTACCGATGAGAAGTGATCGGCAATCGTCTTCGCTTCTACAGGTGCGGCCAAGGCCGCGGTCGAAAGTTCGGCGTTTATCGCGACAGCGCTGACAACGGCTAACCAGAAAGCCAGCAGTCTTTTGCTGTTATATGCCATTCAGTTATCCTACCCCGAGCAGGCGCGTGATCGAAAGAGATCACGCGCCTTTGAGATCAGTAGCCGTCCGGGCACTGAGCAACGTAAACTCGACCGTTCCGACCGCGATATCTGCACTGGCCGGCTTCGCTGGCGTGCCCGATGACCGCCCCGGCCAGCGCTCCGACCGCCCCGCCAACAACCGCCCCTTTTACCGGGTCGCCGGCCACTGCTGCGCCTACAGCTGCGCCACCCAAACCACCGACGGCAGCGCCTTGTTCGGTGCGGGAGCATGCCGCGAGCGGAATGAGTAGGCTCAAAATGAGCAGCGTCTTCTTCATTGGTTCTCTCCTGGGGCCGTTATTAGCCGAAGCTTAAATGCGCCACGGAGTTTTTCGATCCATCGGAGTGTTTGGGGCGCAATCCAAATCTGCGGGAACGGGCTAAGGTCCCGGATCCATCGTACACGCCTCCCAGAGGTAAGTCGTCTTTGGCAAGCTCGGCCGTTCAGAGTAGTTGGATTTTGCTCTATCCCTCAGTAGGCTTGCCGAAGATCAGGCTCAAAAATTCGCTCAGCCAGCGCTTGAGGTGCATATCCCAGATCAGCCGGCCGCCGAGATGGTCGCGGCCGGGCTGCGCGCCGGGCAATTCGAAACGGTGCGCGCCGCGCACCACCCAGCGCTGCATCATCAACCGGGTCAGTTCGCCATGGAACTGGATGCCCCAGGCATTGTCGCCATAGCGAAAAGCCTGGTTGGGGTAGGTTTCCGCCGTCGCCAGCAGCGTCGCATCCCTGGGCAGCGAAAAGCCTTCGCGGTGAAACTGGTAGACCATGTCGGGCCAAGGCAGCAGTTTCTTGCCGGCCTCGGTCGGCTTCAGCGGATACCAGCCGATCTCGACCAGCCCCTCGCCATGCCCCTCGACCTTGCCGCCGAGATGATTGGCCAGCATCTGCGCGCCAAGGCAGATGCCGAGGAAGGGCCGGTTCTCCTTTAGCGGAACATTGAGCCAGTTGGTCTCGCGGCGGACGAACTCATCTTCGTCATTGGCGCTCATCGGCCCGCCGAACACCACGGCGCCGGCGTGTCCCTCCAGCGTCTCCGGCAGGCTGTCGCCGAGAGGCGGCCGGCGGATGTCGAGGTCGAAACCTTCCTCGAGCAGCATGTGGCCAACCCGGCCGGGGCTCGAAGTCTCCTGATGCAGCACGATCAGGATTTTTGGTTTCGAGCTCGGTCTGGGCGGCATGGAAAGGCGGAATCCTATTCGTCGCTCGACGTTCCGCTGGCGCCGGGCGCGGCGGCCGCCGCCTTGCGGCGCGCCTCGACGCGGTCGTGGCGCTCGACGCCGATCAGTTCGGCGACGCGCCAGACGGTGTTGTCCTCCAACTCGTGCAGTTCGCCATCGGCATAGACGATTTCCCACATCAGGCCGATGAAAGCCTTGCGCGCCTCGGCGTCGAGATGGCGCTTCAAGACGCTGGTGAAGGCATAGAGGTCGATCGCCTCATTGTCGGCGCGCTCGCCGGCGGCAGCCAGTGCATCGAGTTCGTCGCCGCTGATCGAATAGCTCTGCGCCAGCACCTGCTTGAACCGCTCCCACTCGACATCCTGGCGCACGCCGTCGGCATTCATCACATGATAGAGCAAAGCCGACGCCGCAACGCGCGGATCGTCCGCATTGGCGCGAGCCCCAGCCCCGGAGGGCAGGTCTTTCAGAAAGGCCAGGACGCGTTCGAACATGGTGCTCACTTCACATTATTGGAGCATGATCTTTTCCAAAAACCGGTATCCACTTTTTGGGATCATGCTTCAGGGATCAAAACAGGCGGAAGCGGCGCGGTGACTTCTCCGCTTCGTCATCGGGGTCGACGCCGGGGTCGTCGGGCAGCCGCGCCAGTTCCTCGGCAGGTTCGACGGGTTCGGCGTCGTTTGGTATTGCGGCGAAAGCGGCGGCGGTGACCGGCGTGACCTGGTCATCGCCCACAGCGGGCTTCGGCTCGGTCGGCGCCTCGCTGATCGTCTTGGCAACGGCGGGATGATCGATCACTTCGGCTTCCTTTGCCGGCTTGGCGGGTGCCGCAAGCACCGGCACATCGGCTTCGTCTTCATGGCTGTCGATGAGCTGACCCAGCCGCTCCATCGGTGCGCGCCAGGCGAAAGCGTCGAGCTTGCCGCTGACCGGCGATACCGGCGCCCAGCGTTCGGAGACGACGCCGTCGGCGACCCAGGCCGGATCGCGCGGCGCCCTGACCGCCTTGGACAGCAATTGCCTGATCTTGCCCTGGTCGCCGGTCTCTGCCTCCTCGATATCGGCCAGCAGCAGGTAAGCGCCTTCCCGGCGATCCATGCGGATCGCCGCTTCCGCCTCCCGGCGGGCGGTGGAAAAATCCTGCGCATCGAGCGCGGCGCGCGCCACCGTCATCGACGATTCGGCATTGTTGCGCTTCAGCTCCTGCAGCTTCTTCGCCCGGTTGAGACGATCGACCACGGCATCTCCCGGCCTTGCATGGGTGTAGAGCTCGGCGATCTCGGGATGCGGCTCCGCCTTCCAGGCTGCCTCAAGGATCTTCGAGCCTTTGCGCACATCGTTCTGTTTGAACAGAAGATTGGCGGCTGCAACCGCGGCCGGTGCGAAATCGGGCGCGAGCTTGTTGGCCTCGAGTGCCGCTGTCTTGGCTGCATTGGGGTCGCTGTCGGTCAGCGCCTGCGCCTTGGCGGTCAACAGCACGGCGCGGCGGCGATTGGCGGCGTCGCGTTCGATCTGCCTGGTCGACTTCTGCGCCTCCACCAGCTTCAGCGCGCCGTCCCAGTCGCCGCGCCCGGTCAGATCCTCCAGCGTCGATTCGGCGGCCCAAGCCAGTTGCGGCGCGACGGAAGCGGCGCGCCCGGCATAGTGACGCGCCGCGTTGCGGTCGCCGAGCCGCTCGGCTTCGAGATAGAGCCCGCGCAGGCCAAGCAGCCGCATTTCGGGATCGTCGAGCATCGCCTCGAATTTTTCGCGCGCGCCCTCATGGTCGCCTTCGAGCAGCGAGGCTTGCGCTTCGAGCAGCTGGATCAGCGGCTCCTGGTCGGAGCGGATCAGTTTGGCGGCTTCCTTGGACTTCTTGCGGGCCAGCGCGCCATCGCCGGCGCCGGCTGCGATCATGCCGGTCGACAGCGCCTGATAGCCACGGTCGCGGCGGCGGACGCGGAAATAGCGCGAGATCGTGTATGGGCTGTTCCACAGCGACTTGATCAGCCACCAGACGATCATCACCGCTGCGACGACGGCAACGATCGCCACCGCAGCCACCATCAGGCTGACCTGGTATTGGTAACCGTTGAAGGTGACGACCATCTCGCCGGGACGATCGGCCAGCCAGGCAAAGCCAAGACCGAGCGCGAAGACGGCGCCGAGAAAGATGAGAATGCGGATCATCGTGTCGTCCTCATGCCTTCATCGCACCTGCAATCAGCGCGTCGACCTGCGTCTCGACGTCGATGCGCGCCTTCAGTTTGCCGGCAAAGTCGGCGCCGGCGGCCTTGACCGCATCCGGCAGCGTTGCGTATTCGCTGAGCGCCTTGGCGTAGTCGCCCTGATTGACCGCCACTTCGATGCGCGCCACGGTTTCCGGCGCGCCGGCGCCTTCGACGGCGCCGATCGGCCGAACCTTGACCAGCGATTCGGCGCTCGACAAAAGGTTCTGGAAGAAGCCGGCATTTTCATCGACCGGCGTCGCCGCCGCGACCATCGCATTGGCCGCGGCGTCGGCCTCGCCGGCGATCTCGGTGCGGGTTGGGACGCCCTTTTCAGCGTAGGGGCGCAGCGCCGCAATCTGCGGTGCATCGGGCGAGATCGCTGCGAAGGTCTCCAACTCGGCGGCGAACGGCGCGCCGCGGTCAAGCGCCGCCTTCAAGGCCGAAGCGGCGATGGCCATCGCGATCTTTGGCTGCGAGGCCTGCGCATCGACCTTGCCGGCGAGTTGCGTCACCGACTGCTCCAGCGCGGCGATCTTGCCTTCCTGCGCCTTGGCTGCCTCGCCGGCCGATTTCACCAGCGCGTCGAGGCCCGCCAGTCTTTCATTGAGCGGCGCGAGATCGACGGGCGCTGCACCACCGGCCTGGCCAAGGGCGGCGACCGCGGTCTCGATCTGCTTGACCTTGTCGCCAAGCGAGGCAAGCCCGGCATTGTCGCCGGCGCCGCCCCTTTCGACCGCCGATTTCAGCGATGCGACATCGGCCTTGACCTGATCCAGCGCCGAAGACAGCCCGTCGACCTTGGCCGTTGCGGCGCCATTGCCGCTGGCTTCCCTGAGGTCGGCGATTTCGCGCTTCAGCGAAGCGATCTCGCCATTGACGCCGTCGAGCGAGACCGTGCCCGCCCCTGAGCCCGGAGCGCCAAGCACGCCGGCAAACTGCAGCCCGCCGGCGGCAGCCAGCGCGATGACACCGCCGATGATGCCGGCGGCAATGCCGCTCGTGCGCTTCGGTTGCGCGGCCATGGGCTGGTTCCCGGCTGTCCTTGGGGTTTCCTTGGGTGCACCCGGCTTGGGCGAGGCATCCTCGAAACTGTAGTCGGAGGTTCTGGCGCGCGGTGGCGCATCCGAAGCGGTGGGGTAAGGCTGCTCCGCCTGGGTGGACGCCTTGGCATCGGCGCTTTCGGGAGCGGCCTGCGCCGCGGCGTCGGAGTGCTCCCACGGCTCGAGATCGGCTTGATCGGCATGAACGGGCTCGTCAGGCGTCTCCGGCTGCGCATTGGCCATGGCAGCCGCATCCTCGGCCGCAACCGATTCTGCCGGGGCCCCAACGTCGTCCGAGTTGGCGACATCCGTCTTGGCGGCATCCGCATCGGCAATGCGCGAGACAGCGCCGGGTTCGAGTTCGATGGTCACCGGCTCGCGGCGGCTTTTCGAATGTCGCATCTTCGGCGTCTTGACCATGCCTGGGCTCCGCAATCCTGCTTCGTCTGGGCGCCCGACGGCGCGTGATGGTTTGAAAAATGGTCTAGCACATCATCATCAGGTGAAAAGGGGCGGCGTGATGACACGGCGCTCAGTCGCCGCGGTGCAACAGCTCAAGCAGCGCCTCCTCCTGCGGTTCCCGCGCAATGCGTATTTTTTTGCCGGCGGCATTGTCAAACGCCGCTGCCACGCGCTCGGAGAGCGCAAAAGCCTGCATGTTTTCAAAGAGATCGCGCAGTTCCGCCCGGCGGGCCAAGGCCTGCAACGCTGCCGCCGCCTTGGCTGAATAGAGCAGCACCGCGTCGACCGCCTGATCGGACAGGCGTGTACGGATTTCAGCATCGGAATAATCGAGCGAAATCGTGTCGTAGGTTTCGACGGTGCGGACCTCGACGCCGGCCTTTCGCAGCCGCGCCTCGAATGCCGGAAACCGCACGCGCCCTGTGAGATAGACGACCGCCTTGCCGGAAAGGCCGGCAGCAATCGCCTCGGCCAGCCGCTCGGCGTCGCCCGCCCCTTCGCTGACCGACAAGAACCCTGTCGAACGTGCCGCTTCAGCCGTCCTGCGTCCGACGGCATGGCAAGGCAAGGCGGCGAGCGCACGAATGAGTTCTTTCGGCGCATGCCGCACCGCATTTGCGCTGGTCACAGCGACGGCCACGGCATTGTCGCTCGCAGCATCGGCGCCAACCCGCAGTGTCACCGTTTCGGTCAGCGGCAGAAGGAGCGGCTCAAATCCCAATTCCTGCAGCCGCCGCATGGTTCGCGACGCCCCAGGTTGCGGCCGCGTCACCAGGACACGCATATCAGACCCAGCCGTCGAAGAAGGTTTCGCCCGCTTTGACCCGCACCATCCTGGCCGCGTCCGTGCCGATGTCAGCGGCATCCAGCGCCAAGCCTTCGGCTTTGACCTCATGCGATTGCGTGCCATCGGGCGAAATGATCAGCCCGGCGAAAACCAGCCTGCCGCCCGAGATCGTCGCATAGCCGGCGATCGGCGTGCGGCAGGAGCCGTCGAGCGCCGCCAGGAAGGCGCGCTCACAGGCCAGCGCCTGGCCTGTCGGCACATCATGGATGGCCACCAGCATCTTTTCGACCTCGCTGTCGCCGATGCGGGTTTCGATGCCGATTGCGCCTTGTCCCGGCGCCGGCGGAAAGGCATCGAGCGGCATCAGATCGGTGACGACATGGCCGAGCCCGAGCCGCTTCAGCCCGGCATAGGCGAGGATCGTGCCTTCGGCGACGCCTTCCTCCAGCTTGCGCAGCCTGGTCTGCACATTGCCGCGGAACATGACCACGTCTAGGTCCGGCCGCATGCGCCGGATCAGCGCCTGGCGCCTGAGCGAAGACGACCCGACCTTGGCGCCTTGCGGCAAATCAACAATGCGCTTCACCGCCTTTCCGATGAAGGCGTCCCGCGCATCCTCGCGCGGCAGGAAGGCGGACAGCTCCAGCCCGTCCGGCAGCACTGTCGGCATATCCTTGGAGGAATGCACGGCGATATCGATCGTGCCGGCCAGCAGCGCCTCTTCGATTTCCTTGGTGAACAGGCCCTTGCCGCCGGCTTCCGACAGCGGCCGGTCCTGGATGCGGTCGCCGCTGGTCGAAATGACGACGACCTCGAAGGCTTCCGCCGGCATGCCGTGCGCTTCCATCAGCCGCGCCTGCGTTTCATGCGCCTGGGCGAGCGCCAGCGGGCTGCCGCGTGTTCCGATTTTCAAAGTTTGCATGGCGCGCGGTCCGTGATAACCCCCGGCTGGCTTTGCGTTGCCGGCGCTCTCCCTAGCGAGGCCCGCCTCTACTAACTAGGAAAGTCCGGCGACACAATCTCTGGAGATAGCGACGAATTGATCCGCGTTCTGGGCATTGAGACGAGTTGCGACGAGACCGCCGCCAGCGTGGTGACGCTGGACGGCGATTCCGTGCCGGTGATTGCGTCCAACATCGTGCTCAGCCAGATCGAGGAGCACGCCGCCTTCGGCGGCGTCGTGCCGGAGATCGCCGCGCGCGCCCATGTCGAGGCGCTGGACGGCATTGTCGAGGCCGCTCTTGCGGATTCGGGCGTAGCCCTGGCCGACATCGACGCCATTGCCGCCACTGCGGGCCCCGGCCTGGTCGGCGGGCTGATCGTCGGCCTGATGACGGCCAAGGCGATTGCAGCGGCCGCCGGCAAGCCGCTGATCGCCATCAACCATCTCGAAGGCCACGCACTGACCGCAAGGCTGACCGACGGGCTCGACTTTCCCTATTTGCTGCTGCTGGTTTCCGGCGGCCACACCCAGATCGTCGCCGTGCGCGGCGTCGGCGACTACCAGCGCTGGGCGACGACCATCGACGACGCGCTCGGCGAAGCTTTCGACAAGACGGCCAAAATGCTCGGCCTGCCCTATCCCGGCGGCCCGAACGTCGAAAAGGCGGCAATGTCGGGCGATGCGACGCGCTTTGCCTTTCCGCGGCCGATGAGGGGCTCGGCGCAGCCCGATTTCTCCTTCTCCGGCCTCAAGACCGCCGTGCGCCAGGCGGCGACCGCCATCCAGCCGCTAAGCGAGCAGGATGTCGCCGACATCTGCGCTTCGTTCCAGGCGGCGGTAGCCGACGTACTTGGCGACCGCGTGGCCCGCGCGCTGGCCCGCTTCCGCGACGAATTTCCGGACAAGGCCGAGCCGGCGCTGGTCGTTGCCGGTGGCGTCGCCGCCAACAGAGCGATCAAGGCGACGCTGCAGAAGCAGTGCGCCGAGGCCGGCTTCGCCTTTGTCGCGCCGCCGCTCAAACTGTGCACCGACAACGCGGCGATGATCGCCTGGGCCGGCATCGAGCGGTTGCGGGCAGGCCTGTCTCAAGAGAACGGCTTCGATTTCGTGCCGCGTTCGCGCTGGCCGCTGGACAGCATTTCGGCCCCGATGGTCGGCTCCGGCCGGCGCGGAGCAAAAGCATGAGCGCCGGCAACACAAGCGGCAGGGACAGAACCGGCTGGCGCGTCGCCGTGCTCGGCGGCGGCGCCTGGGGCACGGCGCTGGCGCTGGCGATGCTGCGCGCCGGTCACGATGTCCGGCTCTACGCCCGCGACGAAGAGACTGTTTCCGCGATCCGCCGCGGCGAGAACCCGCGTTATCTCCCCGGCATCGCCATTGAAACAGGCATTGCGGCGACGAGCGATATCGGCACGGCCCTGACCGATGCCGATTGCGCGCTGGCCGTGGCGCCGGCGCAGGCGCTGCGCGCCATGCTGACGACGGCAAAGCCCCATATGCCGAAAGGCATCCCGCTGGTTCTCTGCGCCAAAGGCATCGAGCGCGACACCGGCGCGCTGCTGTCGGCGATCGTTGGTGAGATCCTGCCCGAAACTCCGGTTTCGGCCTTGTCCGGTCCGAGCTTTGCCGCCGATGTGGCCAGGGGTCTGCCGACCGCTGTCGTGGTTGCTGCCCCCGACGACGCCTTGGCGGCCGAGCTTGCCGCGCGCTTTTCGGCGCAGAATCTGCGCTGCTATTCCAGCGACGATTTGATCGGCGTCGAGATTGGTGGCGCTTTGAAGAATGTCTTCGCCATTGCCGCTGGCGCCGTCACCGGCGCTGGGCTCGGCGCCAGCGCGCAGGCCGCCATGGTGACACGCGGCTTCGTCGAACTGCGCCGCATCGGGGCATCCTTCGGCGCCAAGCCGGAGACGCTGATGGGGCTTTCCGGCCTCGGCGACCTTTTGCTCACCTGCTCTTCGGCCCAGTCGCGCAATTTCGCCTATGGGCTGGCGCTGGGGCAAGGCAAGCCCTTGGCCGGACTGCCGCTCGCCGAAGGCGTGCCGACGGCGGCGATCGCCGCCCGCATCGCCACCGAGCGCGACATCGACGCGCCGATCATCGCTGCGGTGTCGGCGATACTGGACGGCACGATCACCATTCGGCAGGCTGTCACGGCATTGATGACCCGGCCGCTGAAGACCGAAACCGGTATTTAATTGTAAACTCCCGTGAACAGCTCGGCATTGTCCCCGCCAGGCACGATGCGGTTTTCATAGTCACGTTCCGGCAGCAGCAGTGCCTCGGCTGGACCGTTGCGCAGGACAACGTCGCTGGTACCTGCCTCCAAGGATAGGGGCGAAGAATGCGAGGTGCCGTTTATCTCGACCTCGCCGTCTGCAAGCTCCCCGCTGGTCGTGTACAGGCTGTATCGTCCGGCGACAGGCACCTTGAAAACGACCGGACGACCGGAATAGAGGCGACGACCAGCCATTCTGATGTTGGGAGCGATCTGGACGTAGCTGTCGCGGATGAGAGGCGCGATGACGGTATCGATCAAATCCATGCGATATGACCAGAGGACCATCTTGGGCGGGGAATCCGAGAGAACTTTGTAGGCTTCCGATTGCCTGCCTTCCTGCAATGTTTTCAAGACATAATGCTGGTCGAGCCAGAGTGTGGAGGGCTCCTGTCGATTGGGCAGCATGGCGATGCCGTCGAAATACTTCTCATCCGGTGCGAGCAAAGATTCCGCGCGCGAGACCAGTTCAAGCTGGGTCTGATTGTTGAGGCGTAGGTAAACGACATTGCTCGCGTAGCTCATGGCGATGGCTGTGATCAGCACCGCGAGGACAGGAACCCGGTAGCGCGCGTGGGTTGCGGTGCTGTCGAGAAGCTCCAACGACCAGAGCGCAACGAACGGCAACGCCATGATGAAGACATAAGGCCAGGGCTGGTCGTGCGTGAATACCAGCACCGTGATGACGAGTGAAAAGATCAGCGCAATTCGCCTTCGACCATCGAGTTTCATGATCCGCATCAGTGACAGGGCCATACCGGAGAAACAGATCCCGTAAAGAAGGGCGTTCCGCGCCAGTGTCTGTAACACGAACTGCCTCAGTCCCCCATAGTCACCGCCTCCACGCGTCGCAATCTCGACCGGGCCAAGTATAAGGTTTTTGGCCGCGAGAACAGGGGCTCCTCCACCGAAGATCAAGCAATAGACGATTATCGGAACGGCCCATCCAAGCACGAGCCACCCTCCGCGAACCGCCCCTGTTGCGTAGCGTCTCATCAAGGCTGCGTCAGCAACAAGGCCGATGCCGAGCGCAACGTTGAAGTAGACCGATTTCTGAGTGATGACGAAGGCAAGGCCACTTAGCATGCCGGCGGCAACAAGCTGCCTTGCCCTCAACCCAGGTGCGCGCAGGACAACCAGCAACGCCGCCACGGCGAAGAACACTGCCGGCGGTTCGGCGATGGTACGAAAGATGCGCTCCATGAAATTCGAAAAGCACAGGAGAACGAGGACGATCGTCAAAGCGCGCACGCGATCCTCGCCCAGAGCGCGAGCGCATGCGTAGATCAAAGAGATCGTCCCGCAGGCCAGCAATGCAGTCTGCATGCGGCCAGCAAGCAGAATCGACGTGGCACTCCAGCCGATCAGATGAGCAATCTCATAAAAAGCCGCATAGCCGACCGCCTTGGGATGCCAGATCGTATCGAACAGGCCGTTGGAGAAATATTTCGCCCATCCGAGTTGGACGAATTCATCCATGACGAAGCGGATGTTCCAAGCCAGAACGAACAGCAAGATGATCTTGAGTGCGATCAGGATATGCAGAAAAGTTGTTGTTGGGCGCTGCCCGAGAGCGAACAGCTTGTTTGGTCCCGGCTCCTGCGTATTCAAGACAACCCCCTCGATCGTGCCCAGGCAGACCAACGCCAGGGGTGCTGCCTCGCTGGGCACAACGCCCTTCATCCTCAGACAACAACTTCGAGGCCGGCAGCTCCGCTTGGCGAAGCATGGTTCCACCGCAGTTAATTTTCCGACACTGTGCGGAACTGAAGCCGTCGCGCTTCGGATTCTTGCAGCGCTCCGCTCCAGCCTGTCTATACGTAGCGGACTTTAGCCGCTGTTAGCCTTTTGCTTGCTAAGAAGCGTTACGTTCAGACACGGCAACCTGCCTCTGCGACAATGCGGAGGCTTGAAAGGACATCGCGTGCTACAACCCAAGATGGCATCGGGCCTCGTCTGCCCAGTCTGCTATTCCAGGCTTGGCACAAGCCCGGCTGCCCTGACCTGCGAATCTTGCCCTGCCGCCTATCCCGTGCACAAAGGCGTTCCGTTCTTTGTCGAGTCGCCGGTGAGGGAGGGCTTCGACGCTAGCTTCCATGAAGAGGCGTATGACGGTACCAGCACGCGCGCCCGAATGTACAATTCGCTGAAGCAGGTCATCACCAGCGAATATTCACCTCACGACACGCTGAATTCGTTTCTTGCGTCGATACCTCAGGGCTCGATGGTCGTGGAGTTCGGCTCCGGCGCACGGCGCGTCCGCCCCGATGTCCTCAACATTGACCTGTTCCCCACCCCGAACGTCGATCTGGTTGCTAATGTCGAGCACACGCCGCTTGCGAGCGATTCCATTGACGTCGTCATTCTGGACAGCGTGATCGAGCATGTTCCCAATCCGGCAGCGGTCGTCGATGAAGTGTTCCGTGTCCTGAAGCCGGGCGGAACGCTGCTCTGCATCAACCCTTTCTTGTTCCCCTATCACGGCTATCCCGCCCACTACTGCAACTTCACAAAGGATGGGATCGAGCAGCTTCTGCAGCGGTTCGCAAGGGTGGAGGTCCAGACGCATCAAGGACCGACAAGCGCGATCGTCAACATCCTTTCAGAATATATCGGCGTCGTTATCGGTCGAGAGAACCGAACCCGCTACATGATAGCGAAAGCCGCAATCCTGACGCTGACATTCCCGTTGAAGTTTATCGATAAATTTCTGGTCGATCGCCCGGAGAGTCACCGGATCGCCAGCATGCTCAGCACCATCGCGACCAAATAGCGTGTCGTTGATCCGCGCTTACCGCCCGTGACACGCCGGGATCCACCCATCTGCTACCAGCTGAGCAGTTCACAATAATTCGGCCGGTCCGGTGATGCCGATACTCTCTTTGCCGTCGGGAAATGCCGCTTTGCCATGGCCGCGAAGTCCGAACGCGAAAACAAGACGACATGCTTGTCTCCGGTAATGTGCCGGTCCGCAAGAAGCGACAAGGTGGCGCGTATTCCACCAGGCTCGATGTCCTTGAGGATGATCTTCCGGCAGGCCCAGCGTTCGCAACTGTTGGCCAGCGATTTGAAGAACGCCTCGCGCCGATCCACCGGTACATGATGAATGACGTCGGAAATCGTGACGACATCGTAAGACCCTTGCACGCTGGAAAGGTCCGTCGCGGGCAGAAGTTCGACCTTCGCCCGATTTGCGTTGCTTAGAAACGCACCGATCGAAGGGGCGAGATCGCACATCGTAATCCTCAGGTCGGGGCGCTGATCGAGCAGCCGGTCGACGAGCGCTCCATCGCCGCCGCCGATATCCAAAACCTTCGCGCCGTTCGGCAATTCGCGATCGAGAAAATCCGCGATTACATTGAGATTGACGAAAACACGACGGTAGACGTCTCCGACCGGCTTGAAATGGCGGCCAAGAGCCCTGCGTATGATCTGACCTGGCGGTAACATTCTTATTCCTCGTTTCCCGCAAATTGCTGTGTGGCTGGGCGAGACGATGCCGTCGGCGCGGTGGCGGGCCGCAGATTGAACCGTGACAAGATCGCCAGGTGCGCAACGACAACGTTCCAGATGAGCAATGCGACGGTGGCGATCGGAGACGCAATCGCAACACCAAGGCCAAGCCAGGAACAGAGAAGCACCATCATGGCTACCGAGATCGGGTAGGCCGCAGCCACGCCTGCCGCAAAACGCGCAAATGCCTTGAAGCGTAGCGGTTTGCCGAAGGTGAACCAGCTGTGCAGAGCGTAGCCGGTCGGCGTCACCGCCAGGAATGAAATCATGATGCCCAGCAGGTAGTGCCTGCCCAGCTGATCGACCGTAATCATGATGACATTGTGCGCAATTGCGCATATCGCTCCCACCACAATGTACCGCCATCCCCGTTCCAGAAGCGGTCTTTCGCTCTGGTCCACTGGGATGTCGGCGATCCTGACAGAGCTGGACATTGCCTCAGAAAGCTCCTGTCAGTTTCGCGCGAAGCCGGCACATGACACGCTCACGCAGCCGCGAATCGCGCAAATAGCGCCTCAATCCCGTCGGCCCGAGCGACAGCATAATACGAGCGGCTCGAAGCAAGGCCTTCAAGTCGCCGGCTGACGCAGCCGCCAGCGACACATTAACGCTGATCGATGCCCGAGCAGCAGATTCGATCCGGCGCCGGCTGCGCGCCGAAAGCCGGTCCAAATGGCGCTCCAGGACAGTCTGCATTTGCGAACGGAATTCGTTCGCATCGCGCGATCCGGTTACGGTCAGCGAATCGCCATGAACCCGGAAGGCCGTGGTTATCTCCTGGTGATAAATGACGGGTCCGGCAACGGCGAGCTTCGCCCATATATCCCAATCAGCTGTATACCAGAGCCTCTCATCCATACCCCCGCATGCCAGCCACGCATTCCGACGAAATATCGGAGCAGGCACGGACACGAAATTCTGTACGAGAAGCCGTTCCAGCAAGAAGTCGGATTCGAGCACCTTGTCGCTCGGCAAGGGACAGTTCCAGCATCCCATTCCCCGGCCGTGGCGGTCGACGATCGCAGTCGGGGCCAAGTGAAGCGCTGCTTCGGGCAGGTCCTCGAGCCAGCGTCGCGTGGCCTCGATGCGCCCGGGCAACCAAAGGTCGTCTTGGTGGAGTATGCAGACATAGTCGGCGGCGGCCAGCTCAACGCCCAGATTGGTCTTCGCCTGCCAGGGCGCTAGATCCTTTCGCCGCAGCAGCCGGAAGGCCGGCCGGTGGAGAAATCGCTCGACAATGGCGGAAGTAGCGTTTGTCGGGCTGCTGTCGATGATGATTATCTCCAGGCCATCGCTCGGCTCTGCAGCAAGCGAGTCAAGTGTCGCTCCAATCCATGCCGCCCCGTCATGGACCGGCATGACAACCGACAGAAAAGGCTTTGCGGCCGAGCCGCTTGCCGCTTGAATTTCCGCTCGCAAGGCTGCTGGAGGGCTAGAGCTCACGTCTGCTACTCAACGTATCAAGCAGCAATTTGAGCACGAAGCCGGACAGCACCATCGACATGCCGGCCACGCAGATGGTGGTGACTACAAAGGTCAGGTGCACCGATTGCTCCATGGGGCCGCCAATAAGAATCCAATGTAGCGCGAGTGAACCATCGGCCGCGAAGCCGGTTGCCGCGAGTACGCCACCGGAAAAAAACCAGCCATTCCAAAGGCCGGCCGCGCGTCAGCCATGGCACAATTCGACCGCTGTAGACCGGGTGGTAGATGGCGATTGCCACCTTTGCCAGCATACCGAACAGGATCGCTGAAAGGCCAATCAACGTCGCCATGGCCGAAAGCGCGACGAAGTGAATTCCAAAGTACCATCCGCCGATGCGAACAGGCCCAGCCGCGAGAACGGCAAGGCCGGCAATGCCAGCGATCAACAAGGTCAGCCCAGGCACGAGATACATGGTATCGGGCGCATGGGCTATGATCAGCCGCAGATGTCGCCAACCGTCCCGGAAGGAACGCAGATGCGGCGCGCGGTTGCGCTTGTCGGGGTAGAGCTTGATCGGCACTTCACGAATGGCGAGCCCGGCGCGATGCGCATTGATGATCATTTCCGAAGCGAATTCCATCCCTGGCGAGCGCGCGCCGATTTTTAGAAATGCCTCGCGCGTGAAACCGCGCATGCCGCAATGGAAGTCGCGGACCGGAGAGTTGTGCAAACAGCGAGCGATGGTGGAAAGGACAGGATTGCCGAGGTAGCGATGCAACGATGGCATGGCGCCCGGCTGGATCCCGCCGGCGAACCGGTCGCCCATCACAAGTTCCGCACCCTGTTCCAACGCATCGACGAAATCGCCGAGCTGGCTCCAATCGTAGGAATCATCGGCATCCGCCATGATGAGATATTTGCCTTCGGCCGCTTCGACCGCGGCACTGATTGCCGCGCCATAGCCCTTTACCGGCTGATGAACGACCCGCGCTCCCAGCTTTTGCGCAATCTCCACCGACTTGTCCGCGGATCCATTGTCGCCAACGACGACTTCCCCCTTGATGCCGCGCATCGAGAAGGCATTGAAGGCTTTGCGAATGCAAATGCCGAGCGTCAGTTCCTCGTTCAGGCAAGGAATGATTGCAGAGACGAGAACACGCTCGGTCCCCATGCCGGCCGTGAAAGCAAGCGCGACGTCGTCGATCCGAACCGTCGTGTTGCGCGCGATGCTCTCCATTGCGACCTCTATTCAGGCGTTCTGAGCAGACCAGCCCATTTCACAATTGACTTGCTGGAGTGTTGCGTATCGAAAATTGATTATTTTTGAATTTACGAAATACTCGGTAGTGGATTTATAGGCGGCGGCAAGCAAAGCTGGTGCGCTGTTGTGGTGCGCGACGCAGCCTGTCGCCTTCGTCCACTCTTTCGGCGAAGCGGGTTGCGTTTGTGATTTTCATCAACCCAGGACTGTCAACTATTTCAACGCCTTGGCTTGAGCCATAGCGGAGATTCAATGCGTCGAGAGATCGTCATTTGGCATTGACCCGAAGCCAGCATAAAAGCAAAACCGCGATTTCGGCAGTTCAAGCGAGCTGTTGTCGCAATCCCAAAACGGAGTTTTAAAAATGCTGTTTGCGTTGATTTGCAAGGACAAGCCGGGCAGCCTGCAGGTGCGGGTCGATACGCGGCCGGTCCACGTCGCCTTTCTCGAACGCCTGAACGCCGACAACAAACTGGCCTTTGCCGGCCCGTTCCTCGACGCCGAGGGCAAGCCCAATGGCAGCCTCGTCGTCGTGGAAGCGCCCGACCTCGCCGGTGCGCAGGCGCTGTCGGCTGCCGACCCCTACGCCAAGGCCGGGCTGTTCGAAAGTGTCGAAATCCGCCAGTGGAACTGGACCTTCAACAAGCCGGCGGCTAGTTAGTTCCGGCGGCGCCTAGAGCGATCCCAGGAAAAGTGTGTAACGGTTTTCCGTCCGGAATTGCGCAAAAATAGTAGTTGGAGCAAAGACATGAACTACTGGCTGTTCAAATCCGAACCTTCGGTCTTCTCCTTCGAGGCGCTGAAGGCCAAGGGCAAGGCCGGCACGCAGTGGGACGGCGTGCGCAACTATGCAGCGCGCAACAACATGAAGGCGATGCAGATCGGCGATCTCGGCTTCTTCTATCACTCCAATGAGGGGCTGAACGTCGTCGGCATTGCCGAGGTCTGCGCGCTTGCCCATCAGGATACCAGCACCGACGATCCGCGCTGGGAATGCGTCGACATCCGAGCCTTCAAGGATGTGCCGAACCCGCCGACGCTGGAACAGGTCAAGGCCAATCCGAAACTCGCCGAGATGGCTCTGGTGCGGCTTGGACGGCTTTCCGTACAGCCGGTGACGCCGGCCGAATGGAAGGAAGTCTGCCGCATGGGCGGCCTGACGCCGGCTCCGTGACGGCCCTCACGCCGAACAGCGCGAAAAAGTTCATTCTCGACAACACGGCGCTTATGTCGCCGCCGCATGTGCCGGAGATTGTCCTCAATCTTGCCGACGAAGCGCATGACCTCTGGCAGCGCACGGAGAACGAGCTGATCGAAATCGGCCTGCCGCCGCCGTTCTGGGCCTTTGCCTGGGCCGGCGGTCAGGGCCTTGCCCGTTACGTGCTGGACAATCCGTCGGATGTGCGGGGCAAACGCGTGCTCGACTTCGCCTCCGGCTCCGGCCTTGTCGCCGTCGCCGCCGCCAAGGCGGGTGCGGCGCACGTGATCGCCGCCGCGACCCGTTCTGCGAAACGGCGATCCGCCTCAACGCAGAGGCCAATGGCGTTGCCATCGACTTTTGCGGCACGGACTGCATCGGCACCGACGCCGGCTGGGACGTGGTACTGGCGGGCGACGTCTTCTACGACAAATCCTTCGCCGACACGCTGATGCCGTGGTTTTCGACACTGAAGGCGCGCGGCGCTGACATCCTCGTCGGCGATCCGGGCCGCTCCTACATGCCGAAGGCGGGACTGGAGCCGCTCGCCGTCTACGAAGTGGCGGTGACGCGGGCGCTGGAGGACACCCTGGTCAAGCGCACCACGGTGTGGCGCTTCGCTTGACGGCATTGCCGAACAGGCGTTCCATCGCGCATTGATTTGAAGAATACGCATGTCGTTATCCCAGAACCGTCAGGCTTTGGGCTGCATGCTTGAGGGGAGGACTTTATGGATTTTTCAGTGGTGAACTGGCTGGCGGTGGCTGTCGCGGCCGTCGCGGCGTGGCTGTTTGGCGCCGTCTGGTACACGGCCCTCAGCAAGCCTTGGATGAGGGCGGCCAGGATCGATCCGTCAACGTCAAAGAAATCAATATTGCCCTTCATCATCTCCTTCATCGCCGAGCTGATCATGGCGCTGGTCTTGGCCTTGGTCGTCGGCGCGATGACGGGCGGCGAGCCGGTCCTTGTCGTAGGGCTGGTCTTCGGCTTCGTCCTCTGGCTGGGTTTCGTTGCCACGACGCTGACGGCCAACCATCGCTATGAGAATTTCGGCTGGGACCTGACCCTGATCGACGGCGGCCACTGGCTCGGCGTGCTGTTGATCATCGGCGCGGTGATCGGCTGGTTCGGGACGCCGGTCGCCGGCTGAGGCCTGCAGAAGTCGTCAGGTCTGCGTCCTGGCGACTTCGTCGAGGATCCATTCACGGAAAGCGATGATGCGCGGATCGTTGGCAGTGCTCTCGGGATAGACCAGGAAGTAGCCGAACTCCGGCCCCACGCGCAGACCGAGTTCAAAGGGCTGCACCAGCCTTCCCTGGGAAAGGTCGTTTGCCACCATGGCGAACTCGGCGAGCGCCACGGCATTGCCGTCGAGCGCCGCCTGCACGGCATCGGTAGAGGTTCCAAACACGATAGTCCGACTGTCGTCGAAATCGTTGATGCCGGCCGCCGCCATCCACATGCGCCAGTTCGGCCATGTCACGCCTTGGCGCGACCATTCGATATGGGCAAGCGTGTGGTTGAAGAGGTCGCGCGGTTCGCGCAGCGGCGGGCCGGAGGTCAGCAGGCTCGGGCTGCACACCGGAATGAGGATGTTGTCGAACAGGCGATGGGCGCGAAGCCCCGGATACTTGCCGACCCCGAACCGGATGCCGACATCGACGTCGTCGAGTTCGAAATCGCGCACTTCGTAGCCGATGTCGAACCTCAGTTCGATACTGGGCTGAAGTTTGCGAAAATCGTCGACGCGCCGCATCAGCCATTTTGACGCGAATTGCGCGTCGAGCGTTACCTTCAGCAATGCCGTGCCGCGCGTCAGCTTGCGCGCCCGCGACACCGCCCGGTTGAGCAGGTCGAGCGCATCGATCGAGGCCTCGAACAGCACCGTACCTGCCTCGGTCAACCGGATGGTACGACTGGTTCGCGTGAACAGCACCAGCCCGAGCTGATCCTCGATTTCCTTGATCTGATGGCTGACCGCCGCCGGCGTCAGCCCGAGCTCGTCGGCAGCGCGGGTGAAATTGAGGTGGCGGGCGGCGGCTTCCAGAGTCCTCAGCGCGCGCGTTCCGGGCAACAGACCGGACATCAACGTATCCTCAAATAAAACTTGACCATCCGAAAAGAACTACTCGTTTCTCTCATGGATTTCAATGCGGCATGATGCATCCATCGAAACACCATCAAGCCGGATTTGATATCCGGCGGAACACGGGAGCGCATCATGTCCATCTTCGTTTTGAACTCGCCAGCAGCTCGCTCGAACTGGTTGCATGCCGTAACGGACTGGCTTCGCCAGGCGAAAGTCGCCATCAACCTGCCGCGCCAGGACGTGGAGGATCTGTCGGATCGCCAGTTGCGCGACGTCGGCGCGCAGCGCAAGGACGTGACGCGGGCCGTGGACCGGGAACTCGGCCGGCTTGGATTGCTGGACACTGGGTGGCAGAAGCCGAGAAGGCGTTAGGCAATGGTGAGTAGTGAGTAGTGAGTAGTGAGTAGTGAAGGATTGAAACGACGCCGAGACCATCCTACTCCCTACTCCCTACTCCCTACTCCCTACTCCCTACTCCCTACTCCCTACTCCCTACTCCCTACTCCCTACTCCCTACTCCCTACTCC
>NZ_JAMYUQ010000025.1:0-62823 GCF_040323095.1 Mesorhizobium sp. M0058
CGTTCGAGTTGTTGTCGGTGTCGCTGAGCGCGCCGTCGACGATGTTGACGATGACGCTCGGGTTGAGCGTGTCGATGGTGACCGTATCGGAGCCCGCCGCGCCGGTGTTGCCGGCAAGGTCGGTGTAGCCGCTGGCCGTTACCGAAACGGAGCCAAGACCATCAAAACCGTCTGCCGCCGTGAACTTCGCCGTATAATGCGAAGCATCAATCTTCACAAAATCAGTCAGCGTGCCATTCATTGCCGTAACATCGGCAGAATCGAAGCCCGTCACCGGACCAAGAAAAGTGAACGTCACGACCGAGTTGTTGTCACCATCATTTAAGGAAGGGTAGACAATATTTACGGAGACAGGAACATGCCCGGCGTTATCGAGAACGACAACCCGCTCGATCGCGGAGACCTTGAGGTTGATCGTGGCGAATGTAAATTCTGCCTGACCTGCTTGGCCGGTATTCGTGTTCGAGTTCGCGGCAATGAAGGCACGAAACTGAGCAAGTTCGGTGTTAAACGCCGTCATGAATGACGTATTGGCTAGTTGATCATTGCTTAGATAGATAGCGAGCGTATCGATCTCGGCAGTGCCTTTCGCAGCATTGCCGTTACCGCCGTCGTAGGTGTCGTAGCCGGAAAAGGCTGTTTGTCCGACGGTTGTCCCTGTGCCGTAGACTTGGCTACCAAACTTGTACTGATTTTCCCACGCGCGATAGATGAGCGTGTCCGCTCCCGATCCGCCCAGGACCGTATCGAAACCACTGCCTCCATCGAGCGTATCGGCGCCTGAACCGCCATTCAGGCGATCGCTTCCGGCACCGCCCAAAAGCACGTCGTCTCCACTACCGCCGACCAGATTGTCGTTGCCGCTTGTACCAGTTGCCGTTGCCATACCCCGTCCCCTATCTCGCTAGTTGTTCTTGTCGATCGAGAAGTGCCGACATTGACCTGCCGCTTGCAGCGGCGTCGCTCAAAAATTGTGAACCTATGAGGGCAAGTTCGCCTTCGCCAACAAACGGCTTGATCCTGGGAAAGAGCGCCGGACCAAATGAGTTCGCATCCAGACCAATGGCATGTGTACCAATGCCAAACGCCCACGCTCGCGAGTCCGGCAAACACAGCTTGATGCCTGCTGAATCTGCGCAGGCAACAGCGGGCTTCTTCGGATCGGTCGAGGCGGAAAACTCATCATTCGGAGAGCAAAGTGTGATTTCGGCCAGATCGCTACTCGACCCATCGAGAGATATAATGGTCAGAACGGTGGAAATGGGGACGGGCGCATTTTCGGCTAAGCGGTAGGTATAGTCTCCGCCCTGTGGCGTATCGGGAAGCAACGTCGACATTCCGTCGGCGTTTATGATTTGAGAAGCAGCCATTATAACCCCCTTACTCATACACAGATGCCCCCACATCCGTTTACCGACCGCACTGAAAAGACAAAGCACTCGCTATCAAAGCTCATAGACTTAGTCAGCCCACCCAGCCACCGCTATGTTACGCCTTGCGAACGGCTGACTCAGCAGTACCGTTTACGGATGGCGGCTCGATGTTGATGATGATGATGATGATGTTGCGACGAGATTGGTCGTCGCGCTGCGTCTCCCCTTGCGTCGGCAAACTCGTCGGCTGCCGATCATGTTTTTAAGAAAATGCTTATATTAGGAGATTATTAACTCTTCCGAGGGGGAGTCGTCAACATTCGACTAGCGTGACAGTTAACAGTCAAAATAAAACGTGCACGGAACCGGCTGCGGACCGCCTTCCAGAAACGCATGCCCCAGTCAGGTGAATGTGTAGCAGCAACCGCCGATCTCATGGACAATTGCGTTTCACTGTGTCGGTTGCTGTAACCATCTGAGAAGGTCCCAAGAGTCCGAATTTCCGCACCTTGGCCTTGTCTTTCGACCAGGAAGGGCAGGGATGGTCTGATTTCGATGCATCGTCTCCGGTAGGAGAGGTAATTAGGCGCGATCAATATCCGGTTTCGATCATTCTCAGGCCGGCTCGAATTGTCCTGGAAGTCTTAATTGGCATCGAGAAGGTGATGGGGCTGCCCGTCAAGGATCTGCTCCAAGCAGTTAATCCAAAACCTCACCAATCTTTTGGAAAACGCGGCGGCTGAAAAGGCGGGAGCAACCCAAAAATGGCCGGCACACTGATCTCCTTCAAAATTGCCGATATTGCGCGCGGATCAAGAGCGCACGCTAAGGCAACATGGAGCCTGGCAGGGTAGAGGCGACGGGCAAGATCGTGGTCATCGCCGCTACACATACGAGCGAACCGGAAAACCCCATCGACCAGTGTATAAAAAATCATGCGCGTTCGTCTTAAGGGGCTGAACAGCCGCACGAAACAACTCGCCGACGGCAGCCTCGTCACCTACTAGTGGGCTTGGAAGGGCGGGCCACCTTGCCTGGCAAGCCTGGAGATCCCGAATTCATCGCGGCCTACAAAGCTGCCGCCGCGACCAAGGCCAAGCCGCGCCAGGGCGCGCTCCTGTCCGTGATGAATGAATTTCAGGCCAGCTCGGATTTGGATGACCTGGCGCCGCGCAAGCAAGCCGACTATGTCAAGCTGATCAAGGTTATCGGAAAGAAATTCGGTGACTTCCCGCTGTCGGGCATGAGCGACCGCCGCACGCACGGCATCTTCATGGAGTGGCGCGACGAGCGCGCCAAGGCATCGCGCCGACAGGCAGACTATGGCTGGCAGGTGCTGGCGAGGATCCTGTCCTGGGGACACGGTCGCGGCCTTGTTCAGCCAATCCTTGCGAGAAGGGCGGGCGCCTCTATCGCGGCACCAGGGTGGCTAACGTCTGGACTGCCGCCGACGAGGCCGCATTCTATGCCAGCGCTCCCGCGCACCTGCATCTGCCGCTCACACTGGCCTTGTGGACCGGCCGGCGCCAGGGCGACCTGCTGCGGCTCACTTGACAGCAGTATGACGGCAAGGTGATCCGCCTGCAGCAATCCAAGACCGGAACTCGTGTGGTCATTCCCGTCGGAGGGCCGCTCAAGGCGTTGCGCGACAAGGTCGGGCAGATACTTTTGAACAGCGACGGCGTGCCATGGACCTCAGATGGCTTTCGATCATCGTGGCGCAAGGCCTGCGCCTCGGCCGGGGTGGTCGGAGTGACCCTCAATACATTCGCGGGACTGCTGTAACGCGCCTGGCGCTCGTCGAGGCCTGGGTGCCGGAAATCGCAACGATCACCGGCCACAGCCTTCCTCAACCGAGATCCGGCGCTCGGCGAAAGCGCCATCCGCAAGCTCGAAACGGGAACAAAAATTACCGACCGTGCGTCCGACTGACACGAAATGTTCTAATGATCAAACGGAAAAATCGCTTTCTGGGGAACCTGGATTCGAATCATAGCTGCAGGTCACGTCGCACCTTTACCGGATAGCCGTCGGCATCCTTGCGCTTGTCGAACTGCTTGGCGCGGCGATTGCAGCCGGCATCGAAGTAGTCTGCCGGCCAGCGAACTTCACCGGAGGGCAGGGTGCGCTTGCGGACTTTAGCCATTCCTATTCCTCGCGGTACTTTGGATTAGGTTGCGTGGTGTGGGAGCGAGCTTGCCAGACCGTATAGCGTTCCGCCTCTTTCGCCAACTCTCTATCATTTCTTTCCGCGACGCTCCGATGGCCTCGAAAACCTCTTGGCCGATGGGGACGTCTCCCGAGGCGTATTCATTCGCAAGCTTGATTGCTTCGCCTAACTTTGGATTGTTGGCGAATGGCGCAAGTTCAACGAAAAGATTGAACAGGTTGTCCAGACCGGAACAGTGCCGACTAACGGTTAATGTCGGCAGTGTCCCGAATCATGATTGGCTGGAGCGATGGCGGTACTGGCGTTCGATCTTGTCTATTTTTCCGGCCTGACCCTAGGCGACCTGCTGGGCAGCGTCATTTCGTTGCTGGCGTGTTTGGTGCTCTACAACGTTTTGGCTACGGACCGCCCGAACCGATAGGTCGGGTCTAACCCGCGTTCGCCATTCCAAAGCCAAGGCCCAGGCCGATTGCGACGCCAAGGAACAGCTTGCCGGCCATGTCGATGCGAAGGCGCATACAGGGCGCCATGCGTCTGTGCGGGCGCTCTGAGGCCGTTGCCGACGTCATCGAAGATCGTTTCCATCGGTCGAGTCTCCGAATCTGTGAATCCCCTGTTTGATCCGTCAAAGTCTAACGATCAGGGAAGCGCCATGAAAGCACGTGCAGTAACGGTTGATTCAACCATTGCTGGTATAAGTGTGGGGTGGGTGGCGGCTCCGACAGCTCGGGGGTGGAACTGAGTGCCGAAGCCGCCTGCGCAGCCAAGGTTGGGGTTTGACCGCGCCGTCCTATTCTGGGACAGCGCGGTCAACGATTCGTTAAAATTTTCCGGACCTAATTAAGTCGGTGCTAATTGCGCCCTTCGGCCTTTTTGGGTCAGCCGGGAACATCCCCGCTCCGAGGCTGTTCGGTCACACCCGGCTCGTTCTCAGCGGTCCCTGCCGGTGACCAAGATGGCCCCTCACTCATCATGGTCGGCCCGCGCTCGGAAGCAGGCGCGGGCCATCCCTGCACAAGCCCGGCGTCTCCAGATGTCAGCGCTCTGGCGCGAGCCGGACTGCATAACGATTGCGGATGTGGCTGTTAAAATAGACGCCCTTGGCAAGGCAGCTTTGAACGCAGCAACTGCCTCAGCAGGTACGTCCAAAAACTCGTAATGCTTCCCGCACCACTGCGGCCGTTCTAGAGCGTGCCTCAGAACGTTCTCAAACGAGGTTAGCTGGAGTGGACTTCATAGCGTCACGGGAAACATACGGAACGATACGGGAAGATTTCTGATTTTGGCCCAAGAAAAAACTAATAAAATCAACGATTTTTAGACACCCTCCGGGCCCACCAGTCGCCTTCATGCACAAGGCTTTGCGTCGAGGGTAGACAACCTGGTTAGACAGTGGGTTAGACAAACCGCTTCAGAAGCTTCGCCATTCCATCCACGGCGAGCCGCTCCTGCTCCGTCCTTGCTGTAAAGCTCTACGTGGTCCAGGTCGTCGTGGCCGAGAATGCCTGCCGATTGTTTCGGGGTCGCGCCCTCCTTGGCCAGTACTTCCCCAGCGTCTTCCGAAGTCCATGCAGCGTGCAGCCGGGCCCCATGCTCGCCATCTTGCTCCAGTGCGCCATCATGCCGGTCAGCGACCTCTCCGAGAAGGAATTGCCGTAGGCGTTCAAAATCACCGTGTCGGCCGAGCCCCAATGCTTCGGTGAGCACATAGGTGATCGTTAGCGGACTTCAAATGCGATCCGCTGCTCACTAATTACTTGATCCCGTAAGTTACATGATCACGTACCGACTTTTTTATTGAAATCCCGAATTCGGTGGCCTTATAAGACCGATGTTGCCATTGCTCGTAGGTCGGCTGTGATGGATAACGTGGTTCCATTTCGCAAGGCCGTGCCTTGCGTCGAAGTGACAGAAACCTGCGGCGAATGGTTCGTCCGCGTGGTTGAGAAAGATCAGGAAATTGCCCGGTCATTCAATCAGGATCGTTCGCGTTGTCCTTTGCAGAAGGCCAGCGGATACGCCTAGGGCTAGCGAAGGTCGTGGGCCTGTAGGGCGCTGTGGTGCGGCATTGTAGGCATTCAAGCATGAGCGGAACCTAATTTGCAGCCGCAAATTAATTCCAATGGATGAACTCCCAAACCGGAAAAAACTCGTGGCTGACCCTCAACCTCGGCGGGGCTCCAACAAAGGTGTGTTGCTAGCGGCTGCAGCGCTGCTGTTTGCCTTTCTCGCTCTTATTCTGTTTGGTTTTTTTCAGTAAGTGTGCGCGGCGCCGGCTTCCCAGAGAGGGCAGAGCACCTGCCGACGTGATCTTCGATCCGCTCGCGTCCTTGCGGCGGGGCGACTATCCAAGCCGGCTCGGTTCGTCGCTCCTGACGGGTTCGGCGGTCCCAGCGCAGCAGGATGATCATTCGGCAATTCTTGGCAGCGCCGGTATTCAACTCACGCCCAAAGCGATTGAACTGAAGCTGGCCGTCGATGTCGTGACTGACGCAGCATGAGCCGAACAGGCGAGGCAAGCGCAAGCCTTGGGGCCTAACCTCAGACAGACGAAGCACGCTCGTGCAGTCTGGAGACAGCGCAACGAGTTATTCATTCGGGCGCCTTCGCATCACCAGCGGAACGAAAGAGTTAATTGGCGGTTTACTAGGGAAGGATTGCAGGACGAAAAACATTGAGGATTTCTGCCATGACAATGTTGTTCGAACCACTCGACTCTGAAGGTTACAAGCGCAGCGTGGTCTACCATGCCGCACGCTTGTCCATGCTCCACAATCGAATGCTGAAGCGTTTCGACAAGGTCGATAAAGCGGCTGAAAAGGTTGAAGCCGAGGTGGAGCTGTTTGATGAAGCTGTTCGCACTCTCTACGAATGAGCGGCATGTTGACCGCCGACGTTCCTGCTAGCGCGTATACGGGCGCGGGGTTCACCGTTGCGTCACCAGGCGATGTCGCGCCGCGTATTTGGGCTTGATAAGCACGATCTAATGTATACGATTCACCCAGCCGGCCTGGCTCCCCCGCCATCGGGCCGGTCAGGCCCGACGGTTCAACGCACCACCCCAAACGACTGTCGGGCCGCCAGGACGCTCACTGCGCAGCCGGGTTCATGCTTTGCCTTTTTTTCTCGAAAAGCGCGAGCTTGGTCATATAACCAATTCTGATTTTTGCATGGCATTGGGTGCAGTTGAAGTTGGATATCACCTTCAACCACGATCCCTTTTTTATGATGACATGAGAACAGTTTGGACATTCCAGTTCCAGGTACTCGTCGCCCATATCGTTTGAAATCGGCACTACGACACTCCCCAACAGTTGCCCGTGAAACTTGCGCTTCGAGATCGGCCGGCACCTCCGTGCTCAAGCCCCGAACGTGGGTCCTTGGCAGATGTTCCGCAATCCGACCTCTGGCGACGGGATCGGACCTAAGTCCAAATCGCCGCCAACAGGCCGAGAAGTGGAACCCGGCGGATGCTTTTTGAACGCTGAATTTCCGTCCTCGCCGGTCGTAGTCCGCCGTCCTCGTGGCCAAAGCGCCAATGTTGCCTTTTGTGAAACTGACCTCGCCCGGCCTACCAGGTCGCCAGGGCGCAACTCCGGTAATGCTACGGTCGGAGCGAATGTCAGCGCGAAGCTGTGCGCAGGGACGCCAACTCGCTGACAGCAGCAAGGATGACAGCATCGGTTGCCGGCTTCGGCAGGAATCTGCAGTCGCGGAAAGCCGCGGGAACGTCGGCGGGGCCAAATCCCGACAAGAAGGCAAAGGGGATGCCTCGCGCCTGCAATATCCTCGCCACCGGCAGACCCGTTTCACCGTTCAGCTGGATGTCTAGCAACGCCACGTCAATCTTGTCCGATTCGACAAGACGCAGAGCGGCGGATACCGACGGCACAGGTCCGACCACCTGATAACCGGCGCGACGCAGCCGCGCGGCAGTGTCCTGCGCGACTAGCCATTGATCCTCAACAATCAGAACACTCACGCTTTCGCTCACGGCCCCTCTCTGCGATTGACCGGAAATGAGATGTCGATCCGAGACCTTCGGACAGTTGTTTCGACATGTCCGCAAACCTATAGGTAACCTCTCCATGCAGCAAGGTGAGGCTGATGCTGGAGCGGAGGCGCTTCCACCGACCACTTGCTGAATTACCGGAGCCGAAGATTAGCGCGTCAATGGAGCTGCGGTCCGCCTCCGCTCCATCAGAGTTGGATAGGCATTTACCCTCTCCACGATCCGCAAAATCTAAAAGCCTCCGTATCACGCCATTGGCTCTTCAAAGCATCAGCAGCACCTCTCTCTCTCTCTCTCTCTCTCTCTCTCTCTCTCCATCTTGGGCGACCTGAGATTGCGGTCGGTCAATGAGCGTCAGAAGTGCGATGCACCGAGTTTGTGCCTGCAGTTTTTCGAAGGAAAGGCTTGAGAATTCATGATTTCGGAGCAGGTTTGGCTGGCGCATGAGCGCCGCAGATCTATACTGGGGAGATCAAGCGATGGGGTCGGCCATGAGCAAAGAGTTCAGTGTAGCTGATGCCTATGGCGCCGGCCGCGCCATGTTCATGGGACTTGAACTGCTGGTTTCGCCCGGTGCGCTCGTCCCCAGACCTGAGACCGAGTTGCTCGGCAAGACCGCGCTTGGTGTGTTGCATCAGATGAACCTGCCGGCTCCGCGCATAGTTGATATGTGCTGCGGCACTGGGAATCTGGCGTGCGCGATCGCCTACCATGTGCCCAGCGCCCTTGTCTGGGCAAGCGATCTCACCGATGAATGCGTCGAAACGGCACGCCGCAACACCTCACATCACGGCATGGCTGAGCGTCTTTCGGTGCTTCAGGGCGACTTGTTCGACTCTCTCATCGGCCTTGGGCTAGACGGAACTATCGACGTAATCGTCTGCAATCCGCCTTACATTTCTGAAAAGCGGCTCGAGGGCGACCGCGCCCATCTGATCGAGCTTGAGCCGCGCGAGGCGTTCGCAGCCGGCCCTTACGGCCTGAGCATTCATATGCGCGTGCTGAAAGACGCACCGCGATACCTGCGGCGTGGCGGCATCCTGCTCTTCGAGGTCGGGCTTGGCCAAGACCGACAGGTAGCGGGTCTGCTGGAACGCAGCAAGGCATTCGAGAACATCCGTTCGGTCTCGAACGAAGCGGGCGAGGGCCGGGTGGTTCTGGGGCAAGTCAAGACGCAGGCATGAATCCTGCGACAGTCAGACCAAATACGGGGCTGCTCTGGGCGTTACGCTCACCCATCAGTTCATTTTGCGGATGATGTATTGCTCGATCCCCTGGATGGAATCGAGGTTTTCAGGCAGAAGTTCGCTGTCCTCGACGGTAATGCCAAAGGTCTCCTCGATGAAGCCGATAATCTCAAGCACACCCGTCGAGTCGACAATGCCTTGATCGAGCAAGGATGCGTCATCCAGCAATGCCTTGACGTCGCTGACGTAGAAATTTGAAACCAAGAAACTACGAATCTGCTCGCTGTAGATTCCGGTGCGTTCCTTGATGGTCAACATGAATTCGTCCTCCGTAGCGACGCCATTAAATCAGCGACTTGGTTCTGGCCCCGCATCATGACAGCGCCGTTTTCTTGAGTTTTCCCGTGTCCGTCATCGGCAGGTTCGCAACAACGACGATGGATTTCGGGACCATGAAGTTTTCCAGACGCTTCTGGCACTCCTTCTGCAGTTCCCTTTCGCCAATGGCTCTTCCATGCTCCATCACCACAAAGGCTTTCACCGCTTGCCCGAGGAGCTCGTCGGGAACACCGATGACAGCCGCTTCCCGGACTCCTGGAATGTCCATCAGTACGTTTTCCACTTCCCTTGGCGCCACCTTCTCGCCTCGCGACTTTATGATCTCATCCCCACGGCCAACGAAGTAGAGGTAACCCTCCGTATCCATCCGGCAGTAGTCGCCGGTGTATAGGACCTGCTCGCCGGGCAACGGGCCGGGTTTGAGTTTCCTGGCCGTTGCCTCGGGCTTGCCCCAATACCCCTTCATCACCGTTGCGCCGCGAATGACGAGTTGGCCGACAACGCCGGGGCCTATCCGCCTGTCATGCTCGTCAACGATCCACATCTCCGTATTCGGGATTGCGATCCCTACGCTCAATGGCTTTCGCTCGAGGTCCTCTGGCGGCAAATAGGTGCAACGTTTGCATTCGGTGAGACCGTACATCGAATAGATGCGTGCACCCGAAAACAGCTCGCGAAGCATGAAAATATGCTTGAGGGGCAGGGCTGCCGCAGTGTTTGTGACGTAGCGGATGCTCGAGAAATCCTGGTCTTTGAGGGACCTGAGTTCGGAGAGTGCGGCAAAGATTGTGGGCACGCCGGGAAAGCCCGTAACTCCCTCCTGCCTGATCAACCCGAGGATCTGTGCCGGGAAAGCGAACGAGCGTTCGAGCACCAGCCGGGCGCCGGTACGAAAAGCCATGATCATCTGGTACAGTCCATAATCGAAGGCGAGGGGTAGGACATTGAGGATCACCTCGTCCTCGGCAATCGCCAGGTAGGAAGCGACAGACGCGCACGCGGCCATCATGTTTCTGTGCGTCAGCATCACGCCCTTGGGTTCGCCCGTCGACCCGGACGTGTAGATGATGGCTGCCAGATCAACATCGATGCACTGCCGTGCCGGCGGCGTATCCGCGCCATTGGCGAGGGCGGCGTCCCAGCGCACGGCAAACGGCAGCTGGGCGAGTTCGACGTCGTCGATCGGTCCCGATACGATCACCCGCAGAAGTGACGGGCAGCCGCGCGCCGGCTCGCGGAAGATCGCGTGCAGATGGCCGTCCGTGATGAGCGCCGTCGGCCGGCAGTCGTTGAGCAGATAATCGAGCTTGTCGCTCTTGGTAAGCGGGTTGACGATGCACACCACCGCATTCGCCTTTAGCACCGCCCAGAAGCTAACCACCGTCTCGACGGTGTTGTCGGCGAAGATCATCACGCGATCACCGCGGACGACTCCGGATGCGGCCAGGTCCCGGGCGATCGCGTTGGCTCGCGTTTCCAGTTCGAGGTAGGTGACACGCTGCCTGTTGCACACCAGCGCCACCTTACTTCCGTGTCGGACGGCGGAATGGGCGAGGTAGTCATGTAGCAGTGGTATGGCATCATGCAACATACAGGCGCTCTTCCCGATGTTCGCAGTCGACGTCGACGCTGAGCGTGCATTCGAGCGTTGCACTGGGACAACCCGCGACGAACTGCTGATGAAGAAGTTGGGTCGACAACACGCCGACCAGCGCCATGTTGTCGGCATTGGACAGGTCGCCATCGCCAGTTCTGGCCTGGCATTTGGCAAGCAGGTGCGTGACCCCCTTTGGATCGAAGACATTCGCCTCGCGCAGGGCCGTCTGCGAAACGGCCTCGCGAGCGTAATCCGGAGCGTCTGCGCCGACGAAGCAAAGCGCGTTGGGCGCGCGGAAGGGCTGCTTCTTGCGGGCTACGATCTCGGAGGGCAGGATGGGTGCCGCCATGCGCTTCAGCACGTGCTTTTCGTCGAGGCCGCGGAGTTTGAAGGAGGGTGGCAGCGAATTCGCGAGCCTCACAAGTTCATCGTCCAGGAACGGGAAGCGCCCCTCGACGGAGTGAGCCATCAGCATCCTGTCGCCTTGCGAGGAGAGCAGATAGCCCGACATCAGTGTTTGGACCTCGAGATACTGGTCCTGCGCAAGAGGGCCCCAACGGGCAAACTGCGCGGGCAGACGGGCGAGCAACTCGGACACGGCGTCGCGGCCCTGCGTTTGAGCGCGCATGTCGGTCGTAAACAAGCGCTTGATGGCCCTGGTGGTTTGCCAGCGCGTTTCATGAGCAAAGCCCGGCGCGTCGTAAGCCTGAATATTTCGCCCGAAGAACTGACGCGCCATCGCCTGCTGTTGCACCGGCGAGCGGGTGAGATAGGGGTAAAGGCGTTCCAGGAGCCGAGAGCGGCGTGTCGATGTCGGGTGGCGCCCCCAGAAGCGGCGGACCTTGCCTTCGCGGAACAGGTCGTAGCCGGCGAACATTTCGTCAGCGCCTTCGCCGGTCAGCACGACCTTGATGCCACGCTCGCGCACCAGGCGCGAGAGCAGGAAGAGCGGCGCCGGGGCAGTCCTCAGTATCGGGCGTTCGGTGTGTTGGATTACCTCCGGAAAGATTCCGGCTATATCTCTGCGCGAAACGACCACTTCATGGTGCTCACTGCCGATCGTCTCGGCAACCATACGCTGGAAGCGGGTCTCGTCATATTCGGCGTCAGCAAAACGCAAGGAGAAGGTTTGGAAGCGCTCGCCCGCGAAGCGCCTTGCGAGCGCGGCCACAAGCGAACTGTCCAGCCCTCCGGAGAGGTAGCACCCGACAGGCACGTCTGCGCGCGCCATTCTGAGCGCCGTCGCGGCTTCAAGAGCGCTAGATACGCGGTCCACCGCGTCATCGCTGGACCCGGTGAACTCGCCCGGCCGCGATCCGAACTTGTCGGGATAGGAAGGCTGCCAAAAAATCCGCTCACGAACGGTGCCATCCTGATAGATGCGGACATGACCCGGCTCGAGTTCGTTGATTCCGTGGAAAACTCCTTGCGGCGGAACGACCGTCCAGAGCGTGAACGTCTGATCGATGCCGGCTGGATCAAGGGCGCGAGGTATGGTTCGATCGGCCGCGAAAATGGCTTTCACTTCGCTGGCGAAATAAAGCCGGTGCGCATGCTCGCTGAAATACAGCGGGCAAATGCCGAAGCGGTCGCGCGACAATATGAGACGATTGGCCACTGAATCCCAGATCGCAATTGCCCATTGGCCGTTCATCCGCTCGAAGGCCGTTTCTCCCCACTCACGATAGGCGTGTAGCGCGACCTCCGTGTCGCTGCGGGTTCGGAAGCGGTGGCCGAGCGCCGTGAGTTTTTCACGCAATTCGACGTAGTTGAATATCTCGCCGTTGAACACGATCCACGTCGTATCGCCTGTGTCCGCCATCGGTTG
Organism: Mesorhizobium sp. M0058; assembly: GCF_040323095.1. NCBI lineage: Bacteria > Pseudomonadati > Pseudomonadota > Alphaproteobacteria > Hyphomicrobiales > Phyllobacteriaceae > Mesorhizobium > Mesorhizobium sp. M0058. The sequence continues at coordinate 12,507 of NZ_JAMYUQ010000025.1, forward strand.
CTGGCCACTGGAAAGATCGACGATGGACAGGCGCACATGCGCCAGCCCCGCGCGTCTGTCCCGGTAGAGACCGCGCCCGTCGGGGCCGCGATGCGCCAGCGCGCCCATCATCTGCATCAGCGCCTGCCGCGAAGGAGAAGCCGCTGTGGCATTCAGCGCCACGATTCCAGCGATGCCGCACATGCTCGGTCAATCTCCGCCTTCCGCGGACAGCAAAGGCCGCGCGTGAAGATAGTGGGCCGCCCTTCGTTTCGCTTCGATGTCCTTGAACACTTTCTGAAGCTGGGGCTCGGTGAGGCCAGCAACCGCCGCGAGCTCATTGCTGGCGACCCCGTGGTTCAGGCCGTAGAGGCATAGATCCATCAGGTGATAGGGCAGCGCGAAATAGAATTCTTCCTGGCTTTGGGTCATGGAAAAGGTGTCGGTGGTCGGTGGCCGCTGCCGGATTTCATCATCCACCTCGAGATATTCCGCGAGTTGATAAACCTGGGTTTTGTAAAGGTGAACGATCGGCATCACGTCGGCGGCTCCGTCGCCCTGCTTGACGAAAAAGCCCTGGTCGTACTCGAGGCGATTTGGAGTGCCGACAACCGCGTATTTGAGGCGGTCGGCGTGATAGTATTCCGTCATCTTGCGCAGGCGCTGCTTGTAGTTTGTCGCAGCAACGATCTGCAGATAGGCAGCTGGCGGCAGACGCACGGTATCTACTTTACCCTGCGGATCCTGGACCGTGAGGCGGGTTATATTGAGCCCGCTGCTCTCCAGAACCGACGCGATCACCAGCTTGCATTTCCACCCTTCCCCATAGTCGGGAACGACGGTCTGGATCGCATCGATCTGCCGGCGGTAGGCGCCAATGGCCTCCAGTGCCGGTGCTATGTCCTCAAGGACGCTTTCAATGCCAAGCTGTGCCGCGACGCGGCGGCCAAGTCTCAGGGAGTCGCCGGAAGAATCCCGCTCCGGCATGAACAGTCCCAGGACCTTGTCTTTCCCGAACGCGCGCATGCACAAGGTCGCGACGACGGAGCTGTCGATACCGCCGGAAAGACCGACAACCACGCCGCGACGATGCAGGGTGCCGAGAACCTGAGTGCGCAAGGTGTCAACGATGCGATCGACCTCCGCGCGGGCATCGAGCGTCAGCATGTCCTTGCTGAATTCCGGAATTATGTCGATGACAAGTCCTCCCTTTTGCGAGATTCGGCGGGGGAATAGGTCTGCACGATGGCCGTCTCGATAAGCGGACGGTTGGTGGCAAGGTTTGGTTCGACGACAAGGTCGATGTGGCTGCCCGTGATCGAAATGACGTCCAGGTGTGCCAAGACGCTGTCCCAGCCCAAGGCCCGCGGCATTCCCTCCCTGCGACATCGGAACAAGGTACCGGAGAGGGGCAGAGCCGGTTTCGGTGCCTCAAGCCACTGGAAGAATGACTTCGCCCTTAAAACCTCCTGCAGTTCCAGTTTGGTCCTGAAGATCGTCGGGTTGAACTCTCCATTGGCAAATCTGTCCAGAATCCTGGCCAGACGCGCTTCGCCGCCCACGGCGACGGTGATCTTCGCAAGGGCTCTGCAAGCCATCCGGTGCGCGGATATGCGGTTGGTGCGAATACGATAGAACGTACGGGTAAGAGTCTCCCAATGGTTGCTCGGCTCGTCCAGAAGGCTCGTGTCGAGGATGCCCAGGAACCGCACCGTTCGCCCGGCCTTCATGAGCCGTGCGGCAACCTCGAATGCAACCGCGCCACCCAGAGAATGGCCGAGAAGTCGCACGGGGCCCGCAGGTTGGATGCGGCTTATCTGCTCGAGTGCGGCGCCAGCCATGGCGCTGAGGGTGTTGTGTCCGTCCAGTATCGCCGCAAGGCTCGGATATCGGATGGGGTTTACACGGGCGACTTTCCCCATGGCGGCTGCGAACGCAGCCAGGCTCGGACCATAGCCAACGGACCCTGGAAACAGGAAAAGAATCGGGGGGTGGTGCTTCTTTTCGCGCCCTTCGCCTAACCGTGCAGAGACGACCGCCTCAACCATCTCGTCCAAGCTCATGCCGACGGTGAATGCCTCGAGGCCCAGCTCTTGCCCGATGGCGTTTTCGATCGCCATGACGCAGTGCAGCAGCTGCAGCGAATCTCCTCCAGCATCATCCCAGTTTCCCGTGGCAGTGCCTGTGTTGAGAACCTGCGTCCACGCGTGCTGCACTATTTGACGCGTGTCCTTTGCTCCTCCGGCGGGCGGAGCATCGAGAGTGGACGACCGGGCGGCTCGCGCCCTCCTTCCGTGCGAACGATCTATCTCGGCCAGTGTTGCCAAATCGACCTTACCTCCCGAGAGGCGTGGGATTGCGTCAACTGTGTGCAATCGCAAGGGACGCAATGGTGCCGGCAAGGTCATTCTGAGGAGCTTGCGAAGGTCGTCTGCAAAAGCGCCGCCTGCGAAGCGCTGGGGAACCGCGAAGGCGATGAGTTCCTGCGCGGCAGTTACCATCACCACGGCATCCGCCACCGAAGGCGCGCAACGCAAGACCCGTTCGAGTTCGGCGGGCTCGATGCGTCGACCATTGATCTTGATCTGGCGCCCTTTGCGGCCGACGATCCTCAAGATGCCATCATCGTCGAGCCGAACGAGGTCCCCGGTCGAAAAAAGCCGAGCCTCGGGATCGTCGGGGTCCGGCTGCGAGGGAACGACCACACCGTTCTCCCAATGACCAAGCAGGACATAGCGGCTTTTGATAAGAAGCTCTCCACTTTCGCCTGGCCCTACATTGCGCTCCGCTTCGTCGACGATAGCGAATGTCATACCAGGGAGCAGCCTGCCGACGGGAACCGACGCGTCTTGCTCGGGCCAGTCAGGCGGCAAGAACCATTGCGAACCGATGGTTTCAGTCGATGAGTAGCCGATCTGGATCAGACACTGGTCCGAAACGGCTTTGCGCAGCAAAGCGATGTCCGTCCATGACACTTTCTCCCCACCGATCCGGGCCACTCTGAGCGGCCAGGAAGCGTCGGCGGGCGCCTCAGCCAGGAGGGCTCGAAGCAGTGCCGGCACAAGATAGGCGATCGTCACACCTTCGGACTGCAATCGAGCGCGCGTAGCGCGCAGGCCGACAGCCTCCACCTCGAGAAGATGCAACGTGGCGCCCGTCAGCAGCGCCGCAAAGATCTCCCGGCAACCGGCGATCGTGGCTGGCCCGGTCAGCGGCAGGAAAACGTCATCCGCGCTGATATGGCACGCATCGACATATTGCCGGACCCGCCATAGCAGGCTGCGTTGGCTGTTGACGATTCCCTTGGGGCGCCCGGTGCTGCCCGAAGTGTAAAGCACCAATGCGGGCGCATCGACCGAAACCATAGGGGGCTTATGCTGCTGTTCTGGGTGTTGATCGTTGGACGCCACGGCGGCCGCAATTTCGATCCAGATGATCTCTTGGGCCAATTCGACCGGGCGAACATTTTCGGCGCCTATAATCGCGCCGAGCCCCGCGGCACTGACTATATCGAAAATGCGAGAGGCGGGATCTCTTGTGTTGAGCGGAACCGAAGGCCGTCCCGCCGCCATGGTCGCCAACATCGCCACAGGATACCAAGCGGAGTTTGCTTGCAGGATGCCGATGGCCTGCCCTTCGGGGACGACGGCAGCGATATGAGTTGCCAGCGTCTCGACCGCCCGGAAAAGCTCAGAAAAAGTCAGGCGGTTCGCGCCGTCGCTGATTGCGAGCTTGTCAGGATGCCGCCTGGCGACATCTCCAAGGTGGTCGAAGATTGGAATGTCTGCAAATTTGGCACCCATCTGTCGGTAACGGCGCCAGACTGGCCCCCCTTGGTCAAGGTCATATTCGGGAACGACTGACCACCTTCGGGTGGGTCGCAGATCCACCTGTAGGTTTTGATTTGCCACTTCCGAATGCAAACACACTGAGGACATTCAGGGCCCCGCCAAGCTGTCGGTCGAACATCGCTCGCCACGGAGATCTTTTCATCAATCATTCGGATGATGCCTCGATCTTGCCTAGCCAGCGCTTCCCGAGCGTCCTTCAGAAGTTTTGCCATTTGTGTCCAGCACCGGTCGTTTTTCCTTGCAAGCTCCGTGGAGCGCAAGACGGCTTGCCCAGGCGAACGGATGCGATCGGCATCTCCGCCAGAATCCGGGCTCGGTGCCTAGATTCACTGACTGGAACAATCATTCAAATGAACGTTGGTGTGATCTGAAATCCGGCTAAGCTTGATCCGTAGGGGAATGACTGCTCGTTCGGAGACGCTTGAGCATATGATCATCGAGTTGTTTGGGCCGCCTGGCGCGGGTAAAACCACGCTGCTTCGCGGCCTCTGCCAAGGGCTGGCGAGACACGGCATCAATGTGAAGACAGTAAATGGGTATCGCCTGATTGAACCTGGATCGGCTCAGGATGACGCTCCGGAAATCCGCCATGGCATAGGAAGAATTGGCAAAAAGATTGCCACATCCGGTCCTATCTTGCTGTCGACCTTGCCAAAGGACAGTGTCGCGGCCCGGCTTCTGGCATCGATCCCTCTTCGAAGCCGCGTGTGGTCATGGCGAATGAAGGTCGACATCGCCCAACTGTGCCAGTCCTGGCGCCAAGCGCGGGAGTCGCCCGGTTGCTTCATCTTCGAAGAGGGCATGATTCAGGCTTTGTGTGCGCTGGGTGTGCTGGCTAGAACTCCAAGCCTCGACGCGGTCCGCGAGTGCCTGGCGTTCCTGCCGCGGCCGGATCTCGTTGTGCAACTCGACGCGCCCCAGGAAACGTTACGCCGCCGTCTTGTGGATAGGCATGCGCAGCAACCGCTCCTCGAGGTTATGCTGTTCGAACTTGGCGTGGACAAAGGATTAAGGCAGGCCGAAATCTCAAGAGAGGTCGGCGAGTGCCTGCGCCAGGACCGATGGCCGTTGATACAAGTCAATGGTGCTGAACCTCACGACGTGGACGGGGTCGTCGCGCGCGTTCTGGGAGAGCATGTTGGTCATGCTGCCTAGGCTGGCCCATGACCTATGATCCACGACACATTTATGCATTTGGCGCCAAGCCGGGCAGCATCTGCCGCCAAGCGCGCAATCATGTCGAATCGTGCTGATCGAGCACTTCGAGCATGGTCGTCAACATGCTTCCGACTTCCTCAGAGATTTCCTCGGGGCGGATTCCCGCTCTGATGGCATCCGCCGTTGCTTGGTCCGCAAGTTTCGCCGCAAGAGCCGGATCGGCCTTGGTGTAGAGTGGGATCTTGTCCTCTACCCATTTCTGCAGGAATTCGATGCCGCGCGCGCTCATACCAAGTACAAGCTCGGCGGGGCTTCTTGGTTCCGTCAGCCATATTCAAGAACGTCAGACCATCTTGCTCAGCTGACGTTCCCACGGTCACGTCACGATGAACGAGGACGCCGTCAGAGCCAGATGTGGCGATAGAGTGGCAAATTGGATCTGATGTGCGCCGCCCGAGCCGTCGCTGTCAAAGGAAAGCGCGCCGGTCGTGCTGTTATAGACGATGTGATCGCCGCTGTCGTGCGCGGCCCTGCCGGCGTAAAACGCCGAAGAGGGAAGGGCGCCTGTATGCAGGCCGGCAAACACGGTGTGGTCGAGTTGGATCTTGTCGTGGCCCACTTTGAAATCGGTGACCTTGTCGATATTGCCGACCTTGAGAGCCGAATCGAAGACAAAGACGTCGTTGCCGCCATGTCCCGTCAGAACGTCTCTCCCGCCACCGCCGTTGATAGTGTTGCTCCCGGAATTGCCATCAATGGTTTGGGCGAATTCGTTTCCCGTGAGCTTGATGGCGGCAGTTCCCAATTTGCTGGTGGTCGCAAGATGCTCGACCTGCGAGCCGGCCGACAGCGCGTAGCTGACCGATGCCAGCACGCTATCGTTGCCGCTGTGCCGCAGTTCCACCACCTTGTCGCCGGCGTTGTTGACATAGTAGGTGTCGTTGTAGCCGCGGCCCATCATCGTGTCCGCGCCAGCGGTGCCGCGAAGCACATCCGCGCTACCCGTGCCGTAGAAAATGTGATCGCCGGTGCTGGTCGGAGGGACACTTGTGGGCGGAGGCACTGTGCTGGTAGGCGGCGGCGTCGGTTCGCTGGCCGAAGGACCGCTTGCGGTGCTCTGGTTGTGTTGAAGGAACAGAGCCTGCAGCGTCGGCGAGCTCTCAAGCGCCGTGTCGCCCTGTTGAGAACCCCAAGCATACGCATAGTCGAAGGCGGGCGAAGGCGCTACCTTGGCCCAGTGGTCCAACATGGTCTTTTCCTGAGCAACGCTGGGCAGGACATAGCGACCGCCCGTGTCGGTCGTCCAGTCGCCGCCGCCGAAGGTCTGATACACGGGAACGACCTGACTGAGCGGGATGCCCGAGGCGACGGCCGCCGCCACAGTCCTGTCGATCATGTTGTAGTCAATCGTGCTTGTTCCGGTCCGTACCGGGTAGGGATCCAAGCCGTAATAGTCGATATGCGTGTTGGCAGGATTGAATGTGTTTGAAAAGTCGGGGTTAGCGGAAGACCCCATGTTCATCATGGTTATGAAGGTCTTGGCGCCGGGCAGGTGGCTGTGGATCCAGTCTGACTCCGCCTTCAGATCAGCGGCGGTGGCATAAGTTCCCCATTTGCCGGTCGGGTCCGGCTCATCGACGAGGAAGAAGCCAAACACTTTCGGATTGCCGATGAAGGGCGTGACCTTCTGGATAAAGGAGGAGGTTGCACCATCTGCTTCATTGAGCCACACCAGGCCTTTCTGGCCGGCCGGCAAGGCGTTGAGCTGGTCCAAGGAAGATACATCAACAAGATTGAATCCGGCTTTCGCGACCTCGGAGGCCGACCCGCCCGAGGCGTAATGGAGTGTTGTCATTGACATACCCTTCGTCCGATTCGGTAGGCGCCCCACACCTGCCTAGGGAAAGGATCCATTAGCGACAAATCAAATACCGGCGCCCCTTGATAGAATCTTTGATCATACTCCGGAAAACACAACAGCCTCGATGCTACGCAGAGGTATGTAGATGATCCAAGTATGGGGTGCTCAAGCCTGCAACGAAAGCATTGCAGGAAGTCTGCCGGAGCGCCTTGTGCGTTTGCAGTGGCGGCAATCGGCCAATGCGCGCTTGGGTTGCGCGAGCCACCGCCCAAATGCGCGCTTCCGCAGGATTTATTCGAGCTCAGACCGCAAAGGAACCGCGCCCTGGCGAAGCCTCCCATTGCAGCCGCTCAATGCTCCTCGTAAAAAGCCTCGGCGCCAAAATGAGCAAGGCAGTACTCCACAAGGTCATGCGAGGCGCGCGCCGCTGGCAATTGCGGAGAGGCACTGAACTGGATCCCACCGGGTTCAACGGAAAGGCGGGCGTGCCGGTCCGGATGACGGCGAGCATGGCAACGCGGTCGCCCATCCGCGGGAAGAGGCGGCTGGTGGGTCCGACCATATCCAGAGACCGGGTGAAAGCCTGCTTCCAGACGAAGCGATCGGGAGAACTGGCGGTGCGAGTCATCACACCGCCTGGTCGCGATGTTGATCCGGCGAGAGAAGGCGGGCGGAAGTTGCTTTGAACGCGGCGCGCGGACCTTTCGAACACAGCCCTTTTTTATATCCGGCCCGCCGTGTCGTACGCGAAGATGTCGTCCTTGCACCGTCAGACCGGATGAATCCAACTCACTGACCGAGGCGACAGCGATTGTGGCTGCATTGCCGCTTCGTTGATCAGCTTGCTTCATGCAAACAGACGAGGACAGCACGAAAGCCTGCTCCTAGCGTGGGACTGGCTGTTGTGTGTTCAGGGGCGATGAAACCGGCCATGGAAACCGCGGATAGGATCAGCTGTTTTACGCGATTGGTATCGCATCCAGGAGCGACAGGATGAGTCCGCATCTGGTTTGCGTTGGAGGCGAGGATCATAGACTAAGAATCCCGTTTCTTTTGGCGCTTCGCGAAAGGGGTTTTCAAGTCACTGCCGTTTCGAGTGATCTCGGAGCCGCCTTCTCACCCCATGGCATTGCCCATCGCCGATTTGGGTTCGACCGCTTTGGCAGCGGCGGTGCAGAATGGGGTGCTGTAAGCGCGATCCGTGAACTGATGTCCGAACTGCGTCCGGACATCATTCAAAGTTTCGACACCAAGCCCAATATCCTAACTCCACTGGCGGTGCGCGGGCACGTTCCCGTCGTTCGCACCATCAACGGGCTTGGTTGGACATTCTCGTCGCGGGAGCCGCGGGCCCTGGCATTGCGTCCTTTCTTTTGCGGCCTTCAGGGGGTGGCGTCTCGTTGGACAGCCATGACCGTCTTCCAGAATAGTGATGATCAGGCCTTCTTCGAGCGCTATCGGCTGGTGGCTCGCGGCAAAGGGCGACTGATCCGGAGTTCTGGCATCGACCCCGATGCATTCTCGATGGCAAGGTATCGTGGTCCTTCGGCTGCCACGATGCGCGAGGAACTTGGCCTACAATCGGCCCAGGTCATAATATTTGTCGGTCGGCTCACGCGGCAGAAGGGGATTCCAACCCTCATCGAGGCGGTTCCTCGCGTTATCCGCGAGAGGCCCAACGCGCGTTTCGTACTTGTCGGCCCGCAAGACTCCGAAGGTCCGTTTGCCGTCAGCAGAGCCGATATCGAGCGCCATGTTCCCCACGTTGTCGCATTGGGGCCAAGGCGCGACATTCCAGCCCTCCTTGGCATGGCGGATATCTTTGCGTTTCCGACGCAATATCGCGAGGGAATTCCGCGTGTCCTGCTGGAGGCGGGATTGTCCGGATTGCCGATCGTCGCCTCGAATATGCCGGGCTGCAACGATGTGGTTGAGGATGGCTGGAACGGCTATCTCGTGGCGCCGCGCGATGCGGATGGCTTGGCCTCCCGGATAGTCGATCTTCTTTCCGACCCCGCCCGTGGCAAGACGATGGGCAGCCGTTCCGTCGGATTCGTGCGGGAGCGGTTCTCGCTGTCGTGGGTGATCGACCAGTATTGCGACCTGTACAAGACAATCCTGGGTGGCAGATATCGCAGCAGGCTTGTTCAAGCTGCGCAGGCGAATCCGAGGGAAGAGGCGGTGCCAAGCCCCCATCGACTGGGTGAGGCGCGGCAATGATGCGTGATGCGCTTCTGGCCTTCGGCGTCGCGATGTCCTACGCGGCGCAACTCAGCATCCCAGGGCTGCCCTTCGGCTACAGCGAACTGTGCCTCACGCTCTGGATAATGCTGTCGATGACGCGAATCCTTGCTGGCGGCCAACTGGAGGTTACGCCGGCCCTGGCCAAGCTTGGGCTTTTCTGGCTGATCCTGGCGCTTGCCATGGGCGTGGGTTACATCATCGGTTTTCTGACAACCACGTTGTTCCTGGATCCGTTGTTGCACGACACGCTGGCCTATGTGCTGTTGGCGTGCGTCACCTGTCTGGCCGCTGCGGAGCCCAACGCGTCTTTCCGTTTGCGTCGTATCGCCTGGTGGATGGTTGCTATCGCGAATGCGGGCTTCATCATTCAGGTAGGGCTTGGCTTCGGCTGGCTCCATCAGGCTGGGGTCGAGCCCTGGTACTGGGACCGCTTCTGCGGATGGTCCGACAATCCGAACCAGCTTGCGCTCTACTGCGCCCTGCTCGGTCCACTGGCCTTGCATCTTGCCACAACCACCAGCAATAAATGGGGAAGATGCCTTGCCCTATGCAGCCTCATATTCACCGTTTACGTCGGAAGGCTGACAAAAAGCGATACCTACCTTTATACCACGGTCCTGGCTTGTCTGATCCTTCTCGGGCTGCGGGTCCGGGCCTGGCTGACGAGCGACGGCAATAAGGCGAGCCTTTCAAGGCAGCTTGCCGTCTTGATGGCCGTTGGCTTCCTGCCGCTGGCCCTGTCTATAGCGCCCTATGCCCTCAGCGAGGCCTCCAGCGCCGAAGACTTCGCCAAGAGCCTGACCAAAGACAAGGGCGGGGAAGCGACTGCCCAAACCGCGGCGCTTCGCCTCTACCTCTGGAATGCAGCCTTGGAGAAGGGGGCACGATCGGGATCGCTTGGACTGGGTCCGGGCCCGCACCTAGATAGTCCGCCCGTGGTCAATCAACAGTTTTTGCCGCGGCCCTTCGAGGCGCACAGCACCATCCTGGATCTCTACACTCAGGGCGGCCTGATTTCAGTTCTAGCCCTGATGTGGATCTTCGGCTCGGCTGCGTTGTCCGCCTGGCGGGCGAAGCTGGACGCTCTGGTGGCGCTCGTGGCATCGATCGCCGTTTTCAGTGCTCCGCATTTGGTCATCCGCCATCCGATCGTGTGGTTCTGTCTGACCCTCTGCCTTGCCGCTGGGACGCCGGAAGCGATCCCTGCGATTGTTCGCCAGAGGAGATGCTAGAATGTGTGGGATCGCCGGAATTTTGTTGGCGCCCGATGCAGCCAACGCAAGTGCGCTCAGGGCCATCGGACCGATGGCGACGGCGCTTCGTCATCGCGGACCTGACGGTGAGGCCTTCTGGGTGAGCCGTGAAGGGGGGGTAGCCTTCGGCCACCGGCGACTGGCGATCGTCGACCTGTCCGAAGCGGGTCGCCAGCCAATGCTCTCCGCGAGCGGTCGGTATGTCATCACCTTCAATGGCGAGATATACAATTTTCGCGATCTGCGCCGTGAACTGGAAGGGGCGGGCCATCATTTCCGCGGCGCCAGCGACACGGAGGTCATGCTGTGCGCGATCGAAAGCTGGGGCCTTGATGCAGCCCTCGCGCGCTTCGCTGGCATGTTTGCTTTTGGGCTGTGGGACCTGAAGAACCGAACGCTTCAGCTTGCCCGCGACCGAATGGGGAAGAAGCCACTTTATGTCGCCCTGACACGTGATGCGCTCGTCTTCGCCTCGGAGTTGAAGGCGATCACTCGCTTCCCAGGCTTCACCCCGGAACTCGATGTCGATGCGGCGACGACAATGGTTTCCAAAGGCTGGGTGCCGGATGACCGTTGCATTTGGCAAGGCGTGTTCAAGCTGCCACCTGGATCAGTCCTGTCGGTCACTGCGGCGCAATTCGCCAACGCCCGAGGCACCGGTTCGCTTGCGCATCGCATTCACCCTTGGTGGTCGCTGGCCGATGTCGCCTGCAAGGGACAGCGCGATCCGATAGCTGCCAGCGACGAGGACCTCGCAACCGAGCTCGACAGCCTGCTCCGCCTGGCCGTCAAGGAACGAATGATTGCAGATGTGCCGCTGGGCGCCTTTCTGTCGGGCGGGATCGACAGCTCGACTGTCGTCGCCCTGATGCAGGCACAGTCCCGAAACCCCGTTCGGACGTTCACCATAGCGTTCGGGGAAGGTGGGTTTGATGAAGCTCCCCATGCGGCCGCGGTTGCTCGGCATCTGGGCACCGATCATACGGAACTTCATCTCTCGCCGGCTGCCGCGCTTGAGGTCATTCCGGAGCTGCCCCGGATTTGGGACGAGCCGTTTGCCGATGAATCGCAGATACCGACGCTGCTGGTGTCGCGCCTCGCGCGGCAACACGTAACCGTGGCGCTTTCAGGCGATGGCGGCGACGAGTGCTTCGCAGGCTATTCTCGACACTTCCTGGCAACCCGCCTCACAAAGCAGCATGAGCTGCCATTGTCATTTCGCCGGCTGTTGGCATCGGGGGCTGGGTTGCTGGCCCAAGCCTCTCAGAAAGATATCTTCGGCAATCTGCCGCTTTCGGCGAATATGCGGCATGGCTTGCGCGGTGACCGCCTGGCTCGCCTTGCCCGCCTGCTCGCGGCGCGAGATGAGGACGAACTCTTTCTGCAACTGACAAAATCTTCAGCCAACGACCTTGTTCATCGCAAGCCGTCGACAGCACCTACCGACACCACAAAGCTCGACGGCCTGCTCTCGCGTCTCCTATTCGCCGACATGACAGGCTATCTACCGGGCGACATTTTGGTGAAGCTCGATCGAGCCACCATGGCCAACAGCCTTGAGGGGCGATGCCCGATCCTGGACCATCGCGTCGTTGAATTTGCCTGGCGGTTGCCAGCCCGTGCCAAAGTCCGAAACGGGAAGGGCAAATGGTTGCTTCGACGACTGCTTGATCGTTATGTACCACGCCGACTGGTCGACCGGCCCAAGCAAGGTTTCGACGTTCCGGTCGGGACTTGGTTGAAAGGGCCCTTGCGCGGCTGGGCAACCGATATCATTGCCACGATCGGCCGCTCCGGGGACGGGGTCATCGACCGTGAGAAGGTTGACGCATGCTGGCGCAATCATCTGCATGGAAGCCAAGATAATTTCCGCGACCTGTGGCCGGTGCTCATGTTTCAGGCGTGGCGCAACGAAGCCATGCGGCCATCGACGGTCGCCACGCACCCTTCTTACCATATCGAACTGACAGGGGATTGAGATGGAAGGTTCCATAGCCAACCGCGCCCGGCGTCCGCGCGCCAAGCAGATGGAAGTTGGGACGCTTGAAACCAATCTGCGCTTGATGCGGCCGCCACGCGAGCCAACGCAATCGTCACCCTTCCACCAGCTCGTCATCATCCTGACGACGCGAAAATGGTTCTTGCTTGCCATGGCCCTTCTGGGCGGCATCCTGGCCGGACTGGCAGGCTTCACCCGCCCGGTGCTGTTCGAGGCAACGACCCAGGTCATTATCGATGCCCCGAGCAGCAGTGCTTCGGGCGGCGTGGCATCCGCCCAGGACTCGCTGGAATCGAACATCGATGATCATCTGACGATGCTCTCCTCGCAAGGCCACCTGCGTCGGGTCTTGGCAGCACTGCGCAAAGCCCAACCAGTCGACGGTAACGGAAAGACCGTCGTCAATGCCGTCCCGCCCGCGGCTGGCTCGTTCCTCATCGATCTCCTGAACAGGGCCTGGAGACAGGATAACACGGTGGCGGAAAATCCGGACGCAGCGGACGCGCCCGAGCTGAAGGCGCTACGCAACGGAATGAGGGTCGGACAAGAGCTGCGATCGCGCGTCATCACCATCGGCTTCACCGATCCAAATCCGGCGCGTGCGGCACTTGTCGCGAACACGTTTGCCCAGGTCTACATTCAAGATCTGGTACAAAAAAGCCGGGCATCGGATCAGGTTCATCTGGATTCGATAGTCGCCAGCCTTCCGCAAGTACAAAGGGATCTTGTCGAAGCGACAGATCGGCTGGAGACATACCGGCTCACGCATGGCGCCGTCGATCAGACTGCGGCCAACAACGCAGCCAGTGAGACAGCGGAACTCGGCCGGCAGATATTCCTATCGAAAGCCAGTCTTTCCGCGTCGGAAGCGCGCCTTCGCCGTATTGAGGACCTGCGCAAGGCGGGCGCCCCGGTCACGGCCATCGCTGAAGAAATCGGGTCGCCCGTGTTGACGGACCTGGTGACACGCCAGTCGGGTGCCGACGGCGATCTGCGCAACGCGATCGCCCGCGAAATGGAGCAAAGCGTTGCCCGAATCGCTGCCGAGGCAAATGTCTACCGGTCCCAGGCTACGGCTCTTGAAAGTCGCAAAGCGATGCTCGACGCGGCCGTGGCCGACACGGCGAGCCAACTTTCGGGGCTGCGTTCCCTTGAGCCTCGGGTAGCCATCGTGACGCAGCATTACAACGAACTCCTGAGCCGGCAGCAGGACTTGACACGTCGCATCGCCGCTCCTTCCCCAGGCGTAGCGGTCCTTTCGACCGCCTGGCCGCCGTCGACCCCCATGACATTGTCGCCAATTTTCCTGATTCCCCCCGGCATGGTCGTCTTTGGTCTCATGGGGGCGGTCATTGTCCTGGTCCGCAACGGTTTCAACCAAACCTTGCGCAGTGAAGCCGAAGCCGAGGCCGAGCTTGGGGTCCCGTGCGTAGGACTGCTTCCCAGGGTTGCGGGACTTAATGCCAGAAAGCTGCGGCATCTGGTTCTGAGCCAGCAGAACTTGCCGTTCAGCCGCGCCGTGACTTCGCTGCTCGTCACTGCGGCGCCAACTCAGGGGAAGGGGCAGCCGCCGCATATCATTCTCGTGACGTCCAGCATCCAGGACGATGCCAAGACCGAGTTGGCATGGAGCCTGGCGCTGGCGGCAACGCGGCTGGGAGGAAGAGTGCTTTTCCTCGATCTCGATCGCAAGGATGTACGGCTCACGAACGGGTTTCGTGGTGAATTCAGCACCGACAAGGCCCGGAACTCCTTCGGCGACTATGTGAATGAACGTTGCGTGCTGAAGGATGCAATTACGAGGATGCCGGAAATCGGTATCGACCTCATGGCCGCTCCAGCACCTTCCGATGATCTCCTGACGCTTCTGTCCACCGTCGACAAATGCCAGTTCACCGAGGAGCTGCGTTCGGCCTACGACGTGGTCATCATGAACGGTCCCCTGGGCCTCGGGGGGCCTGAAACCAGGCTGCTTAAGCGCTGGGCCGATTCGGTGCTTTTTGCCGTTCGCTGGGCAAGGACGAGGCGCAGCATTGCCCGTGGTGCTCTGGATGCAATAGGGGCCGGCGGATCCGCCACCGTTCCAGTAGGGAGTGTGCTCACCCGGGTGAACCTGAAGAGGCTAGCCGGCTCCAGGCTCGGAGACAACGCCGATCTTCTGTTGGAGAGGGTTTGAAGATGCGTGTGCGATCTTCAACAGAAGCTCCAGGGAGCGATCGCGCCCCTAAATCGAGCCAGCTACACGATGATCATTGAATTTTTCGGACCTCCAGGATCCGGCAAAACAACCTTCGCACATGCGCTTGCGCAGCAGCTGCGCGGGAAAGGCTATCACGCCAAGGTCGCTCTCAGCTACAAGCCAAGCACCAGGGCCGCCAAATATGACCTCGGAATCTTGCTATTCATATCACGGATCGTATCGGCGATATTTTCAACCTCCAGAATACTGCTTTTTTCGGCAGGGCGAGCCGATGATATTTCCAATTCCTTTGCAATGGTGAGGATGATACCGCCAAGAAACCGAATTTGGCGCGCGCGAATCTGGCGATACATCCTGCACCTTTCGCGTTGCTGGAAGTCTGCTGAGCAATCGCCCGAAATTATAATTTTCGATCAAGGATATGTTCAAGCGATTGGTTCGCTTGCGATGTTCAATGGGAGCACCAACCCCAGAGCGCTGGAAAAGGCGCTCAGCCTCGCACCGGCGGCCGATCTCACCGTCAGGCTCTTGGTGCCAGCTGCGGTCGTGGAAAGTCGCCTTCGTCGGCGGATGGAGCTTGAGCCGCCGGCGGAACGGATTTTCGAGGCCGACTTGAACGTGAACATGCGCTCGTTCGCCGTTTTTGAAGCGATGCATGACCTCCTGACAACATCTGGCCGGGAAATCATCTCCGTCGAAAACACCGATGGTCCATCGACCTTTAAAAGTATTTGTCGGATTGAGAGACAAATACTTTCTGCATTGTCGCGCTTCGATAGGGCGGTCGGCGAAAAGCAAATTGAGTTGCCAGCTCATCGCGCAGATGTAACTGGTTCAGCAACCGCACCGCCGCGCAACAAGGACATGGGCTCGCGGCTCGCTTGGGCAAGCATATTCGCCTTGCTGATCTATATTGGTGGCGCTGGTTTGACCAGTCTTGCCCAGTTGGCAATTGCACGCCTTATCGGACCTCACAACTACGGCATCTATTCCTACGTTCAGGCTTGGACGTCAGTGCTCGCCTATCTGGCAACGCTTGGTTTTAATGTATCATTGTTGCGTTTCCTCCCGGCCTATAGGGCCAGTGGCAGGCTTGATCTGGCCCGCGGCGTGATAAGATTTGCGCTGCAGAGATCGCTGATAGCGGCAACCTTGTTCGGGATGATCGGCGCTGCGTCCGTCCTGTTCCTTTCAGATCCAACGGAAAGAGGGCTTGAGACAAGCATCGTGCTCGGCATGATGGCTGTGCCCTTGGTTACGGCCTATGCTCTCGGAGCCACGCTTGTGCGTGCTTTCGGCGGCGTTGTCTCGGCGTTGTTGCCGGAGCGCATCATGCGAGACGGGCTCCTGCTCGTGTTGGTAGCGCTCCTGGCATTGTCGGGATTTCGAACAGTGGATGCGCCCTCGGTGACGCTGGCGGTGCTTGTGAGTTCCGCTTTCACAGCGGCGCTGGTGTTCATCATCGCTAGGAGGTTTGAACCACCCGGCCTGGGACACGCCAAGCCAAGTTATGCCTCGAGGGAATGGTGGCTTGCCGTCCCCCCGCTCATGCTCATCACTGGGCTCGATGTTTTCGTCAGTCGGGCAGGAGTCCTGGTTTTGGGCTGGACAAGCCATATTGCTGAAGCGGGTATTTTCGCGCTGGCCTTGAATGTCGCGATGCTCGTGGGCCTGTCCCGTATCGCCGTGGCAACCATGTTTTCGCCAACAGCAGCCGATCTCTACGTCAGAGGCGATCGCAGAGGCCTACAACAGCTGTTCGCGCGCGCAACCCTGCTTTCTGCTGGCGGTGCCATCCTGGTGGCCGTCCCAATGATGGTGATAGTCGAGCCGTTCTTGAGCTATTTCGGTGAGGGTTATAGCGCGGGAGCGCCGATCGCACGGGTTCTGATTTTGGGATATGTCTTTGTCGCGCTGTGCGGGCCCCAACAGAATCTCCTGACCATGACTGGAAATGAATGGGCTGCGGCAACGACGATGGTAGCGGGTGCTGTGGCCAATATAATTGCCTGTGCAGCCGGAGTTGCGGTGTACGGCCTGCTTGGCGCTGCGGTGGGTGTGGCACTTGCACTGAGCATCTGGAGCATTGCCATGGCCGTTTATATCCGCAAGCGACTGAAAATCATGCCAGGCTTGGTTTTTGCCTTGCTGTCGATGAGGCCGAGCGCGGTCGATGCCCGTCAATGGCATTGGTTCTTGAGGGCGAGCAAATGAGACCACTGTTTTCGCTACGGTGATCGCCGTCGTTCGGGCAGGAAGTCACGAAGCCCGGATCGCACAAAGGCCATAGGGCTGCGCAGACGCTTCGGCGTATACCTGTTCCGGACACCCGCTCCCCGCGGGCAGCTGATACTTTGCGGGCGGTGTCCGTCATTTGAAGGATGCATCAGTTTCGGAGGTGCACCACGGTGTGCTCACAATCTGCGGAGCATCCATGGAACAAGCCCGAATGGCGAGCGCCTCGGCGCCTGCAGTGCGCCGTCGCTCGGAGAGATCGACGCCTGTCGAGCGCAGCCAACGCGAAACCCTCACCCAGGTCCAGGTCCTGCGCGCCCTCGCGGCTAGTTCGGTCGCGCTGCGACACGCCCAGCATGATGCGGCCACCCTGGAATTACAGGCCGGCCGCACCTTTCAGAGCTGGAATCCGATACCATGGAGCGCTGGAGTCGATATTTTCTTCGTGATTTCCGGCCTTATCATGGTGCATACGTCGCGACAGCTGTTCGCAAAGCCCGGGGGCGCGCGTCTCTTCATTTCCCGCCGGATCGCGCGAATTGTCCCGCTATATTGGGCGCTCACCTCGCTCTACATTGCGGTAGCGGTGGCCGCCCCAAATCTTCTCAACCAGAGCTACGTCGATTTCAGGTTTGTAGTCGAATCCTACTTATTCGTTCCGGCCAGTCGCCCTGACGGCGTCGTTCAGCCGGTCTACGAGTTGGGTTGGACGCTCAATTATGAGATGCTCTTTTACGTGTTGTTCACGGCGACGATCGTGCTGCCCATGCGGTGGGCAGTTACGGTCCTGCTCACGATCCTGGTTGGGATGGTGCTCTCGGGCGCTCTTGCGGCTCCTTTGCCTGAGCCCTGGGGTTTCTGGACCAATCCGATCATCCTCGAATTCGCTTTCGGCGCGATGATCGGGGTCATGTGCGCCTCGGGCCTGCGGCCTTCCGGCCCAATCAGGGCCTGTGTCGCCGCAACGGGACTGGGTGCCCTGATGCTTGCGGCGGCGTTTCCTGATATCTCGGCCGGCTTTGGTCGCTCTGTCGTGTATGGCATTCCGGCGTCTCTAATTGTCTGGAGTGCTGCCTTGGCACCGCCGGGTAAACTGAGGCATGACAGCCTGGCGGCGAGGTGGGCCGCTGGCGTTGGCGATGCGTCATACGCTCTTTACCTCATGCATCCATTCGTGATCCGCGCCATGCGCATATTGTTCTGGCGTACAGGCTTGATCTTTGTGCTCGGCCCGTGGGCCTTCATCGGTTCCGCCTTGGCGATCACCCTGGGCGTGGCATTTATCATCCACCGTCTGTTCGAGAAGCCGCTCACCCGCTATGCGCGGCGCCTTTTGGGGGTCGGGCACGGCACAGGACGGCAGCTTGGGTCCCTTCCATTGCCGGCGTATCCCAAGACAGATTGAAGGCGAGCCGCGACCCTGCCACACCAAGGAAATGCCGCTGTTGTGCTCACTATGCCGTTGCCGTAAGGCCGGTTGGTCGCACCTGTCCGACGGGGCATGCATGGAATTCCCGATACCATTCCACGAAACGTTGCACGCCGTCCTCCAGTGTTGTCGCCGGTGCGAAGCCAACGGCGCGGCGGAGGTCCCTGACATCGGCGCGGGTTTCCAGGACGTCACCTTGTGGTAAAGGTACGTTGACGCGAAGGGCGCGGCGGCCAAGGGCCGTCTCGATGAGCGCGATCAGATGGTTGATTTCTTCAGGCCGATCATTGCCGATATTGTAGAGCCGATACGGCGCCGAGCTGGTGGCAGGATCGGCAGCGCGACCGTCCCAATCGGGATCCTGACACGGTGGTTTGGCGAGCACGCGAACAACCCCCTCTACGATGTCGTCGATATAGGTGAAATCCCGCCATACGCGCCCGGCATTGGCGATTTCGATCGTTCGGCCCTCGGCGATGGCATGGGTGAAAGTATAGACAGCCATGTCGGGCCTGCCCCAGGGACCATAGACGGTGAAGAAGCGCAGTCCGGTTGCGGGCAAGCCGAACAGATGGCTGTAGGAATGCGCCATGCACTCGTTGGCGGCCTTGGTGGCGGCGTAGAAGCTCACCGGATGATTGGCACCATGATGCTCGGAAAAGGGTATGCGTCGATTGGCACCATATACGGAGCTCGACGAGGCATAAACGAGATGGCTGACGCCGGCGTGTCGGCAGCCCTCCAGAACGTTGAGAAACGCGACTATGTTTGACTCCACATAGGCATGCGGGTCCACGAGCGAATGACGTACCCCGGCCTGGGCGGCCAGATGCACGAAGTGCGATGGCTGGAATTCGCAGAACAGCGCTTTCACCAGCGACCGGTCCGCCAGGTCGAAGCGCATCGGCGTGAACCTCGGCTCGGCGCAGAGCCGTGTAAATCGCGCCTCCTTCAGCTTCAGGTCGTAGTAAGGCGTGAAGTTGTCGACGCCGATGACCTCGGCGCCGAGCCGCAAAAGGCGTGACGCAACATGAAATCCGATGAACCCAGCGGCGCCCGTGACGATGATCGGCCCCGTGTGCGTAAGGTTCGACGCAGCACCATCCTGCAGCGCGTGAACGATATCCGCCAGCTTGTTGACCTTCGAATCTGCCTCGGCCATGGCAAGTCACTCCCGTTTCCAGGTTCCGCGTTCCGCGCTATCTCGGCAGCGCCTGAACGATCGGAAATGGCGCCGCCGGCCTTGTGATCTACGCGACAGCGCGCTCAATGCGGGCCGCCGCTGTCTGAATCAAAGCGGATGCAGACAGCAGTCGATTTCTCATGGCAAAACCGAAATGCGCCCCAAAAGAGCCACTAGTTCCGCCTGACGCCTCGTGTCGGTCTTGGCGAACAGCGAGGCGAGCTGAGAGCGGATAGTCGTGCGACTGAGATGCCAGCTGCGGGCGATCTCCAGGGGCGCGTCGCCATGGGCCAGGCGTAGCGCCAACTGCGTTTCCGCGCTGGTCAAACCGAACATCCTTTGCAACGTGCGAGGGTTGGCCGCCGATTTGTTATCCCGGTCCAGCAATGCGACGACGGTTGTCCCGTCCGGTGTAACGACCCCCGTCTCGTTCATGGTCACCGGCCTGTCGCCTCTGCTGTGGATCACTACCCATGAGAGTGAGCCCGGCTGGAGGTGGACCGGAACATTCGCGACCAGCCGCCTCAACCCGGCAGCAAGCTCGACGGCTGTATCAGTTGCTTCGCCCTGGCGTGCGAGGGTGTCCCGAGCGGCAGCGTTCCATTCTATTACTTTCTTGTCTCGGTCCAGGACGAGATAGCCGCAACCCATACGATCAAGCATGCCGGTGATGGATTCCAGGCTGCGTCGTCGAGATCCGCCGACCCTTGCGTCCGGTCGGTCCACAAGGCTTATCGGCCTTTCGTGGCGGGTATCGTTCAATACAATGTATTGCCTGCCTGCAAGCGCATCGTTTCGCGTTTCAATCAGTGTCATCGCTTCCACCCAACCCATTGCTACTGACGCAAATCAAATCTGATGAAGTTGCTGCTTCAACTTGAATTTCCACATACTGCGAGAAATCTGCGAATGGTTTTTCCGCAGCGTCTCTTGGATATATCTTTCTGAAGAGCGCTCCTGACACCATGATTTTATTCGCCGGCAAAGTCATGGCAATCGGGCATTGGGATTAGGTGCCACCCCTTCGGCCTAGTCTCGACGGACTAGACCGAAAGTTGTAGTCTTTGCGCATGGGTTCGGACCTGCGCTGGCTCAAATCGAATGTGTCGAGCACTACGTGGGCTCATCTAGCTTCGCTTTTGGTGTTTGCAGCATCGATAGCATTCGAGGCGATAAGTACGGTATATGGCGGCCAGCCGTTGCCGCTTGTTGCGTTTATCCCCATAACCGTTGTCATCGTGTATCTTGAGGGCCGTTTTGTTGCCATCGCAGCAACGCTTCTGATGGCGGTCGCCGGCTTGTGGATGCGACACCTGTTGGACGGTCACCTCACTGGTGGAGACTGGACCGGGGCCGTCTTCCTTCTGGGTTCGGGTAGCCTGATCGCAGCTGTGTTCCACCGCCTGCGACAAGATCTGCATGGTGCGCTCAGGGTGGCAGAAGCGAGGCTCGGTGCCATCGACGCTGCCGCCTTGGGCTTTGCTAATACCAATCGCCATGGCGAACTGCTGCAGTCGAATAGACGGCTTTTGGAGATGACCGGCTACGCGCACAAGGAACTTGCCCAACTCAAGCTGGAGGAACTCATTGTCCCCGACGATCGAGGTACTGTGCGGAAACTTTTGGAAGATTTGGGCAATGGGACCGCGTCTGCTACGGATATCCGCGTTTTGCGCAAGGATGGCACGGCATTCTGGGCTCACCTGGCCCTGTCTTCGTCGCGGCCGGAAGAGGCGCCAAATGAGAGCGTATTCGCGGTGATTGACGATATTTCCGAGCGACAAGCGGCACGCGAGGCCCTTCGGGCTCAGAAGGAATGGCTCGATCTCGCCGTATCTGCCGGGCGCCTGGGCACATGGCAAATAGACATTGAGGATGGGACAGTCGCCGGCTCCGGCAAGTTCTGGGACATCCTTGGTCTGCCTCCGGCCCCAGTCCGCCGCTTGGAAGAACTCTCGGCCGTAATCCATCCCGTCGACTGGCCGAAGTTGTCCGCCTCGGCAAAGCCTTCATCGGCATTGAACTTTGACGTCGAGATTCGCGTCCGGCAAGTGGATGGTCACACACGCTGGATTGCATTGCGTGGACGGCAGGAAGAGCACGGCGACCGCAAAATGCGCATCGGGGTGGCGGCGGATCTGACCGAACGTCGACAAACAACTTTGCTTCGCGCCGCCGTAAAGAGACGCGAGCGCATAATGCGCGAAGAGCGCCATCGGTTCAGCAATGTGTTTCCAGTGATTAGAGCTCTGGTCAACATGATCGATATTCCCGACAATGATGTTGCCAAATACAAGGAGATGTTGATCGATTGGATTCGAACACTGGAGGCGACCCATCGCATCCTTTCTCGTCATGCCAACCTGTCAGGGATGCTCCATGAACTCGTGGACCGGGAATTGCAGCCCTTCAAGGAGACACGCGACATTACGATCAGTGGACCTTCCCTCACTGTGCCAAGCGGCGCCGCCGAGGGCTTGGCGATGATCCTTCACGAGTTGACGACAAACTCGGTGAAACATGGTGCGCTGGGTGACCCGAATGGCAAGGTCGAAGTTAAGTGGCGATTTGCATCCGAGGACGAAGGTGACGACCTCGTGTTCGATTGGGTGGAATCGGGCCGACGGAAGAGTTCAAAAGTCGTACGCCGCGGGTTCGGGTCACTGATAATCGGTGTGGACAGCACGCCGCTTGTCGGGCATTCCCCGAATATGGAAATAACCGAAGATGGCCTTCGATATTCGCTGCGTGTATCGCGCAAAGAAATTGAGGAATTTGGATTGCAATAGAGCCCCTCCAAGTCGAAGCCGAATTGGCCAATTAACCGATGGTGTGGGCCCTTTGCTGCGATTTCCTGCAAGCAAACTCGGGCCGGTTCGAGGGGCATACGTCAACTCGCCTGTCTCGTCAGCCAGCTTTGGAGCAACACAGCTGCTTCGGTACGGTTTCTAACCCCAAGCTCACGCAGCACGGCTGCGGCATGGATTTTCGTTGTCGCCTCGGCAATGTCCAGATTACGGGCAATCTCCTTATTCGAGTACCCCTCTGCCATCAGCTTGAGGACGTCCTTCTGTCTAGACGTCAGCCTAGCGACGTCGCCCGAGCCCTCGTGCCGGCGGCTGGGATTTTGAACCGGAGGTGGGGGGGCATGCGATCTCTGGTCGGCAGACGTTCGAGATAGCAGAGATGGCACATAGATCCGGCCAGCGAGGATTTCGTTTACAGCCAGCACGACTTCTTCGTCGCTCTGCGATTTGACGATATACCCGTGAAGTCCGATCGAAAGCGCGGTCAGTATCTCCGAGCGGGAATCATCCCCGGAAACGATCGCAAAGCGAGTGTCAGGATAGGCAGCCATAAAGTCGCTGAGCACTTCCTGATGGAACAGCCCAGGCATGTTCAGATCGAGGATCGCAAGATCGATGGAAGCCTGCTCCTCTAGAAGATTGACCGCGGCATCGAAACACGAAGCTTCGAATATTTCGGCGCTTGGAATTCCAGCCATGAGAGCCAGCCGGAGACCACGCCGATATAAGCCGTGATCGTCGGCAATGACGATCCGAGCCATGCAACTACCCCAACGCGTTACTCGGTTCCCGACGAGAAAACCCGCTGGAACCTCCCATTCGCCTATGATCGACAATCCGTGGTGGTCCTAAAATGGCGGCCATCCACTGGTCAACGCATCACAGTGATGTCCGCAGCGTCCCATCCACGCACATCCAGAACGTCTAATATAATACTAAATTGCGAAGCTCATCCATAGATTTTTAACCCTGGCGTGCGGTGCCCGTCCGCAAAACGATGCCGGTTTCCCATTTCTGGGTCCAAAGCCAGCTGTTCAGGACCATCGTAATCATGTGACATCTGTTATGTCGCCACCCGCTGTCGCCGGACCTGTAGGCCGGTCCGGCCCTGGCGGATCGCAGCTTTCTTGAAAGCAACTGCTTTCGTTTTATCGGCGTCATGATCAGTGCCCAATCGCGCTTCTATCGGCTGTTGATCTCGTGGCCATCTAATACCTTGAACGTTTTGAATCCCTACCATTCGAATGCACGACGACAGCCGCCCCGGCTGTCACATACCTTTTCGCATATGATGTTCGGATTGCCGCCGAGGTTTGGCCGGATTTGAGGGTGTGCCCTGGCCGGACAATGGAACACCGATCCCGAACAAAGCCAACTGCAGATCAGGAGGATCGAATGAAAGCGGTGATTCAATGTGGTGGGATGGGTACGCGCCTTCGACCGTTTACATCGGTCCTGCCGAAACCATTAATGCCGATAGGGGCCAGGCCTGTTCTTGAGTTGCTTTTGAAGTGGCTGCGGCGCAACGGCATTGAAGAGGTATATATTACGACAGGGTATCTAGGACATTTGATCCGGAGCGTCTGCGGCGACGGATCGCAATGGAACTTGAAGATCAAATATACCCAGGAAATGGAGCCACTCGGCACCGTCGGACCTCTCTCTCTGATTAGGGATGAACTGAACGAAACATTTGTCGTTCTGAACGGCGATGTCCTCACAGATCTAAGCCTGAGCCGGTTTGTAGCCGCGCACCGCTTGCATAGGGATCCCGTTACGATCGCCACGGCGTGCCGTCATATCAAGATGGACTTCGGGGTCATCGACGAGATCGACAATACCGTCCAGCTCTTCCGGGAAAAGCCGACGCTTTCCCATCTCGTCAGCATGGGTATTTACTGCATGAACCCAGATGTCCTGCGGTTCATTCCGTCCGGGATCCCATTTGGGTTCGATGACCTGATGCTGCAGATGATGCAGGGCGGCACGACCGTGCATGTTTACAAGCATGACGGTCTTTGGCTCGACATCGGTCGTGTCGATGACTTCCAGAATGCACAGGCAATTGCCTGGGAAGATCAGTCGTCCTCAATCGAGGTCGCGGCTGCCGCTGCAGCCGCATGAAAGTCTGATGCAGAGGTCTAGCCACTAACAAGGCTTTCAGGAGGTCAAGATGCTCTTGGTGAGCGCCCCGATCCTAGGCGTGCCAGAGAAGGCAGCCCTGTCGCAGGTGATTGATAGCGGCTGGCTTACGATGGGGGACAGGGTACGAGAGTTCGAACAGGCCTTTGCCAGCATGCATGGCGCGCGAGATTGCGTCGCGGTTGGTTCCTGCACCGCAGCGCTCCATCTTCTCCTCCATGCTTTGGGCATCGGCCCTGGCGACGAAGTACTGGTTCCTTCGCTGACGTTCGTGGCGACGGCGAATGCGGTGCTGTATGTAGGGGCGACGCCGGTCTTCGTCGACATCGAGTCCGTCGACGTGCCGTTGATCTCGGTTGCGGAAGCCGAAGCGCGGTGCACGACGCGCACGAAAGCGGTCATTCTCGTTCACTTCGCCGGGTATCTCGCCGATCGGGAACAATGGCAGCGGTTCGCCCGGCTTCGCGGGCTGCATATCATCGAGGACGCTGCGCACGCGCCCGGGCTTAGGGAAGTCGGGACCTTCGGCGCCGCGGCCGCGTTCAGCTTCTATGGCAACAAGAACATGACAACGGCCGAAGGGGGCGCCGTGATTGCACGTGACCCCGATCTGCTCGACAGGGTTCGCCTGGCCCGCGGGCACGGAATGACCACGGGGACGCATCAGCGGCTGAACAGTCGTACGCCGCAATATGATGTCACGATGCTCGGGTTCAACTACCGAATGGACGAGATGCGAGCGGCAATAGGGCTGGTTCAGTTGCAGAACCTGCAAGAGTGGAACGAAATCAGGCGTATCATAGCTGTCTTGTACCGACGCCTGATCGCGGACCGTTGCCCAGCCATTGTCATTCCATTTAGCGAACCCCGGACGTCGGCTTACCACATCATGCCGATCGTCCTGCCGCGCTACGCGAGCCGGCAGGATGTCATCGACGAGCTGCGGACACAGGGCATACAGACCACCATCCACTACCCGCCGGTGCACCAAATGACGTTCTACCGCGAGCGCTTTCCCGGCGTGAGTTTGCCCCGAACAGAGGATTTCGCTGAGCGAGAGCTCACAATTCCGCTGCACCCCCAGATCACTTCCGCCGCCGCCGAATCAGTCGTGGCTGCCCTGGCAGCCGCGCTCAAAACAGGCGCGCTCAAAGCAGGCGCCCAAAGAGGAACTGCTGCATGAATGCGTTAGACCCTGCCTTTCACCGGATGTTCGTTCCCAATCCTGATCACGGCTTTGCGAGACGCGCAATCGATCTTGCGGTGGCGGGCATCGCTACCGTCGCATTGGCGCCATTGATGCTGCTGATCGCCGGAGCGCTTCTGCTCGAGGGCGGTGGCTCGATCTTGTTCGCTCAGACCCGCATCGGGGCCGGCGGCCGAACCTTCCGCATGTACAAATTTCGCAAATTCGGTGTGAACTGCGGCTCTCAAGGCCTTGCGCTGACGGTCGTGGGCGATACACGCATGACCACCGTTGGCCGCTTTCTCGCAGCGACGAAGCTGGACGAACTACCGCAGCTGTGGAATGTCCTCAAAGGCGAAATGGCGATCGTCGGCCCACGGCCCGAGAGCCTGGCTTTCGCCGATTGTTTCCGGGGCGAGCTTAGGGCCGTGCTGCAATACAAGCCAGGCCTGCTGGGACCAGCCCAGGTCGTTTTTCGGCACGAAGCGCATTACTTCCCCCAATCCGAAGATCCGATCGTGTTCTACCGGGAGGTCATGTTCCCCGCCAAGGCAACACTGGACCTCTCATATTATCCGCGACGCACCATCGTCTCCGACCTCGCGTGGATGGTGCGGGGAGTGCTGGCAGTGGTCGGTTGGGTTCCGGTACCGCCGATCGACGTTTGAATATCCAAGGGAAGCGTTCCAAACAGCCAAAGGAATGCGCAGTGATGAGCTACAATGGAAAGAAAGTCCTGGTGACCGGCGCGGACGGATTCATCGGTTCGCATGTCACGGAGGCGCTTGTTCGCAACGGGGCAGATGTCACAGCCCTTGCCCTTTACAATTCCTTCGACAGCCATGGATGGCTAGACGATCTGCCGGACACCATCCGCAGCCAGTTGAGGCTCGTCCGTGGTGACGTCCGCGACAGTGCGTTCCTTAACCGGATCATGCGCGGCCAAGCCGCGGTTTTTCATCTGGCGGCGCTTATTGCGATTCCATACTCCTACGCCGCCGCCCAGTCCTATGTGGAAACCAACATCTTAGGCACGGTGAATGTCCTCGAAGCGGCGCGCCTATGGGAGACGGAGCGGGTGATCCATACCTCGACGAGCGAGGTCTATGGAACTGCCCAAACCATGCCGATCGGCGAAACACACCCCCTGCAGGGACAGTCACCATATTCGGCATCCAAAATCGGCGCCGACATGATGGCGGAGTCCTACGCCAGGTCGTTCGATGTCCCTGTGGTCATCATGCGACCCTTCAACACGTATGGCCCGCGCCAGAGTGAGCGCGCCATCGTGCCGACCATTATCCGGCAAGTCCTCGACCCGAAATGTCCTGCGATCATGGTCGGGGATACCAGCCCGATCCGCGACCTGACCTATGTCGAAGACACCGCGACAGCGTTCCTGACCGCAGGTCTCGCCCAGCTCGAGTTCGGCCACGCCTACAACGCTGGCAGCCAACGCGCTGCGACCGTCTCGGACGTATTGGCCATTGTTCTTGAGTTGACCGATTGCAAAAAGCCGGTCCGTCGTGATGAAAGCCGCCTGAGGCCGCAAAATTCCGAAGTTCGCGCCTTGCTCGCCGATTCCTCGCGCTTTGAACGTGAGACTGGATGGCGGACACAGACCAGCCTGCGCGATGGGCTGGAGCGAACAATCACGTGGTGGCGCGAGCGCCTTAGTGAAGGCCGGGTACGGCGCGAAGTGGGTTACATGACATGACCCTGGGCGGCCGTCATGCGTTGGCGCTGTTGCTGGCTGCCGGTGCCATATCTCCCAACATCTACGTTGCCGGCGGCCGTCAAAGCAAGGCAGCGGAGGCGGCGGCCACAGCGGTTGTGGACAACCTGCCGGGCTATGTGCACGAAACAAGGGATCCTTGGTCTGGCATGGTTTTCGCACGGATCACCAGACCGGGCGTTCTCGGCCGGGCAGGTGTATGCGGGAAGAAGTACTGCACCCACCGTTACTCAAGCGCACAGGCTTGGAATGCCGACCAGAGCCTGCTCCTGATCGCCAATGGTTGCGGTGGCCTGTGCTTTCTCGACGGACAAACCTACTTGCCTTTGTTCCACCGCAACCGCGCTACCGAATGCGAATGGCATCCCACTGATCCCGAGTTGATGATCTGCGTCGGGGGCCGGCAGATTGCGACATGGGCGCCACGTACCGATCATGAGGACGTCGTGTTTGCCTCCGCAGCGTACTCCAACCTCAAATTTGGACCCAACAAAGGCAATCCGAGCCGCGACGGCAGCCGGATTGCGGTGCGTGCAACGAACAATGACGGCAGAGCGGTGGTCTTTGGCTACGATCTAAAGCTACGGCAGAAATTCCCCGATATCGATCTTGCCGAATTCCCGGGAACAACCGGCTCCTGCTCAATCTCACCACTCGGAATCAACATATTGTGTTCCCAGCAATTACCGGACGGAATCGAAGCGAGTTTCGTCTTCTCCATAGACGGCATATTGCGCCAGAAGTGGATGGAGCACCATCGACCAGGCCATGGCGACATGACGGTCGATTCCGACGGAAGCGAAATCTATGTCGGGATCAGCAAATCGGATCCTGACAAATATCAGGTGATCAAGCGCCGCTTGGCTGATGGCAAGGCTACCTCGCTGATGAAATATGGCGAGGCCATGCATGCGTCACTCAGGTCGCTCGGCAGGCCCGGCTGGGTGTTTCTGAGTTATGGCGGCACGCCAGCCGAACTATCGCAGCACCCGGATTGGGCGCCTTACGCTCAGCAAGTCATTGCGCTGCGTCTAGACGGCAGTGGAGAGGTCCGCCGTGTCGCAGACACGCACAACGCGCCCTTCGACTACTGGAGCGAGACGCATGCCTCTCCGTCTCCAGACGGCACCCAGGTGGTCTGGTCCAGCAACTGGGGCGTGCCCGGTGGCCCGGTATACGATTTCGTTACTCGTGTTGAATGGCCTTTGAAGCCGGTGTTCGACCGGAAGGAGATTGTCGCAAATGACCTTCAGTAGACGATACGTTCTTGGCGCAGTCGTGATGATGTCGCTAACCTCGATGGCTTGCGCAGGCGAGGTCGAGCCCTATCAACTGTCACCTGGCGATACGGTCGAGATAGGAATAGCGCCGATCCCTGATCGGACGCAGCGCGCCGTAGTCCAGATGGATGGCAATATCGCCCTTCCGGAGGCGGGGATGATCATGGTCGCAGGCCTGACGGCGTCTCAATTGCAAAGGCGAATGCAAGAGCTCTTGCCAAGCAAGATTTTTCACGTGCGTCTGACTGACGGGCGGGAGCAGACAGTTACTGTCGAGCCCGACGATGTCACAGCAATCATAGCGGACTATCGCCCGATCTATGTAACGGGCGATGTGCTCACCCCAGGACAACAGGCCTACCGTCCGCTCATGACTGTACGGCAGGCGCTGGCCGTTTCCGGCGGCTTCAGTTTTTTGCGATCACGGGCGGGCCAGGCCGGGCCTGATCCGGTCGATCTCAAGCGCGATTACGAAATGCTCTGGGGAGATTACACGAAAGAATACCTTCACGCTGCCCGCATTCGCGCCGAGCTTCAGGGCCAGGCGGATTTCGACAAGAAGACACCACAGGGATCACCTCTTTCGCCGAGCGTTGTAGCCGCGATGGCTCAGGCTGAAGCAGAGGCGCTAAAGGTTGCGCTGAGTGATTTCCGGCAAGAGCAGGATTTTCTGGAGAAGGGCCGGACGGACGCTGCCGAGCAAATTGGCGTTTTGCAGAAACGCGAACGAGTCGAGGGCGAGAGCGTGAAGGCGGATGAGCAAGATTTGGCGCGAGTGACGAAGGCATTCGATGCAGGCAATCTGACCAACACCCGGCTCGCGGATGTCAGGCGCGCGTTGCTTTTATCTTCAAGCGGCGCGCTTCAAACCTCGGTCGAACTGATGAGGGCGCGGCGCCAGCAGGAGGACTTTGTCAGACAGCACGAACGCAACGACAATCAAAGGAGGATTGGCCTGCTGACGGATCTGAAGGACACCAACGCCCGGCTGGCGGATGTCACCGCCAGGCTCCATGCCGCCAGCGAGAAGCTGCAGCCGACCGGAGCATCCACACAGCCATTGCCGATTGCCGGCGAAACGGTACGGGCCCAGGTGACCATCGTGCGCAAGATCGGCAATGAATGGCGCAAGCTGTTGGTTGACGAAGATGCGATTGTGCTGCCGGGGGATACTCTCGAAGCCAGATTCAGCAGTGAACTGCAAAGTGTGGCAGTCCAATAGGGCGTCAGCGCAGTCCGTGCGGAGCTTACTGTTCTATCGGGGGGGCAACCCAATTGAACGGAGATCCAAGGTGAGGCGCATTTTCAACCAGGGAGCGACCCTGACACCCTCAACGAACGCGGATCAGATGACGCAGTCTGCAAGTTATGCTTCCCATATGCCGTCAGCGCGAATTGTGCGGTCCAGGTCGCGCGCCGGTGAGTCCGGAAATTGGCAGGAATTTACGTCCAGCAAGGAGAGCAATGCGCAGGGCGGCTGGGTGTCGGACGGCTATAGGACCAGCCATTGCGCGCCCGGCTACGGCCTACATTACAACAAAACGCACAGTTCCGGCTATTATGGCGCGCTTTGGGAGAACATCGAAAAGCCCCTGATCCTCAACGTTCTTCGCCCCTTGAGCGGAGCGAGCCGAAACTGCCTCGATTTCGCATGCGGAACAGGTCGCATCGCCGAGGTAGCCGCCGGCCTCTTCAGCGAGGTGGTTGGCGCCGACGTTTCCAGAACTATGCTCGACAGCGCTCAAGTACCGCCCAATGTGAGTTTGCGTCACGTCGACGTGACAAGGGAGAAGTTGGGTATGACGTTCGATGTGGTAACCGCATTTCGTTTTTTCCTGAACGCAGAGGATGAACTGAAATGGCATGCACTGAAAGCGATCAATGAGCACCTGAAAGATGGCGGGCGGCTTGTGTGCAACGTTCACATGAATGCGACGTCGCCCGTCGGCCTGGCGTGCCGGCTGCTCAATCGAGTGTCTGGACGCACAATTCGCCACACGCTGAGCGCGGCGAGGTTCAAGGCCCTCCTGACTGCCTCGGGATTCACCGTCGAGCAGACGATACCGTACGGTTACCTGCCTCGGCCGGGAAACCTGTTGCCAGGGTTCTGTGAAATGATGATGCAGCCTGTCGAGAAGGCCTGCAGAAGGCTTTGCGTTCCTGGCCAGCTGGCGCAACACTTCCTGGTTGTTGCGAGGAAGCGCTAAAGCGCGAAAATGCCCCGAAAAAGGGCAGGGGGTGGTTTTCTTGGGCCGCTCCGCCCGGCATGAAGCCCCGCCCAAATACCATGGAACGGCAGTTTTCCCCCGATTTGACATGTGGGTTCCGGGTTTCTGAGGGCAGCGCCACGATTTTGCTACATTTTGACTAAAGTCCAAGCATGTTAGTGGGGCGTAATATTAGAAGGCTAAGGGGATACGCTCCTGAACAGCAAGAGATTGTCGGTGCCCAGTGGGGCCAGTGAGCTTGCGCAACGATCTCTCACGGGAGGTCGAAGCCTATGAACCCTGGTGGAAGGAGTTCGTCGGATTTGCGAGGCGCAATGCTTGGGACCGTGCCTGGCCTGGTAGGCGTCGCCGTCTTCTCGGCAGTCATAAACCTTCTCGCCCTGACCGGCTCGGTCTATATGCTGCAAATTTACGATCGCGTTTTACCTTCGCAGAGCGTTCCGACGCTTGTCGGGTTCACGATCGGAATGCTGGGTCTTTACGCTGTCTACGGGCTGCTGGATTTCGTGCGGCTGCGCCTGCTGGTTCGAGTGGGCAATCGTGTCCATAGGAATTTGAAGCAGAGGGTGTTCGGCCTCTCGCTGTCCTTGCCGCTCATTGGCGGGCAGGATGCGAACCGGATACAGCCCCTCCGTGATCTCGATCAGTTACGCGGCTTCCTTTCCGGAATGGGGCCGACTGTTATATTCGACGCTCCGTGGATTCCATTTTACCTGCTGATCATCTATTTCCTGCATCCTGCGCTCGGTCTGTTGTCCACAAGCGGTGCGATCATTGTCGTGCTGCTCACGGTCATGGCGGAAGTTCTTGGCCGCACATCGGTGACACGCGCGTCCGAGACGCTGGTGTCGCAACGCAATCTCGCCGAATCCGGACGCCGCAACGCGGAAGTCGTACGCGCGATGGGCCTTTCCGCACGGCTTGCCCACCGCTGGGGCGAGATCAATAACGCATATCTGCGGCACCAAGAGAGGCTTTCCGACGTCGTCGGCGCCACCGGGGCACTCTCTAGGGCACTGCGTTTGGCCTTGCAGTCCTGCGTTCTTGGACTGGGTGCCTACCTGGTGATAGGAGGCGAAGCCTCGCCAGGTGTGATCATCGCATCCTCCATCTTGCTGGGTCGCTCATTGGCTCCTGTTGACGCCGCTATCGCGAACTGGCGAGGCTTCGCCGCGTTCCGGCAAAGCTATTCGCAACTGGCAACGGCGCTGGCCGCTTTTCCTGACCGGGACGAACATATGCAACTTCCGCGCCCCCAAGCGGAGCTTGCGGTCGAGGACCTGACCATAGCGCCACCGGGCCAGCAAAAACCGACGGTAGCCAATGTCAACTTCCGCCTGGCTGCAGGGACGGGAATGGCCGTTGTCGGCCCGAGCGGCTCTGGCAAAAGCACGCTTGTGCGCGCGCTGGTGGGCGTCTGGCAGCCACTTCGCGGCACGGTGAGGCTGGACGACGCCTCGCTTGACCAATGGGACCAAGAACGTCTTGGCGCACATATTGGCTACCTGCCCCAGGACGTCGAACTGTTTGATGGAACGGTTGCCGATAACATTTCGCGATTTGGCGGGAAGGGCGACGCCAAGGGCGTGCTGGCAGCTGCCAAGGCAGCGGGCGTCGACAAAATGATCATGCGATTGCCGAACGGTTTTCAAACACGCATGGGCGAGGGAGGAACAGCCTTGTCGGCTGGACAGCGGCAACTCGTAGGGCTTGCAAGGGCACTTTACGGCGATCCGTTTCTTGTCGTTCTGGACGAGCCGAATTCAAATCTGGACGTCGATGGCGATACCGCCTTGGCCGGCGCGATCCTGGCAGTGCGCAGACGTGGAGGCATCGTCATCGTAGTTGCGCACCGTCCTTCTGCCCTTACCAACATCGACAGGGTACTCGTAATGTCCAATGGGATGCTTCACGCCTTCGGCTCACGCGAGGAGGTCCTGGCCAACGTCATCCGCCCCTTTGCTGCGCCGGTTGAACGCCCGGCAGCGGCCGTCGCGATGCACAAAGGGGTGAGCGGTCACGCATGAGGAATATTTTTTTGTCTGAGGCGACGATGGCTCCATCGGCCCCGATCGGCAATGGGAGCCGGCGCAACGCGATTTCGGGCACGCGCGATGGAATCGGGGCCAACCTGATCCTGGGTGCGGCGGTCACGGTTATGTTGCTTGCCGGCGGCGGGCTCTGGCTCGGTCTGACCAAGATTGCTGGCGCGGTAATTGCGCCGGCGACCGTGGTGGTCGAGAGCAACATAAAGAAGGTGCAGCATCTGACGGGCGGCACGATAGGTGGCATCTTCGCGCAAGATGGGGATCATGTACGGGCCGGCGATGTGATGGCACGGTTGGACGACACACTGACACGGGCCAATCTGCAGATAATTAGCAAGGATCTTGATCGGGCAACGGTTCGGCTTGTGCGGCTGGAGGCAGAGCGGCAAGGCCTGTCGGAGATGCAGCTTCCGTTCAGCCTTCAAGCGCGAATGGGCGAGCCGGAGCTGGCTGCGCTGGTGAACGGCGAGCGCACGCTGTTCGACAGCCGCGCTACGGCCCTCAACGGGCAGAAGGCACAATTGCAAAGCCGCTCAAAGCAACTCGAACGCCAAGTTGAGGGCCTCAAGGCGCAACAGACCGCGGAAGAACAATCCGTGGTCCTGCTGGATGGCGATCTTGTCGATGTACAGGCGCTTTTTACAAAGAAACTGGTGTCCAAAGAGCGACTTAGCAACATCAGACTGGATGCCACCCGGGCGCACGGAGAATCAGGGCGCCTCGCGGCGGCAGTTGCCGAGGCGCAGGCCCGGATCAGCGAGACCGAATTGCAGATTCTTCAGCTCGATGAACAAAGGCGTAGTGACGTAACGAGCGAACTTCGTGAAACGGAAGCCAAGCAAACCGAACTCAGCGAGCGCAAGGTTGTGGCACAGGACGAACTGGCCAAAACCACCATCCGCGCTCCGCAATCGGGAACGGTACAGGAATCTTCCATTCACACGATCGGCGGCGTGATTGCCGCGGGCGAGGTTCTCATGATGATTGTCCCTGACACCGGCAACCTTGTCGTCGACGCGCTGATTGCGCCGTCGCGCATAGATGACGTTCGTCCAGGTCAGCGGGTCTCGATCCGGTTTCCGGCTTTCGACGCCGGCACTACGCCTGCCTGCCAAGGGTCTGTCAAGCGCATCTCGGCGGACCTGATAAAAGATCAACAGCGCCAGCTTTCTTATTTCTCGGCGCGCATCAATGTCGAAGACAAGTCCACCTGTCTGACCGATGCCAAAGTGCTCAAACCCGGTATGCCAGCGGAGGTTCACATAAGTACGGACGAACACAGCGTCTGGTCTTATCTGCTGAAGCCGCTTACCGACCAGATGTCGAGGGCTTTCCGGGAATGACATGGCGGCTGTGAGCGGTCGACCGCGGGAACACGGCAGGCGTGCTTGCTGACATATTAGGGTAGGCGACGTGATGCCACAGGGGTGACGCCTGCGGCCGACGCGCGAGGCTCGTCTGGGACATTGTCCCGGCTACAAGGATGCCCCAACAGGATTTTCCTGGCCGCCTCACCAAGTCCTGCCCCGACAACAGCGTTAGTGTCCTGTCATCTTTTGCGCAACAAACAGCGCATACCGTTCCACGATCATCGACATGGGCAATTGCCTCACGAGGAGAGGTTCTTTGCTCCTACGACGCGGCGAGGGCCCTGCGGCGGACACGGCGTGCGGCATGCACCGTTCGGTCTGCAGTCACCGCTACATTTGCCACGTCAGATGTATGCGGCAAGGCGTTCGCGCTTCCATGCGACCTCTTGTAGGGCAGCAATTCCCTGACCCGAGCATTGACCGAGGCAATCTCGACCCGCAAGTCCTCGCATTCCTGCCGTCTCACATCGAGTTCAATCTGATCGGACGCCT
This sequence comes from Mesorhizobium sp. M0058, assembly GCF_040323095.1. Lineage (NCBI taxonomy): Bacteria > Pseudomonadati > Pseudomonadota > Alphaproteobacteria > Hyphomicrobiales > Phyllobacteriaceae > Mesorhizobium > Mesorhizobium sp. M0058. The sequence goes on from NZ_JAMYUQ010000025.1 coordinate 47,187, forward strand.
GCTGCATGGACAGCTGTGCAAAATCTGCGGCGATCTTGGAAAGGTTCACCTTGTTGGTTTCGGCCTCCTCGGTGAGTGCGGCCAACCTTTCGTCGGTCACCTGTTTTTCGGCCAGGGCGTCGCTCCATTGTAGCTGGAGCCTGGCGATCTCGGCCGCGGCCTCGTTGTTTGCGTTTGAGGCGAGTTCGAAGCGCGATTGGAGACTTTGAATTTCTGAGCGCAATCCTCGGTTCTCAGCCTGGCAGCGTTTAAGCTCGCCATCCATGTCCGCCTGCATAATCCTGGCTGCTTCGGTCACCTCCCATAGCTTCGCCTGCGCAACCTCGAGTGAGGTGTGCAATTTGATTGCCTCTTTTTCGCTCTTGCCGAGCGCACTCAGCATTTCGGAATTTCGCGCAGCTTCGTTGGCATGGATCGTGGAGAAGGCATCCAGCCTATGCCGTGCCTCTTCCTCCCGCTTCATGGCCTTTTCCAGGTCAATAGACAGGCTCACATTCTTTTCACGCAGCTGTTTGTTCTCTCGGGAGCGCCTGTCGGCCTCGACATTTGCGGCGGCAAGCATGTTCGTGAGGTCGCCAAATTCCGCTTCGTTCTTTGTGGTGGTGTTCGCCGCTTCGACCAGCTCCAGCCTTGCCGCGGCCAACGCGCCACGGAGCACTTCACACTCCTGAACAAGGCTTGCCTGGCGCTGCTGCAATGTCTCGACGGTGCCTTGACGCTCACAGTACCGTCTGTTCAGGTCATTGAGTGTTTCCGACAAGTTCCTTTGATCTGCGATCAGATTTTGATTCGCCAACTCCAGTTCGTTGGCACGGAGAATGTCCGCGTGAAGGATGTGAAAAAACTCGGACGTCAGTTGACATGTGCTTGTAATTTCGGAGATTTTTGCGTTGATCTCCTCGAAATGGAGCTTGGCATCGTGGAACAAGCCGTTAAACGAGCTCACGGCAGCAATTCGGCTCTGCGTATGTGAGGTCATCCGATGCGCTGGTATCGGCGAGCTATCATCGTCGTCGCCGGCACCGTCCTCGCTTGGTACGCTGTCATCCTGTTCGTTGTTTTCGCCTGCCATGTTTGGCACGTCGGCGACATCCTCCAAATCGAGGCACTGGTCGACAGCGTTAGCCAAGTCAGCTTCGAGATCGTCGAACGACCTCTCCACATTGTCCTCGGCGCGTCTGATCAAATCCCTGAACTTCATGACTTCATCCCCTGCAGCCGCATGCCCGGACCATTGAGGCACGAGGACTGAGATGCTTTTGTATCGAGAGCTCAACTCAGCGTCTTCGTTCAATCAAACGATGCCAGGGCGCCGGCGCCGCGAGGAGCCGAGAGCTGCGATCGGAAGGCCCTACATCGGTCTAGGTGCCTGCTGACTTATTCTTGAGGACTGCGCGGCTCCCCTTCTTGCCATCGTCTTGGCGTCAATGGTGTGTTGCCTGGGCACATTAACAACTCAGGTGCAGAAGCCCCGACGAACGGCCCGGCACAGCCTCTTGTGGGGCGCATCAGGCGGCCGGGCCTAACCGGCGGTTGAGTGTTTTGGTTTGCCGGCTGACTCACCATGCGACATTGGCGAGGCAAGCGCATCATTCGAACGAATTGGGGACCGGCCGCCTGGCCGCTCAATCGCACTAAGCTTCCGTTGCCGGAGCTGGCGACGAGGTGCTTTGCCTTGAGCCTTGGTATCTACATACGAAGCGGCAATACGCGCCGATGGAGCAGTGGTCCGACCCGTCAAACTATCGCTGCAAAATGCGCGGCGGAAGGCATCCGAGGATATTCTCCGTTCAGCGGTAGGAGATCGAACGCGGGCGATCTTGCTGAACTCCCCAAACAATCCCGGCGGATATGTGTTCGGCAAGGAGGATCTGGAAACCATTGCCACATTTGCCGAGCGGCACAATCTATGGATCATCAGCGATGAGGTTTACCGCAGCACAGTGTTCGACGGCGAGTTCCTCTCAATAGCATTCAGTCCCGGAATGAGAGAGCGGACGATAATTGTGAACAGCCTGTCGAAGTCTCATGCAATGACCGGCTGGAGGCTAGGGTGGACGCTTGGGCCGGTCTCGGCATCAGTTCATCTGGAAAATCTTGCGCAATGCATGCTCTTCGGATCGCCGACCGTATTCAGGATGCCGCAGCGGTGACTCTCGATGAGGCGGTGACGCAGAGATGCGTTTCTTTTCGGACGCCCTTCTGCCGTTGATGTTGACCAATGCTGTGCGGATGTTCGCCGGGGATATGCGTGAACCTTATCGTCCGCTGCGGCGCTCAATTTGCTTGGGGTTCTTGGAACCGTTCCGAACTTTCTCCTTGCGCCTCCGATCGAGTTGCGCGTGCTCATGCGGGGCGCTGAGGTGTCTCGATCCGCAGTGGCGCGGCCATTATGCGACGATCAGCTTAGTTGAAATTTGTCCCCAGCGGACGGGAACGACGCTTGGCCATGTTAGTTGATGTGAATGGAGCAGCTAAGAAAAGATCTGGCATTGCTTACGCGACCCGGCTTCTGGATAGCTTTCGGCATTTTGTTGCTGCTTTACGGGATTCAGGTCTTTTTTCTAATTCGGGCATGCCAATGCCTTTAGCCTGGAACATCGATACCCCTAGCTGGAACGCGGTCTGTCCATCTCCCGGCGGCTGCGCCGATAGCGTTGATCAACGATATATTCATTTATAAGCCTGCTATTCCCGGGGATGCCGAGGTTGGCAGCGCCTGCATCGTTGACTACGCACGTGGCGCTCCCCTCAAGGTAGGTGGTTACCATTCTCGCGCAGCCGGTGAGCATTGGAGCCCGCACTGTGTTGGACGTGCGCTCATGCGTCGGGAAATTTCTTATAGACAGGGGAGGGTCTGTCAGGCTGGAAAATCACAAGCTGCCCCGCGAATGAGGAAGCAAAAAAGGTGCAAGACCAGATCGATTTCTTCCAGGCAACTCGGTCCTCGCATCATCGCCGATCAGCGGCCGTACCGTCGAGAACCAAAATGCGCACGATCTCAGCCGGTCGGCTTCGACCAAAACATGCGGACTACCGGACGGGGACAGTCGGTGCCGCGTCCCATCCTGTGGCCGGCGCTATGCTGACGCTCCTACGGTATCCCGTTCACCGCCCGCGCAGGAGGGCGAATTTCCTCCGTCCTGCGCGCGACAACCGTCCACTGTTGCGGCCGCACGCAGGACTGCGGCTTATACGCCGTTCTTCCTTTGAGCGGCGTCCAGTTCGCAGGGCTAAATCACCATTGGTATGCAGACGAGCCTCTCGGCGTCTGGACAGAGATCAATTGCGCTTTGCACCAGGGTTCCTGGATCGTAAGCTCCAAACACGCTGCAGTCGCCTGATATGGTCCACTACGTTGGCCGGCTCATACGGCTTCGCAAGGTGCGGGCCTTCCTGACAAAGGTCGCCCGCCGCGATCGCAGTTCGTTCTACTGCGGCGGAAAGCACTATTTTGACCTCGGGCTTGTTCTCGCGAACCCACTTCGACAGTTGGAACCCGTTCATGTTGCCCGGCAGGTCAACGTCACACAAGACGGTGTCGACACCGAACTCCGCATAGTTCAACGCTTGTTGCGCCTCACGTGCGAAATGGGCCTCAATCACCCTGTAGCCACAGTGGCGGAGATAGTCCGCGATGACGCATCGGGCGATGACGTCGCCGTCAACCACGAGGATCGTTTGGCTCTGTTGGTTCGGGGCTTCCATTGACGGAGAACGGTCAGCAACCGGCAGGGTTCCACGCATCATGACCTGCGCGGGATGCCGACCGAAGATCGCGGCGAGATCCTGCACGAAATGATCCCTGCCGGCGGGCGCATTCAATTCAGCGGAGCGATGCCGCACTGGTGACGCCGTCTACCACCTGGTCGACGAGACGGGCTAGAAGACATGGTCTCGAAGCTCAAGGGCAGCCCATATCGCAGCGGCAAACGAGCGCTTGGCGCAAGATCAAGTGCTTTGAGGAAAAGGAAATGCAAATCATCGGTGCACAGCGCGAGCGCGGCAAAGCTACCCAGGTGATCATCGCTGAAAAGGGCCTCTATAAAGGCGGCGCACTCGTCAACTTCAGTGCCGATGAGCGGCAAGCGCTTTGGGATCGCGTCCAGGGCAAGGTTGGCGGCCCGGTCCCGAAGGGGCATAAAAAGGACAAGGCCGAGTGGCTGAAGCCCGGACTGGTTGGCTGGGTCAAGACCCTCAAAGGCGAAGAGAAGCTGGGGCACGCAAGGCTGCTGGATTTCCGGGAGGATGATGCAAATGGCCATGCCTAAGAAAGATCAGGAACGCGCCACCTACGCTTGGATGTACGGCGCCCAAGCGCGCAAGGATGGCAAGGAGCGTGAGGTGCCAGCTGGCTGCAGGGCTTGACGGTGTGGCGATGGACGGTTTTGGCAAGACCAAAACCGTCAACGACGAGATGGAGGCCGAGGTCGACGAAGCCGCCGTCGAGCGCCCCGACGAATACCATTTGGTGTATGAATCTGTACGGTCGTTTTTGATTGAAGAAAGGGTTTCGGCGGGCCTATAAAGATTGCGTTTACCATTGCCTTTTTTGGGAGGATGCGATGGTTGCAACGCCCATAGATATCGCTCAAGCGGCCACTGCGACTACGGCTACCTTGCTGAAGTGGCAGAAGTCCATGGAGGAACGCGCCACGTTTCGCCAGAACATGGATCAATCGCGCAGGGCGATCCAAGCCTCACGCGAACTGCTGAAGCGCCTTCGCCAACGTCATCGCGACGAGATGTCGGAAAGTTCGGAAAATGCCGACCCGTCTACTGCGCCGATATCGCAACGCGCCGGCAGCTAGCGGGAGGCGACCAGAGCCGATGTGATGGGGAAAGTTTCACTGGCCGTTCCTTGGGTGGGCAGGCAAGTTAAACTTTGTCAACGAGCGGCCTTTTTCGCGCTCGCGGAAGCGCCACGTTGCTTTCGACCAGGCGCACGTGCTCGGCGTCGACAGTCACCAATGGCCGGAGGCTGACGGTTACCTTGTCCCCGTCGATGCGTGTGACAGGGCCGATCAATTCCATATGCTGGCCAATCACAGCCTTCCAAGTCGAATCGACAACAGAATGCGGGAAGTCGTAGGAGGGGATCGTCACGCTTATGCGATCGGGCGTCACCCGGCCGCGCACAATCGCCGTGACTGCGACCTCGTCGCCAACTTTGATACTTCCCCGAGCCATGCCCAAGACTTTGGAGCAGCCGGCGCCGGCGTCAAGATGAGGGGGAGCTAATAAAACCCCTCCGCGCCGCGATTGTGGCGCAGGGCGATCCGATCGCCGCCAGCGACTTAGCAGACCAATTGACGACAGCGGCCGAGAAGCCTGGCATCCCTGCCGACCAAATCAACGGCGAAATCGAAAGCGTCTTCGAACTGCTCTTAGAGGTGATGCGGCGCGAGAGTTGCGCGAGGAGAACCAGCCCGGAGGCTTCTCCGGGGCTGTGCCGGTCCTGTCCCGTTCCAGCGGATGAACTGCGCCTTCTGACCGGTGACCGTCTCAATCGACTTCAACAGGGGTCCATGGGCCTCAGGTAGAGCTTGGCAGTGCTCCCTGTGGTACGCCAGGAGCGGCCCGGCGATGCTCTTGTGCAGCGCTTCGGCTGCCGCCAGGAAGCGCTCGATTTCAGCCCGGGAAAGCTGTTCGGAAGGTTTGTTCTGGCCATTGGCGCTCTCCATTGAGGGCGTCGCCGCAACGAGGACCATAATTCTACATGCCAGGCCGTCTGACAAGCGCCTCGCCGGCCTTACCCGAAGGAAGACGCAGGGCCACGGCGCCAAGCGGAGCCATCAGGAGCAACCCGCAAAGATGAGCAACGGCAGGCCCGGCGACCTCCTTTGGCACACGGGACAAACAAGAAGGGCGCCGAGCCTTACCGGCGCTGCTTTGTGAGGGAGACGACGCCGGATGATGAGAGTATGCGATCGTGCTAATCTCTGCGAACCATGCGAATGAAGGAAAGCCGCGTGGCAGTGCCAATCAACGACGTTGAGACCAAGGTCGGCGGGTGCGATCAGGTTCGGACCATGATGACGGGCTGGTGGGCCTGCACATGGTGGTGGCTACCGCGCTACCGCCTTGCTTTGCGCCAGCCGGCGGCCCATGCCTCTGCCTCGCTGCACAGCCAGCGCTCGCTGTACTGAAACTGATCGTCGTCTTCCAGTAATGCTCCTGCCCTGGAACGTGATAAATCGCTCATCGGTACTGGTGGAAATGTTGCCCTTGATATCGCAGGCTCCCCGCGCCGGCCGTGCGGGTGCCACTCAGCCAGCCAGCTGGGATGAGCCGGTCAGGGAACCATCACCAGCGCCGGCAGATATTGCCGTCGCCACATCCACCGCCGCTTTGCGTTCTTGCGCCAGCGGTCGGCCTGATCCGCACCTTGATGACGCTGGACTTTGCCCACGCCCTCTCCCCCGAGTGCAGAATGCTTCCAAAGCGGTAGCGAGTCCCGACCGGAACATTAGCGCCGACTAACGGTTATTTCGGCAGTGTTCCGAACCGTGATTGGTAGAGCGTTGGTGGCGTTTCATCTTGTCTATTTTTCCGGCCTGACGGCAGACCAGCTGCTAGGCAGCGCCGTTTCTATGATAGTGTGTTTGCTGCTTTATCACGCTCTAGCTACGGACCCCTAACTGATGGTCCACTTCCCGGCTACCCGGCAATCGAAGCTCGCGCGACGTTCCCGACTTTTTCAGCATGATGAGAAGCGCCTCTAGGATTTGTTGTGCGCCCGTAGCCAGTGCCCATGCATTCGCGACGATCTCTTGCTCACGCTCTGTCATCCCGCCCTCCTAAAATATGTGGTCGGAGCGTGCTTTAGAAAGCTTCGCCCCAGCAGGGGCGTGCTTGACGATTTCGGCGAACAGAAAAAGTCGCCGGCTCCGCCCGACCAGGCCGGGATGGTCGTTGGGAAATTTGTTGACGGCGCTCGTGTTCACCTCACGTCCAACGCGGTTGAACTGCAGCTGACCGTCGATGTCGTGGCTGAGAATGTCCTTGAGGCTGGTCCTTTGGTCCCCGGGTCCAGCCAGACGTCATAGTATGCCTGGTAGAGAATGAGAGGCTGTTGATCATGCAACTGCTTCATCGGTTCTGCGGCAGGCTCTGTGATGATGGTGCAGCTGGTTATGTCGAGATTGGAATTGTAAGCCCAAAGCCCGGCGAACGAGAAAGGCGCGTGGCCTGGCTGGGGCAGCGAAGGGAGAGGCAATGAGCGCGTTCGCTATTGTTCTCCCTGAGCAGCACGTTCACGCGGCGGGTGCTCGGCCGGCAATCTGGGGAGCATGGCAGTTGCCGGCGCGGTTGATGTCGTCGACAATATCGTGCCATTCTACACCGATGCCTCGATGAAGACACTGAAGTCCATGCCCGAGTTCAAGGCGGTCTTCATGGCCAAGCCTAAGGCCATGCGCGAAATGATCATGCGCGAATGCAATGACGCGGCAATGAGCAAGCCCTACGCCGAGTTCTGCGCCGACGTGAATTCCCTCCGCGGAATGCAGTAGGTCATTCACGGCCGCGCAGTTTGACCACGAGGTGGGCGAATTGCCCTTATCACAATGACTGTCAGCTTCCGCCGGCAACAGCGTAATGCCAGCGGTGACCGACGCCGGCCCAGAGACTCCCCGGGCCGCTCCTCCCCAGCCTCCAGGCGAGCAGGCCGGCATCGGTCAGTAAGGTCCCGTCGGTGTGCAATATATCGTTGACGCCACGAATTGCGGACGTTCGAAACCGGCGGTTGGCATTTCGTGTGACCAAATTCCGCGACTGTTTACTTGCGATCACAAGGCCCCGCAACCTGGAGGTTCCGAAGCGCCATACTGGAGTACCATTGGCGTGGTCACGCGATTTGAACCCGACAACGGTACTTGAACCAGACCAGGTTAAACGTCCGTTATCGTTTTGCGCCAGAAGCGGCCAGTCAGCTTCCGGCCAAATGCGGCAGCGCTCATACTACCATGCTCAAATACAGCTCGCATGGAACTAGTTGTCTTCTTGGGCCTTTGGTTCGCCAGACCATACGAGAGAATACGAGAGAAACGGCTTGGCGAACCATCCACTAACGTACTGATTTCCTGTAGAAAACGCTGACCCTCCGGGCCCACAAACTTACTACATCAATGGATTACGCTTAATTCTCAAAGTTTGAATTGAGCGTTATTGGCTAAGTCTTTCCGCTAGAGTGAAATGGCTTTGGGCCTGTTCGTCAATTTGTCGGTCTTTCGTTGGCGCCTGTCACAGTAGCTAAGCCTCCCGGTCTCGAAAGAACCTGCAACGATGCGTGCGGTAATCGGCGGCAACCACGTGCAATTAGGCGGGTTCTGAACTCCGTATGGCGAGGACACGTATGAAGACGACTACCTGGGCGCATCCAGATCGTCATCCATAAGAATACGCTCGGCCTCGGATCGCCAAGATCTATGGCCTTCCGCATGCGATGACCGATGCCGGCATTTCCTATGGGTTTCACGGGCTTACCTATAGCCATATCGCTTCGCAGCTTCGGACCCGCTACGGACCCGCAGCTGGCGGCAAGGTGATCGTCGCCCATCTCGGCAGCGGTGCCAGTCTGTGCGCCATGAATGCTGGAATAAGTGTTGGGTTTTCGACATTGGACGGCCTCGTCATGAGCACGCGTTGCGGCGCGCTCAATCCTGGCGTCACCCTCCATTTGCTGAATGACCGGAAGCTGCAGACGGACGATTGGTCACCCTTCTCTACGAGCAATCCGGCCTGCTCGGAGTGTCGGGGATATCCGGTGATATGCGACGCTAATCGACTCCGATGATCCTCTTGCCGCCGAAGCAGTCGATCTCTTCGTCTATCGTATCGCACGCGAGATCGGGTCGCTGGCCGCTGCGATAGGCGGACTGGACACGCTGGTGTTCAAGGCAGGCATACGCCAAAACGCGCCATATATTCGAGAGAGGGCCGGGGCTGTGGCCGGCTGGCTTGCGGTTAATATCGACCACAAGCTGAATGGGCGAGGCGACGAGGTCATCAGCCTTGCTGGTTCCGACGTCGACGCGCTTGTGATCCCCACCGATGAAGAGAGAGCCGTGGGGATCCAGCATCTGTGTGCCTCAAGCTTTGTCGCTCGTACCCTGAGCGCCGAACCTGATGCTACTCGCGCGGCGGGTGTCTCGACCTGTCAGGAGTTCGGCGGCAGCAGCATGGTCCGATAGCCGGCCATCAAGGCGATCAAGGTTGCTGCAACCAGCGGCAACCAGAACTTGGTCGGTCCGGCAAATACTGCCAGCGATGCGCGGCGATGCCGTCAGCACCGTCAGGAACCAGACCTCCCACGGGTTGAAACCGCCCATGGGTCAATCGTCCGGTTTGGCAACAAGGGCCAAGATGATCGCTGCCGCAGCCGTGCGGCAAGACATTTGCGGCGGTGTTCCTCCGGCAACGACTTGTTTCAGCTAGTTGTGGAGGTGCGACAATTGAAATCCGGGCTGGCGTTCGACGCCGGATAACAGCGATTCCGCCGATCGGAACATGTCCTCGAATTCCAACTCGTTTTCAAACACCACGCCGCCGACGCTGATGGTCAGCGTGTCCGCGGTTCCTTTTGGCGCGAAATAGGCTTGGGCCACGCGCGCCCGGATACGGTCGCCGATCTCCCTGGCGTCGTCTTCTGTCGCACCGGGCAGAAAGACCCCGAACATGGAGGTTCCGATCCGGCCCACCAGATCTTCCTTGCGTACCGATGACTGGATGGTCGAGGCTATGAGCCGCAAGGCTTCGTCACCCCAGCCAAGGCCGAAGCGCAGATTGATGGACCTGATGTGTTCGGGATGAATGACCAGGAAGGCGCCAGATCTTGGACCAGACGATTCCGGCCTGGTTGCTCTCCTTTCGACCATCGACGTGAAGACTGTCCGGTTGAGGCAGCCTGTCAGGCTGTCAAAGGTCGCCGACTTGTTGAGTTCTCTTCGATAACGGACGAGCTCGGTCCGCTGCAGTCCAATGAACAGGAAAAGTGGGCCACCGACGATGACCGGCAAGAGGATCGCTGTGACCATGCTGCGGCCGAAGGGCGTCAAGGCTTCCGAGAACAGAAGCAGATAATTTAGGCCAACCGAGAGGAGCAGAATTCCCGCCGATCCCAGGGCAGTCAGCCATGCGATATCTTTCCATTGCCGGGGCGAGCTATTCGCCATTGGTGTCATCATTAGCCAATCTCCCGCCTGATCGGCTGTCATAAGGCCAAGGTGCTGCACTTTCAGTTTCGAGGAAACATACAATTTTAGTAATGGCGCAATCACCTACCATCGGCCCGAAATCAGCCCTTCAAAAGCAAGGCTACGGCGGCAAAAGCAACGACACCGAATTATCGGCTATTGCGGCGGGCCGAATATCCCCATCTGCGCGTCTCTGGCCACTGCCTCCGCCTTGCCATAGATGCCACTCGCCAAGGCCGTCGCCCAGCCATTGGAAACAAGCCACGCGCCGACATCCTGCTTGCCCAAGCTGCACGGTGCCGCAATGGCAAAACGATCGATTTCCGGCGGCACGACGCATTTCAGCGCCCGGCCGCGCAGCCAGGAATTGAACGTCGCGCGCGCACGCTGGCCGCAAGGCCAGGCGATGCCACGAAAGGAACAGGTCTCATCCAGGTCAATGCCTTGGATCCCGCTGATGACTACCTTGCGCCCCATGGATTCGAAGGTTGCCGACGAGGTGGCAACCGGTTGGTAAAGCAAGACCCCTGGCCAATCCTTTGGCATTCGCATCCCTGCAGGCGCGGCCAGACCAAGGTCGCTGAGCGGCGGGCGCGGCTCGACCCGTTCGATTTGCGCCGAATCAAGCTGTGGCGGCGCGATAACGTCCTGAGCAATCTTGCGTGCCCGTCCTCGCCATGGCGTATTGGCGACGGTCGCAACTGGTCGCATTGGCTGGCTATCGTCGATGGATTGACGCGGCGCTGGTATCGGCCGATCGATGGGAAGCAGATCGGCGGCCCGGATTATCAACAAGACCCCGGACAGGAGCAGCAGGCTTCCGAGCAATATCAAGCGATTGTGCCTCAGCCAGCCCATCAACTCAAGCAAGGTTCCTTGCCCCTCAATACCCCGATGTCGATTTGGCGACCAGCTTGAGTGCACCTTTTCGAACCTGGTAGAAGGGCATGGATCGCTCACTGGAGCCATCCGCCCGAAACCGGAACAGGCCGGTCGATCCGCGAAATCCGCTCCGATTTTCGAGCACCTGCTTGCTGAAGCCGTCAGGCCCGGCCGAACTTGCAATTCCTGCTGTCAGGGCGACCATATCATAGGCGTAGGCGACATTGGCGTCGGCTGGATAATTGTAGGTCGTCTTGAAGCGGTCGGCGATCGGGCCGGTTTCGGTTGGGTCGAGCGTGGCGATGTAGGAGCTCTCAAACAGCGGCTCCATCGGATGTTCCAGCCAGCGGTTGGTTCCAATGACGGCGACTGCTTTTCCAGGAATGCCTTTCGTTTTGAGCGCCGCAAGGATCTGCGCCGGATTGTCGTCGCCGCTGGCGATGATGATGGCATCGGGAGCCTCGACCAGCGAGCCCATATCATTGACCACTTTGGTGCCGCCATCGCCGGCCGGATACGGAATGGTGACGGCGAGCGTCGCGCCATAGATGCTGAGGCTGTTGGCGACCCGCGTTTCAACCGCGCCGGCATTCGCTCCTGCCGCGACGAGCAACACGAACTTCTTGCTGCCTTTGGCCGCCAGGCCGGCTGCGCCCGCGGCCGCGCTGTCGGCCTCGTTGAGGCGCACCGCATAGACGCCCGGGCCGCCGGCGAAATTGTCGGCCAGCGCCAGCACCGGCGGTCGCTTCGATCCCGAGAGCTTGGCTATGTGCTGCGCGGCCGCGAGTTCGACCGGGCCGATGACGATCTTGGTTCCAGTGGTGATCGCCTTCACAGCCAATTCGCTGGCGTGCGCGCTGTCGCCCTTGGTGTCCTCGACCGTGACCGTGAGCAGGACATTTCCAAGGTCGGCCATCGCCAGCTTGGTCGCATCGAGCATCTTCCGGCCGTTTTCGCCGGCGACTCCCGGGGCCGACAAAGGCAGCAGCATCGTGACCTTCGTCGACCCGGTGCCGAGCGATCGCGTGGCTTGGGCCGGGCTGGCAGCGGTGCCGGCGGCCGGCGCTCCGGGTGCGGCGATCGCCGCCTGGTCGAGCGCGTCCGAGACGCTGCCTTTCGACTGGCAGCCCGACACTATGCCCGCTAACGCAAAGACGATCGCCCACGTCCACGAACCGTGTCGCTGCCGGCCAGAATCCATGATGCCTCCCTCATATCCCGCCGGGTATTTGTCCCGGTCTCATCCGTTCATCTTACGGCAGACTTGCCTCGCCGTCTTTGCAATTGCTGGATTATGGCTCAGCCGTCGAAAAGTTTTGCCCGGAGCGCCTTGATCATTCTGGCTTGCCCGGCGCTTCGATAGTCCGTGCATTTCATGTATCGCGGGCCCGGCACGAACAGTCGGCGCACACAAATCCGCCTCGCCGGGGCAGGGGCACCATCGTCTCCTGCTGTCGGGAATGCGGAGAATCCGAACGTCGCCACCGGTAGCGGGCCGGCCACCGCAAAACCTTCTCTCGCCAGGATTGCGCGCGCATGCCGGCAGTAGCGGACCGAAAGTTCGGAGAACCGGGTTTCACCGTGCCCGGCGCGATATTTCATGACGGTCGTGCAAAGATCGCCTTCGGCAAGGCTGTTTGCCTGCGCCAGATATCTGACGCCGAGCGCGATGTTGGTCGCAGGGACCGCGAGTTCGTCGAGCGAACCGCGAAAGCCAAGCATTCGCGCCGTCGCCGGCATCACTTGCATCAACCCGACTTCACCATCGGCGCCGTGCACATCGGGATCGAATCCGCTTTCGATCTCCATCACCGCGTGCGCCAGCACCGGCTCCAGGCCGTAGAGCGATGCCTGGCACGTCGCGAACGCCTTGAATGTCTCGCGCGTCCATTCCGGAGCGAAATCGCAGCGAACCGGCCGCGTCAAGCCGGACGGAGCTTGCTGCTCGAGGGCAGGTCGTTCCAGCCAGTTGGCACGGGCTTCAGGGGCAAAAACGGCCAGTGCGATCGCTCCGGCAATCGCTCTCGACAATCTTCCACGGGCGATCATCGTCAGCCTGTCGGCGCGACTTGATCCCTTTCGGTCAGTTCATGTACTCGACCATGCGGTCGTGGAAGCACTCGCACTTGTTGAGCGTGTCCTCGTCCTTGTAGTTCGTCTTGAGGTAGCCATAGGCCATGCCGCAGGCGACCTTGGCTTCCGACGCCCAGACGAAGGCGGGGCGGGACGAATTGATCCATTCCGAGCTGTTGGCGACGGCCACCGACTCGTCCATCAGCTTGACCACCTGGACCTTGAGATCGACGATGTTGTCGTTCAACACCAGGTTCGATGTGCCGACGGACCGGCAATAGTCGGCCACCGGCCCGTCGATGATGTCGGCGGCATAGCCCGTCGATCCAGCCAACAGCAGCACCGCGGCCGAAGCCAGCAATCTTGCACAACGCTTCATTTAAGTCCCTCTCCAAACTGCGGTTTTATGTTTCGCTAATATGTAGCATGAGAGTACGGCCACGCATAAGTGCTAAATCGTGGCCGTGTGCTGTTGATGTTGTGTGTCGTCGTAGAGGATGTTGATCGTGCCGGTGGCAGGCGCATTCTGCAGAACGGCGACATCCACGAAGTTGGCCGCGTTGCCCGAGCCGCTGGTATCGACGCTCACGGTGCTGGTCGCGGTGTCGTAATGCACATAGTCGGCCATGTTGCCGGCCGGCGCCTTGTCGAACAACGCGCTCAAGTCGATCTTGTCCCCTTCACCGGCATGGTAGTCGGCGATCAGATCCTTGATGTTTAGATTGTCGATCTTGAACGTGTCGGCTCCCGAAGTGCCGGCGATGGCGGCCGTGCTTCCGGAGCTAGCGTTATCGTAGTTGCCGAAGCCGATGTCGCCGACCGCGGCTATCTGACCGTCGGCGGTCGTGAAGGTGGCTTCGCCATAGGTCAAGACCGAGCCGTCCGCCGAAACCGAGTGCTGATTGTTGCTATCGAGGCCGATCTCGACGATACCCAAGGCGGCCAGAGATTTGAACTCGCCCGAATCCGACACGCCGTTGCCGTTGGCATCTTGCCAGACACCAAATTGCGCAAAGTCGTGGTCGGCGGCAGTCAGCTTGCCATCATGATTTGTGTCATAGAGCTGCTCGAGCGCGGCAAGGTCGGTCGCAGCGCCGGCGGCATGTTGGGTGAACACGATCTCCGAACCGTTGTTCACCTTGCCGTCGCCATTGAGATCGATCGCCAGGATACCGTCATGCGTATCGACCCAGGCGGTTTTCGAAGCGACGCCATCGCCGTTATAGTCGAACGAAACGGTGGAGTGCGTCAGATCGGTGGTGTGGATTCCATCATGGTTGAGGTCGAGTACGACCGGAGCGGCAATGGCAAAAGGTATCAGTCCGGCCGCCACGTGGACAGTGAAATTCGCCGTCGTTGTTGTGTCCCCGTCGCCATCCGTGAGTTGCAACGCGACCGGAATTGTATGGTCGACCGTGGTGCTCGTGACCCCGACATCCGTCAGGTTCAGCTTGGTCTTGCCCGACGACTCATAGGCGTCGACCCATGCGATCTGCGTTCCGGCAGGCGATGTGATCGTCAGCAACGTCGCACCGACCGCCGGAGTGAAGGAAGCCGTGGTTCCGTTGGTGTAGTGGGCGACGAACTCGATCTTGTCGCCGGCGGTAACCGCATCGAACGAAAACTTGGCATAGCTAACAGTCGCGAGGGTGATGGCCGGAGCCGTATAGCCGCCCGGGCCGTCATAGTCGTCCGGCGTCCCGAAATCGAAACGCATGAACTCGCCTCCGTCGAAATTGTTGTTGCCGAGGCCCCAACCTGCTGACGAACCGTTGACGTTGCTTGTTTGTGTCAACGATGGCATGCCGCCGGCCAGCCATGCCGTCTCGTGTGGTGAGGTGAAGGAGCCGCCGGCATCCGTTGGCGCCCATCCGGTCACCATCACGACATTCTGACCGCCCGCCGTCACCACGATGGAATTGCTGGGGCCGGAGCCGAAGGCGCCGCTCGATGCAACGGAGACATTACTGACAGTGCCGTCCAAAGGTGCCAAAAGGTCGAACGTGTACTGCCCCGACGTACCGGCATTCGGATTAACGGTGATGGTAAAGACCGCCGTGTCGCCTGCATCATGGCTTCCGTTGTTGTTGTTGTCGGCATAGGCGGTCAACACGCTGCCGGACTGCTCCGTGATGAGGTTGTGGCCGGCCGAAGTGATGCCTGTTGTGTTGGCAGTGACCGTCATGGTGGCCCCGGCGCCGTCGGCGCCGGGGACGAAGTGGAGTGTTCCAACGGCCGGCGTTTGCGACGTATCGGTGCTTGCCTGCTGGCTTTGCACGGTTCCCAATGTCGGCACGTCATCGACGATGTTGACGGACAGCGTGCCTGTGGCGTTCTGGCCGTCCTGGTCGGTGAGCGAGACGGCAAGGTTCTCGAACAGGCTGTTGGTGGAGGCGCCGGAAGCATGGGCCTCGTTGTCGAGCAGCGTGTAGGTATAGCTGACGGTGCCGGTTGCGGGATTGTAGCCGGTCACGTTCAGCGTATTG